>JBKBUP010000005.1:0-33426 GCA_046289795.1 Dietzia sp. | reverse complement strand
CGCGCGCACATGGACAGCTGGGTGTTCGCCCGCTTCGCCGAGGCCGTGGACGCGTGCGAGGACCCGGAGGCCAAGAAGGTCCTGGGCACGCTCTGCGACCTGTACGTCCTGGACATCGTGGACAACGACAAGGGATGGTTCCTCGAGCACAACCGGCTGACGACCGAGCGCACCAAGGCCGCCACCGCCGCCCGCAACCGGCTGTGCACCAAGCTCGCCGGCAAGGCGCGCACGCTGGTGGACGCCTTCGCGATCCCCGAGTTCGTCTTTGACGTCCCGATGCTCACGGACGGCGGGGTGGACGCCCCTCTCGAGACCACGTCGGGAGCCGGCGAGCGCGGCTGACGGGCCGCCACCCGCAGATCCCGGCCGCCAGACCGGCACACAGGGCCACCGCGGCGAGCACCGCGGCGCCCGTCCACGCCACCGTGGGCGAGCCCCCCAGCAGGACGGCGTCGAGAGCCGCGGTGGCCTGACCGGTCGGGGTGCCCGACACCGCCGTCAGGGCCGCGGCCGGGGCTCCTCCCGAGACCCACACCCACCAGGCGACGCCGATCGATGCGGCCGCCACGAGTAGTCCCGCCACGCGGCCCGGCCAGGTGCCGAGCACGACGGTCAGTGCGTGCCACAGGGCCGACGAGGCGACGACGACGAGGAGGATCAGTCCCACGACGGCCGCCGCGGTCGCGGCGGTCGGCGCATCCGCCGTGGCAAGAGCCCACGCGGACAGACCCGCGGACAACACCGCCAGGGCGAGGACCGGTTCGGAGATGCCGGAGCCGGGCCGGCGGACCAGTTGGACGAGCAGGGCTCCCAGCACCGCCGCCGCGGCCAGGGCGAGGATCCCGGCCGAGGTGCGGCGCTGTGTGTCGTCGGCGGCCTCCGCGGCGGCGGCCCCGGCGTCGCCCCGCTCCGCGGCCAGTGCACGCCCGGCCCGGCCGATCGCGTCATCGGTCCGTTCGGCGGACCCGGCGACATCGGCGGCCCCGTCGCGCAGTTCCCCGGTTCCGGCGGCGAGCTCCGCCGCCCCGTCCCGCAGTTCGTGCGAACCGCGCGTCACCTGGAACACGCCGTCCCTCAGGGGGGCTCCCGGCGCCGAGAGCTGCCGGGCGAGCTCGTCTGCACCGCCCTCCAGCGCGTCGAGTCCGTCGAGGGTCCCCTGGCCCATCCCCTGGGTGGCGAGCTGTTGTTGCAGACCGGTGAGGGCCTCCCTGGCCCGGACCACCTCGGGGGCGTTGCCCTCCAGGCGCCCCATGGCGTCGTCGATCGCGGTCGAGACCTGGCCCTGGATCACCGCCACCCCGCGTACCGCACCGACGACCTCCCGCACTCCCCCGGCGACCTCGGTCGCACCGGTGCCCGCCTGACCGATCGCCGACTGGAGCTGGTCCATCCCGTCCGCGAGTTCGGCGCCGCCCGCACTCATCTGCTCGGCGCCGTCCGCAAGCTCGGCCGAACCGTCCCTGAGCTGCTCGGCCCCGGCTCTGGTGAAGGTCGACTGGGCAGAGGCGTCGGCGAGCGCGGACTGCAGGGGTCCCCCCGCACCGGCGCGGTCGGGGTCCTCGGCCGGGGCGGGACCGACGGCCGCCCACAGCGCCGCCAGGATCAGCGGCAGGATCAGCACCACCAGCGCGAGGGCCCGCCGACCGGGCCCCGGGCCGGCCGGGGTACCGGGAGCCGGGTCGTCCTTGCGACCGTCCGCCGGGTCCTCCACCCGGCTGTCCACGGGGTCGGACTCGGTGGTGGGAGGTCCGTCGTCGGCGTCCTCCACGCGGTCGTCTGCACTGGGGGTGGGGGGCATGCGGTGGATGATAGTGACACAGCGCACTCGTTCCCGCAGGTCATTCGGCATGCCCCGGAATCCTGCCCGAATCCTCCCGGGCGGAGAGTGTTAGCCTTGCCCGGCGGGCTCGGTACCCACGGGTCTGTTCCGACGCCCACCTCGACAGCACCGGAGCCAACGGCACGTGACATTGACCCTCGCCCTCGCAGTGGCCTTCGGCATCGCGGCGATCTCACCGTTGCTGGCCCGCATCATGGGGCGGGACGCGGGATGGCCGCTCGCGGCGATGCTCGGGGGCCTCGCCCTGTACATCTGGTTCGCCGTCCCCGTCGACACCGTGTCCACGACCGCGTGGATGCCCGCGCTGGGCGTCGAACTGCGCCTGTCGCTCGACCCGCTGGCCCGCGTGTTCACCATGATCGTCCTCGGGATCGGTGCCGTCGTGATGGCCTACTCGTCCCGGTATCTGGGGCGCGGTGGCGGCCACGGTGGGTACTACGGCCTGATGACGCTGTTCGCGGCGTCCATGCTCGGGCTCGTCCTGGCGGACGACGTCGTCCTGCTGTTCGTCGCCTGGGAGTTCACGACCCTCTGCTCGTTCTTCCTCATCACGCTCGCCGGACCCAAGGGGACGCAGCCCGCGGTGCGGACGCTGCTCGTCACCGTCGCGGGCGGGCTCTGCCTGCTCACCGCCGCCGCGCTCATGGTGGTCCGCACCGGCACCACCGTCCTGTCGGACATCCTGGCCGATCCGGTGTGGTCCGCCGACCCCGGTTTCGCCGCCGTGATCGCCGTGCTGATCGCCATGGCCGCGTTCACCAAGTCCGCGCAGTTCCCGTTCCAGGCGTGGTTGCCGGACGCGATGGTCGCGGCGACCCCGGTCAGTGCGTATCTACACGCCGCCGCCATGGTCAAGGCCGGCATCTACCTCCTGCTGCGGTTCTCCGAGGCACTGCACGACGTGCCGGTGTGGAACCTGCTGCTCATCACCTGTGGCATGACCACCGCCGTTCTCGGCGCGGTGTTCGCGATGCAGCGGGACGATCTCAAGGAACTCCTCGCCTACTCGACGATCAGCCAGCTGGGATTCCTGGTGGCGACGATCGGCGTGGGCACCCCGGCGGCCATGGTCGCCGCGATCGTGCACACCATCGCCCACGCGCTGTTCAAGTCGTCACTGTTCATGTTCGTGGGTGTCGTCGACCAACAGACCGGCACCCGCGCCATGAGCGGACTCCCGCGGCTCTACCGCATCATGCCCGGCACGGCGATCGGCGTGGGCCTGGCCGCGGCGTCGATGGCGGGGCTGCCCCCACTGCTGGGCTTCGTGTCCAAGGAGTGGATGTTCAAGAGCATGCTCGACGCTCCGGGAGCCGCGTGGACCGGGCCCGCACTCGGCGCCCTGGCCGTGTTCGCCGCCACCTTCACGTTCGCCTACTCGGCACGTTTTCTCCTCGGCGGGTTCGTCACCCACGGTCCCCCGGCCAGGCCGGGGCCCGAGCCGGTGCACAGCACCCCGGAGACCATCGAGGCCCCCCGCGCCTCGTTCTTCCTCCCCGCCGCGCTGCCCGCGGTGCTGGGGTTGGTCCTCGGTCTCACCGGGTTCGTACTCGAGCCGGCGGTGGCGGCCGCCGCACGCGCCTCCATCGGCGAGGGCTACGAGGCGGACTTCGGTCTCTGGCACGGGTTCGCGCCGGAGTTGTTCATGTCGATGGTCGTGATCACGTTCGGGATCGTGCTGGTCCTGGTGCGCCATCCCGTGGACCGGTTCCTCGACCGCGAGCTCGCGCCCATCACCGGCGTGGCGACGGTCGACGCGCTGCGCCGCTGGGCCATCGCGGGCGGCGCGCGCGTCGGTGACGTGACCAGGTCGGACCGGATCTCCCGGCACGTCTGGGCCGTCCTGCTGGTGCTTCTCGCCCTGGCCGCCGTGGGCGTGGCGACCGTCCGCCCCGACCCCGAGGTGGGCTCGCCCGTCCGCGCCGAGGACTGGGTGGTGGTGGTGCTGCTCGTGGTGGGGACCGCCGCCATGGTCGTCTCCCGCTCCCGTCTCGGCGCCGTCGCGAACGTCGGGATCGTCGGGTTCGCCATGGCGCTGTGGTTCTTCACGCTCGGCGCGGTCGACGTGGCGTTGACCCAGCTGCTCGTCGAGGTGCTCACCGTCGTCGTCATCGTCCTGGTCCTCCAGCGTCTCCCCCGCGCCTTCCACACGGTCTCCCGCTCGCGCACGCTCGTCAGCGCGGCCGTCGCGATCGTGGTCGGCCTGGCCTCGGGTGCGGCGGTGTGGGCGATGACGGGTCGCCGCGAACTCTCCGACGTCGGGCGGTACTTCCTCGACAACGCGGAGGAGGACACCGGCGGCGTCAACGTGGTCAACACCGTCCTGGTTGACTACCGAGCGCTGGACACCCTCGGTGAGCTCACCGTGCTCGGGGTGGCCGGGCTCGCGGTGATCCTGGCGCTGCACGCCAGGCGCGCCCTGCCCCGCCGCGAGGTGCCGCTCGCCGTCCCCACGGACTCGCCGCTCCTGTCCGCCCAGGACAACGGCGTCTTCCTGCGCACGTTCGCCCGGATCCTCGGGCCCCTGATCGTGCTGCTCTCGCTCTACTTCCTCGTGCGCGGCCACAACGCCCCCGGTGGAGGGTTCAACTCCGCGCTCATCGGCGGCGCCGGGATCGCGATCTACTATCTGCGCGCACCCGATGACCAGGCGGCGCGGATCCGGGTGCCGTACGTCTCCGTCATCGCGGCGGGCGTGATCATCGGTGTCGTCACGGGCCTGGCGGGCTTCGTGGACGGCTCGTTCCTCCTTCCTCTGCACGCCTACCTCGGTGACGTGCACCTCACCACCGCCCTCGTCTTCGACGTGGGCGTCTACCTGGCGGTCCTCGGCGTGATCATGGCCGCGATCGACAAACTCGGCGGGGACGACCGGAGCGACGAGACCGTCGCGCCGCCCCCACCCCCCGGCCCGGGAGCGACGGCCGACACCGCGGCCGCCACCGAGGACGCCCAGCCGACCGTGGACGCCACCGACAACCGGGAGGTACAGACATGACCCTCGCGATCTCCGTCGGCGTCCTGATGGCCGGCTTCGTCTTCCTCGTCCTGCAGCGCGGGATGGTCCGGGTGATCCTCGGGTTCATCCTGCTCAGCCACGCCGCGCACCTCACGCTCATGGCGGCCGGTGGCGCATCGCGGCGCGAGGCCCCACTGGTGGCCGACCCCGACCCGGCGCTGACCTCCGACGGCCTGCCACAGGCGTTCGTGCTCACCGCCATCGTCATCGCGTTCGCCATCACGATCTACCTGCTCGTACTGGCGGTGATCGGGGGGGACGACGACGACACCGACGTGGGCGACCTCGACCACCTGGACCTCCTCCCGGAGATCCCCGGGGGAGCCCACCCCGAGGACCCGGAGCCCGACGAGCCGTCGACCCACGACGCGGAAGGGGTCCACCGATGACGCTCGACGCCGCCCTCACCCTGTTCGTCGCCGTCCCGCTGCTGACGGCGGGCCTGCTCATCGCGGTCGCCTCGAGGACGCGCCTCGTCCTGACGGTCCTGTTCACGGTTCTCGTGGCGCAACTGGCCGCGGCGATCGCCACCGTGCCGTGGGTGTCGGACGGTTCGGTCGTGGTGCACCAGGTCGCGCTGTGGGCGCCCGGGGTGGCCATCCCGTTCGTGCTGGACATGTTCTCCGCGCTCATGCTCACGGTGACGAGTCTGTTGACGCTCACGTGCGCGGCCTTCGCGGTCGCGGCCGGGGAGGCGTTCAAGAGGTTCTACCCGCCGTTGGTGCTCCTCGTGACCGCCGGCGTGAACGGGGCCCTGCTCACGGGGGACCTGTTCAACTTCTTCGTCTTTGTCGAGGTCATGCTCCTGCCCTCGTACGGGCTGATGATCATCACCCGGTCCGGTCGGGCCAGCGTCGCCGGCGTCGCGGCCTCCCGCCTCTACATCTCGGTCAACCTGCTCGCCTCGACCATCCTGCTGATCGGTGTGGCACTGATCTACGGGTTGACGGGAACCGTCAACATCGCCGAACTCCACGGGGCCGCCTCGGAGGACACCGGCGTGGCCGTGGCCACCGCCCTGGTGCTGTTCGCCCTCGCGATCAAGGCCGCCGTCGTCCCCGTGCACGGGTGGCTGGCGCGGGCGTACCCCAAGATGTCCCCCGCCGTGACCGCCATGTTCTCCGGCCTGCACACCAAGATCGCGATCTACGCGATCTACCGCATCTACGCGGTGATCTTCGACGGCGACTCGCGCTATCTCTGGATCGGCGTGGTCGTGTTCTCGGCCACCATGTTGATCGGCGTGCTCGGCGCGGTGGGCGAGGCCGCCCCGCGCTCGATCCTCGCGTTCCACATGGTCAGCCAGATCGGGTACATCCTGCTCGGGGTCGCCCTGTTCGGCCCCCTCGGGCTCACCGCCGGCATCTTCTATCTGCTGCACCACATGATCGTCAAGGCCGCGTTGTTCCTGGCCATCGGCGCGATCGAGGTGCGCTACGGTCCCCGGCGGCTCGGGCAGCTCTCCGGACTGGCCAAGACCGAACCCCTCATCGCGATCGCCTTCTTCGCCTCCGCCATGTCCCTGGCCGGGATCCCGCCCTTCTCCGGGTTCGTGGCCAAGCTCAGCCTGATCATCGCCGCCCTCGACGCCGGCCAGATCGCCGCCGCGGCCGTCGCGGTGGCGGTCAGCATCCTCACCCTGCTGTCGATGCTGAAGATCTGGACGGGGATCTTCCTCGGCGAACCCACCGCCACCGACTCCCGCACGCTCCCCGAGGGGATGGACCCGGCCTACTCCGACGCCCCGGGGATCCCCGACGGGCGGGATCGGGCCGGGGCCGAGGCGACCGCCATCGGGACCGGGACCGCCCCGGCTGCCACCGCCACTGCTTCAACCGCCACGGTGGAGGCACCTGACACCGTCATGGTGCCCCCGGGTCGCCGGATCGGCCTGGCACTCGCGGCGCCCTCACTGGTGCTCGCCGTGGTGACGCTGGCACTGGGTCTGGGGGGTCAGATGCTCCTGGAGCTGTCCGGGACCGCGGCGGCCAACCTGTACGACCCGACCGGATACGTTCAGGCGGTGCTCGGATGACCTCCACGTTGAGCTGGCCGCTGCGGATCATGTGGTTCCTGCTCTGGTTCTTCTGGCAGCAGACCACGACCAGCGCAAAGGTCGTCCGGGACGCCTTTCTGCCCCACGCCTCGATCACTCCGGGCTTCGTGCGATTCTCCACGAGCTGCCGCACCGAACTCGAGGTGACCGTGCTGTCCTCGCTCATCACCCTGACCCCGGGGACCCTGACCCTGGGCGCGGACCATCCCGGGGGCGGTGAGGAGTGGGAGATCGTCGTCCACGGGATGTACTTCCCGGATCCCGACGACCTGATCGCCTCGCTACACGAAATGGAGAATCACATGCTCAGGGCGATCCGGAGAAAGGGGTTCGTCCGGTGATCGCCGTCGACATAGCAATCGTCCTGGTCGCCATCGCGGCGGTCCTCTCCTCGTACCGCATGATCCGCGGGCCCCACGCCGGGGACCGGGCGATCGCGGCGGACCTCCTCTTCTTCGCGTTCATCGCGCTCCTCGCCCTCGTCGGCGTGAGGGTGGACAGTCCCTTCGTCTACGACCTCGTGCTGGTCGCGACCCTGGTGGGCCTGGTCTCCGCGCTCTCGTTGGCCCTACTGATGTCCGGAGGTCGGCGATGAGCTGGGAACTGGTCGCGACCGTCCTGGGATCGGTCTCCATCCTGGCGGGTTCCGTGGTGTTCCTCGGTGGCGCCGTCGGACTCCTGCGGTTCCCGGACCTCTACGTCCGGTCGTCGGCGATCGGCGCGGCCGCCGGACTCGGGCTGGTCTTCGTGATCGCCGGAGCCTTCCTGCTGCACCCCTCATGGGAGGCGGCGCCGAAGGTGGCAGTCGCCGCGGTACTGCAGTTCGCCTCCTCCGCCATCGGTGCGATGTACATCGCCCGCGCCGGGTTCCTCTCCGGAGCCGCACCCACCTCGGCGACCCGGTACTCGCAGATCGAGTTCGCGGCCGAGACCCAAACCGACCTCCCGGAGGTGACCCGCGATGAGTGAACCCCGCGATTTCCCGGACGAGCCGGGGGGACCGCCCACCGACGCCACCGGTTTCGCCCTGATCGACGACACCAACGGGGAGTCCGGCACCTACGGCGAACTGAGCCTCGACGAGGCGACCCGACGCCTCGCCAAGCTCCGCTCCCGCGGCGATCTCCGGGCCGCCTCGCGCCTTATGGCGTCACTGCCCGACCAGGTCGTCGTGGACATGTTCGAGCGCAGCCCGGACCGGGACCGGGCCGTGGCGTTCCGGCTACTGCCCAAGGGGCGCGCGCTCGAGGTCTTCGAGGCACTCGACGCGCCTGTGCAGTCCGAGCTGCTCAGGGGTCTACGTGAGGAGCAGGTCGCCCACCTCTTCGAGGAACTCGATCCCGACGACCGCGTCGCGCTCATGGACGAGCTCCCGGCTTTCGTCGCCACGCGACTTCTCCGCGGACTGCCGCCCGAGGAGCGCGCCCTCACCAACGAGATCCTCGGTTACCCGGCCGGGTCCATCGGCCGCAGGATGACGCCGGAGTTCGTCTCCGCCCGCCCGGAGATGACGGCCGAGCAGGCACTCGAGAGGGTCCGCGCCAGGCTGGTCGACGTCGAGACCATCTACACCATCCCCGTCGTGGACCAGGGGCGCAGCCTCGTAGGGGTCGTCGGTCTCCGATCGCTGATGGGGGCGGATCCCGACGCCCTCGTCGGGGACCTGATGAACGACGCGATCTCGATCCACGCCCGCGCCTCCGAGGAGGAGGCCGCCCGCCTCAGCGCGGACGAGCGCGTGATCGTCCTGCCGATCACGGACGAGGAGGACCGCCTCGTGGGCATCCTCACCGTGGACGACGCGCTGCGGATCCTCGAGGACGCCGAGACCGAGGACGCCGCCCGCCAGGGTGGAGCCGAGCCACTGCGCCGGCCGTACCTGTCCACGCCCGTCCGGTCGATCGTCCGCTCCCGCGTGGTATGGCTGCTCGTCCTGGCACTGGGCGCCGCACTCACCGTGCAGGTGCTGGCGGTGTTCGAGACCACGCTCGAGCAGGTGGTGGCGCTCTCACTGTTCGTCCCGCTCATCATCGGCACCGGCGGTAACACCGGTAACCAGGCCGCCACGACCGTCACCCGCGCCCTGGCGCTCGGCGACGTCCGCCCCCGTGACGCCATGCGGGTCCTGGTGCAGGAGGTGCGGACCGGGTTCATCCTCGGCCTGGCCCTCGGCGGGGTGGGGTTCCTCGCCGCGGGGTTCATCTTCGGGTTCGACTTCGGACTGGTCATCGGACTGACCCTGCTGGCACTGTGCACCATCGCCGCCACGGTCGGCGGGCTCATGCCGCTGCTCGCGCAGTCCGTCAGGGCGGACCCGGCGGTGTTCTCCAACCCGTTCATCACGACGTTCGTCGACGCGATCGGGCTGATCGTGTACTTCCTCATCGCCCGCTCGGTGCTGGGGTTGTGATGGTGCCGGGGTCGTAGCGGTGGACGTCGTCACCCTGGTCCTGCAGGCACTGGTGGTCGTGCTGGTCCTGAACGTCCTGGCCTGCCTGGTGCGGGTGGTCCGCGGACCCGGCCCCCGCGACCGCGTCACCGGGGTGGTCCTGGCCGGCACCACCGGCGCGGCGTCGCTGGCGGTCCTCTCGGTGACCGGCCACCTGCCCTCGCTGCGTGATGCGGCGCTCGTCCTGGTGGCGCTGGCGCTGGTCCTGACCGTCACGATGGTCACCGCCCGCCCGCGATGAGCGGAGCGGGCGCCGTCCTCGACGTCGCGGTGGTGGTCGCCGCCGTGCTGGGTGGTCTCTTCTTCACCGCCGGGACGGTGGGGCTCCTCCGATTCCCGGACCTGCGCAGCCGTCTCCACGCTGTCACCAAGGCGGACACCCTCGGCCTGGGGTTCGTGATGCTCGCCCTGTCGCTCCGTGCGGACTCGGGCTGGGAGGTCGCCAAGTACGCCACCATCTGGGTGCTCGGGATGGCCGTGGCCGCCGTCGCGGCCACCCTGCTCGCCACGGACCCGGACCGGGGAACCGCGACGTGAACGCGCACGCTGTGGACTCGGGGTTGATCGACGCGGGGTTGATCGACGCAGGGGTGATCGGCACAGGAGTGATCAACGCAGGGGTGACCGACATCGTGGTGGGCCTCGCTGCCCTCGTGGCGGCCGCGGTGGCCCTCAGCGTCCGCGACCGTCTCACCGCGGTCGTCTCGTTCGTGCTGCTCGGCGGCCTCCTCGCGCTCGTGTGGGCGGGGGTCCGGGCCCCGGACGTCGCGCTCGCGGAGGCCGCCATCGGGACCGGGGTCACCGGCGCGCTCCTCGTGGACGCCGTGGCCGACCGGCGCCGGGGCGCATCCTCGCGGGTCGGACGCGCCGGCGTCGCGGTGTGGACGGTCGGCGCCCTGATCGGCGCCGGATTCGCGGCACTGCTCGTCCGGGCGGTCCTCGCCTCGGACGGATCGGACCGCCACCCCCCGCTCACGGAGACGGTCGCCGGGGCCATGGACTCCACCGCCACGGGGCATCCCATCACCGCGGTCCTGCTGGACTTCCGCGCCTACGACACACTGCTCGAGGTCGCGGTGATCCTCGTGGCCGTGGTGGGGGCGTTCGCCCTGGCCGCCGTCGCCCCGCAGACCACCCGGACCACCGGGACTGGTGGGGCGAGCGGGGCGGGCGCCGGGCCCCTCCACCGCACGCTCGGCGACTTCCTCCGCCTGGCCTCACCCGTCCTCCTGCTGCTGGCCGCCTGGCTGCTGTTCGCCGGGGCCTACCGCCCGGGCGGGGCGTTCCAGGGCGGGGCGACCGTCGCCGGGGTGATGATCCTCGCGGCCCTCGCCGGCGTCCCGTCCCGGATACTCCACGGCAGCAGCGGCCGATGGCTCGTGGCGATCGGCCCCGCCGCGTTCCTCGTCGCCGGCGGACTCGGCTTGCTGCTGGCCGGACACTGGCTGGCCATGCCCCCGGGTTGGGAGTCAGCGGCGACGATCGGTGTGGAGACCGCGCTCACCGTGTCCATCGGGGCGGGCCTGACCCTGCTCTTCCTCGCCGTGCGCCGGGACACCGCGCGGATCGGGGACGGTGGGCACTAGATGAGCTCGTTCGCGTGGTACTCGACGATCGGCTGTGTCCTGGCGTCGTCCGGACTGGTGGTGATGCTGCTGGCCGCCGACCGCTTCCGCAGGCTCGTCGCCCTCAACGTGGCCGCCTCCGGCACGCTGGTCGTGCTGTTGGCCGTGGCCGGCCGGTCGGTCGAACCCGACCCCGTCCCGCACGCCCTCGCACTCACCGGCATCGTGATCACCGTGGCGTTCACCGGGCTCGGGGTGGTGCTAGCACGACGGATCGACGAGCTCGAGGACGACGACGACGACAACTGTGGCGACGGCGAGCGGGCCGACCGCCCGTCCGGCGACGAGGAGCGGGACCAGTGATCCCCTCTGTCGCCGCACCGGCCCTGCTGCCGGCCGTGGTCCTGCTCCCGTTGGCGGCAGCCGTCCTCGTCGTCGTCGTCCCCTCCCCCGCCCGGCGGGTCGTCGGGCTGATCGCCGCGGCTCTCACCGCCGCGGCCGGGATCGCAGTCGTGGCACTGGTGGTCGCGCACGGCCCGCTCGTGGTGTCCCTCGGCGGGCACCGACCACCGCTCGGCATCTCCCTCCGCGCGGACGGCATCAGCGCCGCGTTCCTCCTGCTCTCGGCCGTGGTGGGGGGCGTGGTGTCGGTCCACGCGGCGGCCCACCCGCCGGCGACCGGGGTCGCCGGGTCCAGGGACTGGTTCTGGCCGACGTGGCTGCTCGCGTGGTCAGGCCTGTCGGCCGTCTTCGTCTCCGGCGACCTGTTCAACCTGTACGTCGCGCTGGAGATCGTCGGCCTCGCGGCCGTCCTGCTGGTCGCGCTGGGCGGGCCCGACGCCTGGCGGGCGGCCTTCCGGTACCTCATCGTGGCGGTCGCGGGGTCCCTGCTGTTCCTCCTGGCGTTGACGCTGGTGTACTCGGCCACCGGCACCCTCGACCTGGCGCTGGCCGGCTCCCGCCTCGCCGAGGCGGACGCCGGCCCCCTGCGCACGGCCGTCCTCGCACTCACCATGGCGGGCATGGCGCTCAAGTCGGCGGTGTTCCCGCTCCACGGTTGGCTGCCCGGCGCCCACGGCGACGCACCGTCCGCGGTGAGCCCGATCCTGTCCGGTCTCGTGGTCAAGGCCTCGTTCGTGGTCGCGATCCGGGTGTGGACCGAGGTCACCGGACCCGTTCCCGTGGTGGCCGCGGTGATCGGGGTCGCAGCGGCCGGGTCGATCCTGTGGGCCGGCGTCGTCGCCCTGCGTGCCACGGGGTTCAAGCAACTCGTCGCGTACTCCACCGTCTCCCAGGTCGGGTACCTCTTCCTCTTCTTCCCGCTCTCCGCGGCGGCGGCGAGGGAGGGGATGCCGGCGACGGCGGCCCTGGGTGCGGTGGTGACCCTCGCCGTGGCGCACGGACTCGCCAAGTCGGCGCTCTTCCTGGCCGCGGGACTGTTCAAGGAGCACCTCGGAGACGACCGGATCGACTCCCTCGCCGGGCGCGGCGCCGACCTGCCCGTGGTGACCATGGCGATCGGGATCTGCGCGGTCAGCCTGGCGGGACTCCCCGTGACGCTCGGCTTCGCCGGCAAGTGGCAGCTGTTGACCGCGGCCGTCGGCGTGCAGGCCTGGTGGGTCGTGGCAGTGGTGGCGGCGGGCACCCTCGTGGCCGCCGGATACCTCCTTCGCCCGCTGCAGGCCCTGATGACCGGCGCGGCCGAGGACGGGATCGATGCGGCGCCGGAGCGCCCCAGCTCGCCCCTGCCCCGCATCGTGATGGTGCTGCCCCTGCTGCTCGCCCTCGTCACCGTCGGTGCGACCTTCGCCGCCGTCCCGCTGGCCGAGCTCGCGATCGTCGGCTTGACCCCGGGGGGCCCGCGATGACCGACCTCCTCGGACTCGTGCCCGGCGGCCTGCTCGTCCTGGCGCCCCTGGCGATCTCACTCCTCACGGCCGTGGCCGTCTTCCTCATCCCCGAGGGGGGCGTCCGCGCGCGATCGACCGTCAACCTCGGTGCCGCGGTGGTCAAGCTCGGTCTCATCGCGCTGATGGTGCCGCTCGTGGTGGGCGGCGCCAGGCCCGAGTGGCGGACAGCGCTGCTGCCGGGGATCGACTTCGTCCTGCGGGTCGAACCCCTGTCCCTGCTGTTCGCCGGCCTGTCGTCCCTGCTGTGGCTCCTGACCACGATCTACGCCATCGGCTACCTCGAAGCCCGCCCGCACCGCAGCCGCTTCTTCGGGTTCTTCGCCCTGTGCGTGACCGCCACCGTCGGCATCGCCTTCTCCGGGAACCTCGTGACGTTCCTGCTGTTCTACGAACTGCTCACGTTGGTCACCTACCCGCTGGTGGTGCACAACGGCACCGCGGCCGCGCGACGTTCCGGCCGCCTCTACATGCTGTACACCCTCGGCGGCGGGCTCAGCCTGCTCACCGGGATCGTCTGGCTCTCCGCCCTCGTCGGCGACGTCGAGTTCACCCCGGGTGGTGTCGAGGCGGTGGGCGCGCTCGCGGCCGACTCCCCGGCCACGGCCGTCGCGATCTTCGTCCTGATGGTCGCCGGCCTCGGCGTCAAGGCCGCCCTGTTCCCCCTCCACGGGTGGCTCCCGCGCGCGATGGTCGCGCCCGCCCCCGTCAGCGCGCTGCTGCACGCGGTGGCCGTGGTCAAGGCGGGCGTGTTCGGCCTGGTGCGCGTGATCGACGACGTCTACGGCGTGGAGGTGGCGGACGCCCTCGGGGTCCTGAGGCCACTACTCTTCCTGGCCGCCTTCACCGTGATCTACGGGTCGGTACGCGCACTGTTCCAGGACGACCTCAAGAAGCGGCTCGCCTATTCGACCGTCAGTCAGGTGTCGTACATCACGCTGGGGATCACCCTGGTGAGCGCGGTGGGCACCGCCGGCGGTCTGGCCCACCTCGTGCACCAGGGGCTCATGAAGATCACCCTGTTCTTCTGCGCCGGACTGTTCGCCGAAGTCCTGGGTATCAAGACCGTCTCGGCCCTGGCCGGACTCGGCCGGCGCATGCCGTGGACGTGCGCGGCGTTCACCGTGGGCGCGTTCGGCATGATCGGCGTCCCCCCGGTCGCGGGATTCATCTCCAAGTGGGAACTGGGGCTCGGGGCGCTCGATTCGGACAACCAGTGGGTGCTCTGGATCCTCGTCGCCAGCGCGGTGCTCAACAGCGCCTACTTCCTCCCCCCCGTGGTGGCCATGTGGTTCCGTCGAGCCGAAACCCGACACGACACCCCCGAGTACCGGCGCCGGCCCAGGGTCGAAGCCCCCCTCGCCCTCCTCGTCCCCGCGGTCATCACCGCCGGGCTCTCCCTCGCCGTCGGGATCGTCGCGGCCGCCCCCTATGCGCCGATGGCCATGGCCACCTTCATCGCGAGGGGGGTGTTCCCGTGATCACGACCCTGTGGGCCGCCACCTTCCTGCTGCCGCTCATCGCTGCCGCCGGGCTGGGGGCCCTGGCCACCCGGAATCGCGGCGAGCCCGGCGCAGGGTCGGTGCTGCTGCTGCGCCTTGCCCCAGTCACCTGCCTGCCCGCACTCCTGCTCACCGTGGCCCCCGGGGCGGGTCAGGGCATCCCGCTGGACGTTCCGTGGCTGCTCGTGGGTACCCACCTGGAACTCGACTCCCTCGCCCGACCCCTGGTCCTGGTGTCCGCACTGCTCTACGGGTCCGCGCTGGCCGCAGTGGCGTGGACGGGCGTGGAACGGGGCCGCGACCTGGTGGCGTTCCTCCTGATCTGCCACACCGGCACCACAGCGGTGTTCACCGCCGCCGACGCGGTGACGTTCTATCTCGGGTACGCGGTGATGAGCTTCGCCGCCTACGGGCTGGTCGTGCACTACCGGACCGAGGCGGCGATGCGGGCCGGGCGCGTCTACCTGGTGCTCACCGTGGTGAGCGAGACCGCCATCCTGGCCGCGATCCTCATGGTGGCCGCCGCAGGCGGAACCCGACTGGCCGACGCCCCGGCCGCCGTCGCCGCGGCCCCGAACACAGAGGTGATCGTCGCCCTCCTACTGGTCGGGTTCGGCGTGAAGGCCGGGACGCTCCCCCTCCACGTGTGGCTCCCGCTCGCCCACCCGGCGGCGCCGCCCGCCGCGAGTGCGGTCCTGTCCGGGGCGATGGTCAAGGCCGGACTCGTGGGGTGGCTGCGGTTCCTCCCGCTCGGAGAGGTGTCGCTGCCCGGGTGGGGTCTGACCCTGGTCCTGCTGGCACTGGGCGGGGCGTTCCTCGCAGTCCCGGCCGGTGAGCTGCAGAAGGACCCCAAGGTGGTGCTGGCCTACTCCACCATCAGCCAGATGGGGTTCCTCGCCGCGCTCGTGGGCGTCGCCCTGGTCTCCCCCGAGCTCGCTCCCGCGGTCGCGCCGGCCGCCGTCGCGTACGCGGTGCACCACGCCCTGGCAAAGGGCGCGCTGTTCCTCGGCGTCCCCGTGTGGAAACACCACGCCCGGGGGGTCAGACGGTGGATCGTCGGGGTGGGTCTCGTCGGCGCCGGGCTCGCAGTGGCCGGGGCCCCGTTCAGCTCGGGCTCGGTGGGCAAATATGCCGCCAAGTCCGCGGTCGGCGAGGCCACCGTGTTGGGGATGGACCTCGTCACGCTGCTCCCGCTCATCGCGACCGGGTCGACCCTGCTCCTCCTGCGCTTCGGGTGGCTGCTCGTCCACGGGGAACCGGAGACCCGCCGCCACGGGGACGCCGAACTCGGCGCGTGGCTCCTGCTGGTGGCCGCCGGCATCGCACTGCCGTGGGTGGTGACCGACCTGTGGCTGCCCGTCGAGTCCGTACCCGGACTCGACGCCGTGACCCTGTGGGACGCCACGTGGCCGATCCTGCTGGGGCTGGCCGTCGGAGGCCTGGCCTGGTGGCTGTCCGCCCGGGACATCCTGCCCGGGTGGGCCGCTCACCCCGACGGCCGGGCACTGCCACCCGGGGACCTGGTCGTCCCGGAGGAACGCCTGGTCCGTTCGGCGATGGCGATCGCACGCTCCGCCGCCGTGGCCCCCCGACGGATGACGGAACAGGTCTCCGATCGCCTGGCCGCGCACCACCGCACGGCCACGGTGGGGCACGGGGTCGACACGATCGAGACGTTCCTGCGCTCCCGCACCGGCCGCGGACTACTCCTGTTGGCCCTGGTCACCGTCCTCATCTCCGCGGAGGTGGCCGCATGATGCGATACGCCCAGGCCGGGTTGGCCCGCTTCCTGCCACTGCTGCTCCTGTGGTGGATCCTGGCCGAGGGCGACACGCGGTTCTGGTACTACGGCCTCGCCGCGACCGTGGCCGCGACCGCCGTGAGCCTCCGGACACTCCCGCCCACGCGCCCGCGGACCGGTCGGCGCCCCTGGGAGGTACCGGTGTTGGCGGGATGGTTCCTGGGGGCGCTCCTGCGTGGCGGAGTCGACGTGGCCCGCCGGGCGCTGACCCCCCGGATGCCCATCTCGCCGCACACCCAGCGGTTCGCGATCCTGTCCGAGACCCCGGCCGGGCGCCGGCTGGCGCTGTGGATGATCAACCTCATGCCCGGGACCCTGGTCGTGGACGAGGGCGATGACTGGGTGGAGCTGCACGTGCTCGCGGAGGACATCGACGCAGAACAGGCGTGGGCCCGACTCGAGAGACGCCTGAGCCGCATCATCGGGACCTGACCCGGGCCGGAAGGATCGGGCCTACAGGATCGGGCGGGGCGGCAGCCGCGCCCGGGGTAACGTGACATGTGTCACTTTCCACTCTGGTGTTCAACCCAGTCTTGTTCAACCCTGTCGAAGGGCACGCATGACCCACGAAGAGCCCGTCGATCCGCTCATGCCCGAGCTCGCCTGCTACGGCCTCGCCGGACACAGCGCGTCGCCGGCCGATCTCATCGTCGAGGCCGCCCGCGCGGAGGAACTGGGGCTCGGGTCGATCCTGTTGTCCGAGCGGTTCGCCCTCAAAGACGCGGCGGTCATGGCGGGGGCCGCGGTCGCGGCGACCACCCGGATCGGCGTCGGCACAGCCGCGACCAACCACAACACCAGGCACCCCCTGGTCACGGCCACCATGGCCACCACCCTGCACCGGATGTCCGGCGGCCGGTACGCCTTCGGGCTGGGCCGCGGCATCCCGTTGTTGTTCGACATCATGGGCCTGCCGCACGTCACGTCGGCGCAGCTCGAGGACGCCATCGGCATCTACCGGACACTGTGGCGGGGCGGATCGGTGGTCGGCCACGACGGCCCGGCGGGCAGCTACCCCTACCTCGTGCAGGACTCCTCGTTCGACGAGGACATCCCGGTGCTGCTCATGGCCATGGGGGACAACTCGCTCCGGCTCGCCGGTCGGATAGCCGACGGCGTGGTGCTGCACACCTTCATGTCCGACACCGCGGTCGAACGCTCGGTGCGGCTGGTCCGCGAGGCCGCCGAGCGGGCCGGGCGCGATCCGGCGCAGGTGCGGATCTGGTCGGTGATGGCCACCATCGAGGACTCGCTCGACGAGACCGCGCGGCTGCGCAAACTCGTCGGCCGCCTGGCCACCTACCTCACCGGGTACGGGGAGGTGCTGGTCCGCGTCAACGGCTGGGACCCGGCGGGGCTCGAGCGGTTCCGGGCCGACGAGCGCCTGTCCGCCCACTCCGGTGCGCTCGACGCCACCGACGACCTCGACCTCCTGCGCCACGCCCGCGAGGTGCTGCCCGACGAGTGGCTGGCCTGCGCCGCGGTGGGCAGCGCCGAGCACTGCGCCGACCGCATCGAGGGTCAGCTCGCGCTCGGCGCGGACTCCGTCGTCCTGCACGGCGCGACCCCCGACGAACTCGCCCCGGTGCTGGACGCCTGGCGGCTCCGGCGGGACCCGCGACGCTTCGACCACCTCGATCTCAACCCCGGACGACTCCACCTGCGGAAGGACCCCCGGTCATGAAAAGCGTCGACTCGAGCGCCCCCGTGGTCTGCACACCGGAGGAGGTGACCGCCGGATGGCTCTCCGAGGCGCTCGGCACCGAGGTCCGGTCGGCGCGGACCGAGGCCGTGGGCACCGGCCAGATCGGCTGCTGCGTGGTCGCGCACGTGGACGGTGACGGGTTGCCTCCCACACTGTTCGTCAAACTGCCGAACCCCGACGAGGGCATGCGGCCGCTGCTGCACGGCGTCTACCGCAGCGAGGTGCTGTTCTACCGCGACCTGGCGCCGACCGTGGCCGTGCGGGTTCCGCGCGCGCGGTTCGCCGCGCTCGGGGAACGGGAGGGTGAGTTCACGCTCGTGCTCGACGACGTGGCGCCGCTGGTCCAGGGCGACCAGCTGGCCGGTCTGACGATCGACGACGCCCGCGACTGCGCCGTCAACCTCGCCGGCCTGCACGGCCCGCGTTGGTGCGATCCGGCCCTGCGCGGAATCGACGGCCTCTCCTGCCCATCTGTAGAGGACAACGTCACCCTGCAGGAGCTCGGCGGGCCCGCGCTGGAGGCCTTCCTCGCCGAGTTGGGAGACCGGCTCGACGACGACGAGCAACGGATCCTGTCCGAGATCGCGCCGCTGATCGCGGACTGGGCCAACGGGCGGTCCGAACGCTTCGCCCTGCTGCACGCCGACTACCGCGCCGACAACATGCTGATCGACCCCTCCGGGCGTCGGCCGTCCCTGGCCTGCGACTGGCAGACCCTCACCGTGGGGCTCCCCGGGCGCGACCTCGGCGGCTTCCTCGGCTCCAGCCTCGACGTCGCCGACCGCCGGGCCTCCGAGCGCGACATCGTGGCCGACTACCACCGCGCACTCCTCGGGCACGGGGTGACCGACTACTCCCTCGAGACCTGCTGGGACGACTACGTCTACGGGTTGCTCCAGACCCCGGTGCTCGGGATCTTCGGCTGGATGTACGGCACCAGGACAGCGCGCGGGGACGAGATGTTCGCGTTGCTCATGCGGCGGGCCTGCCGGGCGATCGCCGACCTCGACGCCCTCGACGTGGTCCGCGGCGGTTGACGGGGCCTCGACGGGGCGGCTGACGCGCCCGGGTTCAGCCCGGCGGACGACCAGGGCCCGACCCCGCTCTCGCGGGATCGGGCCCTTAGTCTCAATCGTGCTCGGCTGAACCGTGCTCGGCTACGGAGTGGTCACTCCTGGCGACGGTGGTTGCCACGCGGGCCCGACTCGACACCGGTCCGCACGGCGTTGCCGAGATCCGGATCGACGGCGGTCCAGTAGGCGTAGACGCGCTCGAGCAGCTCGGTCTCGGACGGGTCGATCTTGCTGACGTGGCCCGCGATGTTGCCGGCCAGACGCCCACGTGCCTCGTCGTCCAGGACCTCGCGGTACAGCGTCGTGGCCTGGGCCTGGTCCGTGTCGTCGGAATGCGGCGACACGTCCCCGCGGTAGATCTCCGAGCCCTTGGTGTCCCAGTCGCCGAAGTCGAAGGCCTGGGCCGGGTCGGCGGCCGGGCCGTCGATGGTGTTGGGGGCGTACTCGGCCTGCGCCGGATGCGGGAACTGGTACTGCATGGCGCCCTCCTTGGAGTAGGAGTTGACCGGCGAGAGCGGCGAGTTGACCGGCAGTTGCTGGTAGTTGGCACCGATGCGGTAGCGCTGGATGTCCGGGTACGCGAAGACGCGGCCGAGGAGCATCTTGTCCGGCGAGAAGCCGATGCCCTTGACGATGTTGGTCGGCGCGAACGCGGCCTGTTCGATCTGGGCGTGGTGGTTCTGCGGGTTACGGTTCAGCGTCATGGTGCCGACCTTGCGCAGCGGGTAGTCCTTCTGCGACCAGACCTTGGTGAGGTCGAACGGGTTGAAGCGGTAGCCCTGCGCCTCGTCGACCGGCATCACCTGGACGTGCAGGTCCCAGGAGGGGAACTCGCCCTTACTGATCGACTCGAAGAGGTCCTGGCGGTGGTAGTCGGCGTTCTCACCGGCGAGCGTGTCGGCCTCGGCCTGGGTGAGGAAGTCGATGCCCTGGTTGGTCTTGAAGTGGAACTTGACCCAGTGGCGCACGCCCGCGGCGTTGATGAACTGGTAGGTGTGCGAGCCGAACCCGTCCATGTGGCGCCAGGTGGCGGGGATGCCGCGGTCGCCCATGAGCCAGGTGACCTGGTGGGTGGACTCGGGGCTCAGGGTCCAGAAGTCCCACTGCATGGCGTGGTTGCGCAGGCCGGAGGCGTTCTTGCGGCGCTGCGAGTGGATGAAGTCCGGAAACTTGAGGGCGTCTCGGACGAAGAAGACCGGCGTGTTGTTGCCGACCATGTCGTAATTGCCCTCGTCGGTGTAGAACTTCAGGGCGAAGCCACGCGGGTCGCGCCAGGTGTCCGGGCTGCCCTTCTCACCGGCGACGGTGGAGAAGCGGGCGAGCATCGGGGTCTTGACGCCCTTCTGGAACAGGCCCGCGCACGTGATGTCGGAGACGTCCTCGGTGGTCTCGAACTCGCCGAAGGCACCCGATCCCTTGGCGTGGGGCAGCCGCTCCGGGACGTTCTCGCGGTTGAAGTGGGCGAGCTTCTCGATCAGGTAGAAGTCGTGGATCGGCTGCGGGCCCAGCTCGCCCAACCGGGCGCTGAACTCGTCGCTCGGTACCGGCTGGCCACTGTCGGTGGTGGTTGCGGACTTGGGCTGGAAGTCGCGTACGCCGCGGTCGGCGGGATGCGTGGTCACGTCTGGTGCTCCTCGTTGTGGTGGGGTGGTGGGCGATGTGGTCTGGGTCTCAGTCTTAACCGAGCCGGGCACGGTCCGTCTGACATTCGGGACATGTGCCCCAGTAGTTGACCTCGGCCTCGTCGATCAGGAAGCCGTGATCATGGTCCGCCTGCAGGCAGGGCGCATGCCCCACCGCGCATTCGACGTCCTCGATCCGGCCGCACTGCCGGCAGACGAGGTGATGGTGGTTGTCCCCCGTGCGGCGCTCGTACCGTGCGGGCGAACCGGCCGGTTCGATGCGGCGCATGAGGCCTACGTCGGTGCATACCCGCAGGGCGTCGTAGACGGTCTGCGTGGACACCGCTCCCAGCCGCTCCCGGGCCAGCACCGCGACGTCTTCCGCCGCGATGTGGGGACGACTGTCGACGACGGCGAGGACCGCCAGCCGGGGAGAGGTCACCCTCAGCCCGGCCGACCGGAGCAGCGCTCCTGGGTCCTGCATCTCCGTCGTCATGAGCACTACCGTAGCGCACTTTCTGGAACTGATCCAGAAAAGGACTGGTTCCGCTTTGGTAACGATGTCGGCTCCGCCATGACAGCTCCCCCTGCCGCCCCCGCACCCGGCGACTAGGCTGACCCGCGACCCCGAACCCGCAGGAGGAAGCCATGACGGAGACCGCCAACGGACCGGTCGTGTGCGGATACGACGGTTCGCGGGACGCCCGCCGGGCCGTGGCCTGGGCCGCCACCTGGGCGCGCGACCACCACACGGGCCTCGAGGTGATCTCCGCCGATCGCGCGGTCGGCCGCGTGGTGGCCTTCGACGAGACCGCCCGGGCCAATGTCGAGGGGGCCATGCGTGATCAGCTCACCGACCTGGCCGGGGATGTCCCGACGACCTACCGCGTGGTCGCTGACAGTCCCGTCGGCGCGCTCGTCGACACCACCCGGTACGCCTCGGCGATCGTCGTGGGAAGCCGCGGGCTCACCGCCCGCGAGGACTTCGCGATGGGATCGACCTCCGCCGGCGTGGTCGAGCACGCCACCTGCCCCGTCATCGTGATCACCCCGCGCACGCCCGAGGACCCCAGCAGCGGACCGGTCGTGCTGGCCGCCGACGGATCCGCCGCCGGTGACCCCGCCGCGGCGTTCGCCTTCGCCGAGGCCGAGCGACGTGGCACCCACCTGCGGGTGATCCACACCGTCGAGGTCCCCAGGCTCCCGGGCGCCTCCCTGTTCGACCTGGACCACCTCGCCGAGAACGTGCTCGCCGAGGACGAGAAGGCGGTCACCGATTCCCTCGCCCCGCACGAGGCCCGCCACCCGGGCGTGACCGTCGACCTGATCCTCGTGGTGGGCGAACCCGCCACCACGATCGCCACCGAAGCCTCGGGGGCCGCACTCCTGGTGACCGGATCGCGCGGCCACGGCGGGTTCGTCGGCCTCTTGCTCGGGTCGGTCAGTCGGCGACTGCTGCAGACGGCGCCGTGCGCTGTCGCCGTCGTCCGCCCCACCGACTGATCCCGCCCCATCCCAAGCGGTTGGCGGACATCGCCATCGAGTCGGCGGACATCTGACGAGCTCCGGGCCGGATTCCTCGCAAATACTGTCCGCCAACCGAGGTGGGGCGTCCGCCAACTGCTGTGGGGCGTCCGCCAACCGGGCTCGGAGGGGCGAGGCTGGGAAGGGTTGGGCGCCGTTGGAGCCGTCGCTAGGCGGGCCCGATGCGGAGCATGCGCGTGAGCGTGGGCTGCCACATGACACCGGGGGCGTCGCCGCGGGAGACGATGGTCCCGGTGAGCTCCATCGGCTCGTCAAGCGGAGCGAACCCGACGAAGGACCGCGCCACCTCGACCCCCGTCTCGACATCCGTCGATGTCACGTCCACCGGGCCGAACTTCTGCGCCAGTCCCTGATCCAGTGCCGGGTGCACCCCCGACGGCCCGTACGCCAGGGCGTGGATCAGGCCGTCACCGGTGGTGAGCTTTGGCAGCGACGCGGTCCGGGCGAGCGAGGTCCAGGCCCGGGAGCAGGTGCCGTCCCGGCCCACGTCGATTCGGGTCATCCCTCCGGTGTACGGAGCGGAGGCGGGCACCGCCGGGCCGTCGACGGCGAACGGCGGGTACTCGTACCCGTAGGTGTTGACCAGCACCAGCGCGCCGGAGACCGCGATGATCGAGTTCTCGGTGGCCGCGGGCCCCTCGATCAGCACCCCGTCCGGCGCGGCCGAGGCCGGTGCGAGCGAGGTGGCGAACGCCGGCATCCGGCACACCTGCGAGCCGTCACCGCGACGCAGGACTATCAGATCGGGGTTCTCGGCGTCGTCGGTGATCGCGACCAGCGAGTCGTCCGGGCCGAAGTAGGTGGGCGTGGTTCCCGAGCCGTGCGCCAACAGGCCGGGCTTGCGCGCCGGCCCCACGTCGTAGGCGTGCCGCCAGCGCACCACCGGGGTCCCGTCCGGCGCCGCGTCCACCTCGTAGAGCGCCCTGGTGGTGATGATCGACGCCCCTCCCGGACGGACCGTCAGCCCGTTGGTGATCTTCTCCCCTACGGGCAGGGCGAGGGTGCGCAGAGTGTCGTCGTCGCCCGGCAGCACGGTTCCCACCACACCGCCCGACGTCGCGAACCAGACCCGCCCGTCGAACGCCGGGATCAGGCCGGTCACCGCGTCGCCGTCGGGGACGCCCGCCGACAGGTCGGCCAGGACCTCGACGGTCATCCGCCAGGTGCCGTCCGGATCGCGGTGGTGCCCGACGGCGAGGAGCCTGCGGTTGCCGTCGGCCACCACCACCCGGTCACGCTCGTCGAGGTACCCGTACACCCCGCCCAGTAGGGCGCCCTTGGCCAGCTGCACCTCCGCCAGCACCGCCGCGGTCTCGGGATGGAACAGCTTGACCGTCGGCGCGAGCGGGGTGGGCGGAGTGAGTCCCACATACGAGGTGCACAGGGCGACGGGCATGCCGTCGGTGCCCACGAACACGGTCGAGCAGGTGGCCCCGGTCAGGGCGCCGACGATCGCGGGGTCCGCACCCGGTCCGCGACCCGGCAGGGTGTCGGTGGAGGCCACGTCCCCGTGGACGGTCGAGGTGCCGGCGGGGCCGAGTCCGGGCGGGGCGGCCGTCGGGTGTGCGGGCTGCGCGGCGGCCGCCGACGCGCCCAGGACCACCACGCTCGTCACCGTCGCCGTGAGTGCTGCAGTGAATGTCGCGGTGACAGCCGCGAGGATCCCGCCCGGTGCGCCCATGGAACAGATTCCACCACGGACGCCGGCGCGCTACCCCCGGTTCGGCTACAGGTGCTCGGTCACGTCCGCGTCCTCGCGGAGCTCCTCGGAGAGCGTCTGCATGGCCTGCGCCTGCTGCTCGGCGACCAACTGCTCCTCGACCTCCCCGCGCACCTGCTCGAGCGGGGGCAGTTCGCCGCCCGCCTGGCCGCCGGACATCGCCTGCTGCTCCACCAACTGCTGGTAGGCGGCCTCGATCTCCTGGTCGGTCGCGGAGAACTCGCCGTACTCGTCGACGATCAGCTTGTCCACGAGGAGCTGCTTCTCGATCTGCTCCATCACGTCGTCGCGGTCCATCCCCTGCTCGCCCATCGCGGCGATGAACTCGTCCTCGCTGGCCTGGTTGGCCTCGGCGAACCCGGCGAGCGCGGTGTCGATCTCATCGTCCGAGACCTCGATTCCGCGCTCCACGGCCTCCTGGCGCAGCAGCTCGCTGCCGACCAGTCCCTCGAGGGTCTGCGACTTGAGCTGGTCCTCGTCGACCGGCTGCCCGGTCATCTGGGCCTGCATGGTCATCTGCTGGTACTGGCCCTCGAAGACGGTGACGAACTCGTCCTTGCTGATCTCGGTGCCGTTGACCTCGGCCACCGGATCCGGGATGTCGTCGGTGTTGGGTCCGGCGGCGTCCTGCTCGGGGTCGGTCTGCTGGTCGGCCTGCTCGGTCGCGGCCGTCGGTTCGCCCTCCGCGGACCCGTCGCCGTCACCGGGGGCACTGCAGCCCGCCGCGATGAGTACGGACCCCGCCGCGACCGCGACCAGCCGCCACTTGTTCTTCAGCACTCGATCTCCTGACGTTGATGGGTGCATCAGTCCGCCGAGGCTACACATCGGACTTAGGCGGGACCTGTGCACGCACTCGGGGGCGCCCGCTCCGCAGCGACCGGCCGCCGCCTGTTCGGCCACCGATACCATCGCCGAGGTGAGCGATGGGGCGGAACATGGCGCGGCGGAGAGCGCAGAGGAGGGACCGGCAGAGCGGCCCGTGAGTACGGCGCGGGTCCTCACCACCCTGATGGTCCCGCTGTTCATGGCACTGCTCGCGCTCTCGGTGATCAACGTGGCCCTGCCCGTGATCGGCCCGGCCCTCGAGGCCGACTCCAGTGGCCTGCAGTGGGTGGTCTCGGGATACGCGCTGTCGTTCGGTCTGCTGTTGTTGCCCTCCGGACGCCTCGGCGACGCGACCGGCCGCAAGAGGCTCTTCCTGGCGGGGGTCGCCGTCTTCACCGTCGGAGCGGTGATCGCCGGGTTCGCGCAGAACATCGAGATGCTCAACGCCGCGAGGGTGGTCCAGGGCATCGGGTCCGGGATGCTCAATCCGCAGACGTTCGGGCTGATCCAGAAGTACTTCCAGAAGCAGGCCCGCGCCCGCGCCTTCGCCACCATGGCCACCACGGTCTCCGTCGCCACGGCCTCCGGGCCCCTGATCGGCGGGCTGCTCATCCAGGCGCTCGGCGACGACCTGGGCTGGCGCGCGATGTTCCTGGTCAACGTGCCGCTCGGCGTGCTCGCCCTGGTATTGGGGTCGCGGTGGCTGCCCGACGACCGCGCGCTGCCCCGCACCGCCCACGAGAGCCCCGACGTCGGCGGGTCAAGGGCGCGCGCTGGCGCGTTGGCCTACCTAGAGAACGACGACGACGAGGTCACAGCCCCCGTGCCCCCGCCCGCGCGACGGAAGCGACTGGACCTGGACCCGGTCGGCATCGTGCTCCTCGGGGCGGCCGTGCTCTCGGTGATGCTGCCCTTCCTCAACCGTGGGGCCCACCCCGCGCTGTGGGTGCTCGTGCCTCTCGGTGTGGCCCTGCTCGGAGCCTTTGCATGGTGGGAGCGCCGCTACGAGCGGGTCGGTCGCCCGCCTCTGGTCAATCCCGAGATCTTCCGCGATCCGGCGTTCCGCAACGGCATGATCATCGTCTCGATCTACTTCATGGGCGGGACCAGCCTGTGGATCGTGATGCCCATGTACCTGCAGTTCCACCTGGGGTACGCGCCGATCGATTCCGCGCTGGTGAGCCTGCCCGCCTCGATCTGCGCCGCGGTCTCCGCCCAGGTCGCGGGGCGCTTCGTGCTGCGACTCGGTCGGCGGCTGGTGATCGTGGGGTTCTGCCTGACCATCACCGCGCTCGCGACGTTCATTCTGCTCGCCGGTCTGGTCGAGTCCGGGGCGGTGGGCTACCTGATCTTCATGGCCCCCGCCGCGCTGATGGGCACCGCCCAGGGCATGACCATCTCCCCCAACCAGACGTTGACGCTCCGGGCGGTCGACCCCGCGTACGGCGGGGTGGCCGGCAGCATCATCTCGCTGGGCCAGCGTATGGGCACCGCGATCGGCACGGCCGTCGTTCCCGGCGTCCTGTTCTGGATCGTCGAGTCCCAGGACGACTGGCTGCTCGCGTTCCGGGCCGCGCTCGGGCTGATCGCCGCGCTGGCGGCCGGAGCGCTGGCGTTCAGTGTCGTCGACCGCCGCCGCGAGAAGCGGTGCGCCTGAGGCGGGCAGACCCGCCCCGCTCGCTCTCCTCCCCTCCCGCGGTTGGTGGACGCCCCACCCCGGTTGGCGGACGCCCCACCCCGGTTGGCGGACGCCCCACCCCGGTTGGCGGACGCCCCACCCCGGTTGGCGGACCACTCATCCCGGTTGGCGGACATCTGAGGCGGAGAACGACCCGCCGGACACGAATACTGTCCGCCAGCTGAGGGAGGGAGTCCGCCAACCGGTGTGGTGCGGGCCGGCTGCTCAGAGGGTCGCGGCCAACTCCACGCCCTGCTTGATCGCGCGCTTGGCGTCCAGCTCGGCGGCCACGTCCGCGCCGCCGATCACGTGGACCCGGCTCCCCGCTCCGACTCCGGGACCGGCCAGCTGATCTGCGAGGTCGCACACCGACTCCTGGCCAGCGCACACCACGACCGAGTGCACGCGCACCACGCGGTGGGTGCCGTCCGCGTCGAGGATGTGCAGCCCGTCGTCGTCGACCTTCTGGTAGGTCACCCCGGTGTACTGGTGCACGCCGCCCATCTTGAGCTCGGCACGGTGGACCCAGCCGGTGGTCTTGGCGAGCCCCTTGCCGATCGGGGTGGTCTTGCGCTGGAGCAGGTGCACCTCGTGCGCGGGCTCGTCGACCACGGCCGTGCCGAGACCCGCTCGTTCGACCGCCGGGTCGGCCACGCCCCAGTGGCGCTTCCACGCCTCTACGTCGGTGGAGTGTCCGTGGGCGCGGCGGCCGTCGAGGTCCAGCCCCGGCCCTCCGGCGAGGAGGAACTCGGAGACGTCCACGCCGATCCCGCCGGCCCCGACCACCGCCACGCGACGACCGGGCCTGCGGGCGCCGGTGAGCAGCTCGGGGTAGGTCATGACCATCGGGTGGTCGGCGCCCGGAAGCTCCAGCTCGCGGGGGCGGACACCGGTGGCCACCACCACGTGGTCGAAGCCGGCCAGATCCGCGACCGTGGCCGGTCGGCCCAGGTGAACGGGCACCCCGAGCACGTCGAGGCGGCGGCTGAAGTATGCGAGGGACGCGGCGAACTCCTCCTTGCCCGGCACGCGCATGGCGTAGCGGAACTGCCCGCCGATCTCGTCCTCGGCCTCGAAGACCTCCACGGCCAGCCCTCGCGACGCGGCCGCCTCCGCGCACGCCAGCCCGGCGGGGCCGGCGCCGACCACCGCGACCCGCCGGCGCGTGGGGGCCACGGTGAGCAGCAGTTCCGTCTCCCGGCCGGCGCGGGGATTGACCAGGCACGACGCCCGCTTGTTGGCGAAGGTGTGGTCGAGGCACGCCTGGTTGCAGGCGATGCAGATGTTGATCTCGTCGGCCCGACCCTCGGCGACCTTGGCCGCGAACGCCGGGTCCGCCAGCAGCGGCCGCGCCATCGACACCAGGTCGGCCTGCCCGCTCGCGAGGATCTGCTCGGCCACGTCCGGGGTGTTGATGCGGTTGGAGGCGATCACCGGCACGCCCACGGTCTGTTTGAGGCGAGCCGCGAGGTCGACGAACGCCGCCCGCGGCACCGAGGTGACGATGGTGGGGATGCGCGCCTCGTGCCAGCCGATGCCGGTGTTGAACACATCGACGCCGGCGGACTCGAGCCGCTGCGCGAGCTCGGCGGTCTCGTCCCAGGTCTGCCCGTCCGGCACCAGGTCGAGCACGCTGATGCGGTACTGGATCAGGAAGTCCGGGCCCACCTCGGCGCGGATCCGGCGGACGATCTCCTCGGGGAACCGCATGCGCTTGCTCGCGGTGCCGCCCCAGGCGTCGGTGCGCTGGTTGGTGCGGGCCGCGAGGAACTGGTTGATCAGGTACCCCTCGGAGCCCATGATCTCGACGCCGTCATAGCCCGCCCGCCCGGCCAGTCGCGCGGCCCGGACCCAGTGGTCGATGGTGCGCTCGACACCCCGCGTGCTCAGGGCCCGCGCCTTGAACATGCTGATGGGCGACTTGGTGGACGAGGCCGAGCGGACGAACGGCTGGTAGCCGTACCGGCCGGCGTGCAGCAGTTGGAGCAGGATGTGCGAGCCCTCGGCGTGGACGGCGTCGGTGAGGCCGCGGTGCTTGTCCGCCATCCGCCGGCTGGCCATCATCGACCCGGCCGGCAGGAGCCAGCCCTCGACGTCGGGCGAGAACCCGCCGGTGATCATCATGGCGGTGCCCCCGCGCGCCCGCTCGGCGAAGTAGGCCGTGAGCTCGGGCAGGTGCTTGCTGCGGTCCTCGAGCCCGGTGTGCATCGACCCCATGACCACGCGGTTGCGAAGCGTGAGAGGCCCGACGACGAGGGGGCTGGTCAAGTGCGGATGGCTGGAGCTCATGGTGCCCATTGTGCCCTGACTGAACACGATATTACCCACCGGTAAGATCGTGTCGCCCCGGAGTCAGAGCTCGGGAGCACGGTCAGTAGCGCAGGATCGCGCCGACGGAGTTGCCGTGCGGGAGCGCCTCCAGCACCACGAGCCGCCCGGACGTGGCGCAGGTATGGCCCACGGCGTCGTCGAGGTCCCCCGGTAGGTGCTCCGGGCCGCACGCGGTGGCGGTGAGCAGCAGCGTGTCCACCCTGCCCTCGGCGGCCGCGGTGACGATCTCCCGGGGGTCGCTCAACCCGAGTCCGGTCCCGAGAGCCTCCCCGAACCGTTCGGTCGCCGCGGCGGCGTCGGCAGTGAGCACGGGCAGGACGATCGGCCACGCCCTATCCCGTAGCTCCGCCCCGCTGGCATGGTCCGGGTTCCCGGCCACCACCTCGTCCAGGAGATGGGTGTAGGACAGCTCGTCCCGGAGCATCGGATGGTGCTCGGCCACGGCCGCCAGTACGAGTGGCCGGTGACCCGGTCCCGCGAGCAGCTCGTCGATCCCCGCGGCCACCTGGCGGAAGAACTTCTGCAGCATCACGCGGTCCACCTCGCCGCCGGCTCCGTGCCCGTGGAAGGCGGCGGTGCCACCGGCTGCCGCCTGGTGCTGCAGCTGGGGCTCGCGTTCGGTGCGCCCCTCGGCATCGTCCAGCGACCCCGGCGCGTGTCCGATGTCGCGCTCGTGGACCGAGCCACGGGTGGCCTCGAACAGGCGCACCGAGTTCTGGCTCAGGGCCAGGATGAGGAACTCTCCGTCGCCGATCGCGGCCGGGACCAGTGGTCGGACGGCGAACGAGTCGGACACGTGGACCTGCTCCGGCATCTCGGTGCCCAGCCGGAAGGCGCGCGCGATCCCGGGGGCGGCGTAGAGCGCCAGCCCGTCAGCCGTGTGCTGCCAGAAGGGGTCCTGGTTCCCCAGGTCGCGCAGCGGCGCCACCAGCTCGGCGGCCTGCTCGGCCGGGGTTCCACGGGTGACCAGCTCGGCCTGGGCGCGGTCGAGCAGCGAGCGCAACCTCAGCGGGCCCTCCCGCGTCTCCGGTCCGCCGCGGTGCGTCGGCATGAACACCGACACCGCCGGTCCGGAGGCTGTCCCCAGCGACTCCAGGTCTGCGGCGGTGATCGGATCGATGTTCCGGGTTCGTTGGATGGACGTCATGGTCCCGACCGTAACGCCGATCACAGTCGGACGCGGGTTCTCGACCCGATCGTTGTAAGTCGGAGATGTGCACGCATACGCGGCGGGCAGGCCACTACATGTGATGTAACAGATGTGACTTCTGTGACGAAAGATGCGTGAGTGAACTCGCAGCACTACTGTGTGAGTCAACGATCCCCGCCGGGTCCGGCTCCGGCCGCCGCCCCAGGAAAGGACACCCACGTGCGTCATCCCATCCGTTCCGCCGTCGTCGCTGGGGCCTCCGCCCTCCTGCTCGCCACGGGCGCCGGCACGGCCTCAGCCCAGGGGTCACTCGAGCTCGCCCTGCCGTTCCCGCTGGACATCCCCGGCCTGGCCTCGCTCATTCCGGGCGCGGCGGCACCGGGGGCCACCGCGGTCACCGCGCAGGACGCCCCCCTCGTCGTCGTCCCGCCCGAGGTGGCCCGGAAGGCGTTCGAGGGCAGCGTGGTGGCCGGGGTCAACGAGGCGCGCACCGCGGTGGGCGCCGAACGCCTGGTCACCGACGCGGTCCTGTCCGTCGAGGCCGGGGTCCGCGCGGACCAGCTGGCCGCGGGAGATCCCACGACCGGCGACCTCCCGGTCCCCGAGAGCGGCGAGGCCCGGGACCGCACCGTGCTGACGCTGCCCCCGGAGGCCACGCCGCAGAACGTTCTCACCGCCATGCTCACCGACACCGGCATGCGCGAGCGGATGCTCGACGGCGGGTTCGCCACGGTGGGGGTGGGGACGGCCACCGACGAGGACGGGCAGATCCACGTGGTGCTGGACTTCGAACGGGGGTGAGCTCTGTGAACTCCGGGGCCCGGCGACTCCCCTAGCGCCGACCCCGCCCGGAGGTCACGCTCCTTGGCGCCGACCCCGCCCGGTGGTCACGTCCGACAGGACGGGGCCGCCGGATAGGGGCATTGGTGGCGCGATCGACTTCCTGTGTTTACCCTGATGCATGCATCCCCTCCCCCTCGGGTGATGCGGCAAAGGAGTTATCCCCGTGAGCATTTCCCCTCGATTCCGCATGTCCATCGCCGCCTGTGCGGCCGCCACCATGGCGGTCTCGGGCCTCGGTGTCCCCGCCGCCTCCGCGCAGCAGTTCCTCGTCCCGGGTTCGTCCTTCGGGTTCAACGTGGGCGGAGGCGGAACCGCCCCGACCCTCGATCCCGCAAGCACCGAGTACCGCGACCAGCTGATCGCGGCCACCAACGCCGCTCGCGTCGACAACGGCCGGGCGCCGCTCCCGACCAGCGGAGCACTCAACGCCCTGGCCGCCGCCTGGAGCCAGGTTCAGGCCGCCGAGAACCGGATGTATCACAACCCCGACCTAGCCAGCCAGGTCCCGAGCGGCACCACGCGCTGGTCGGAGAACGTACTGCAGAACTGGCGCAACGCCTCCCCGCAGGATCTGGTCAACCAGTGGATGGCCTCCCCCGGCCACAGGATCAACCTGCTGCGCACCGATCACACGTCGATGGGCGTGGGCGTCGCCGTGGCCGGTGACAACCGGCTCTACGCCACCCAGGTGTTCACCCGAAGCTGAGTCGGGTCCGACCGTTCCCGGTCGAAAGCGCTCATCGATAAGGACGTTCCGCACACGTTTCGCGAGAAGCAAGTGCGCGGAACGTCCTTTTCGATGCGCAGGCCGGGTCGATGCGCGGGCTGGCCGGCCCGAGGTGTCAGTCGGCGAAGCCCCCCAGCATCGCCCCGAGCCCCTCCTCGAATCGCGAGTCGTAGTCGACTCTCGACATCGAGGGATCCACGGCGGCGAGGTTGTGGTGCGTCTGCTCCTCGATCGTCAGGCCCAGCACGTATGCCGTGAGCGCCGTGGTCAGCCCCGCCGCCTGCGCGCCACCCCCGTGCCGGGCACAGGTCCGGGCGACCGCCTCCGCCACCGGGTTCTCCGCTCCGGCGGCCAGCCCCAGTGCCACGATCTCGGCGCCGTCGGGCACCCCCGCCACCGCCGACCGCAACGCCCGGACCACCCCGCGCAGTTCGTCGGCCGCGGAGTCGCCGGCCTCGACCGGCGCGACGTCCGCCAGGACCCGTTCGGCGACCGCGGTGAGCAGCGCCTGCTTTGACGGGAAGTGCCAGTACAGCGCGCTCGGTTGGACATGCAGTCGCGTCGCCAGCGTACGCATCGACATGCCGGGCAACCCCGCTTCGTGCAGGAGCGCGAGCGCGGTGTCGACGACGGCCGACTTGTTGAGAGCCACGACCGGTAACCCTATCGCCCCGCGCCCACCTCCGACGCGCCTGGAACCTGAACGCTGTACAAGTCGGCGAATACCCGCTACCTTAACGGCGTTCAGTGAACGGCGTTCAGGAGGAACCATGGCCACCACGACCACCCGTTGGCACGAGCTCGCGGACCGCATTCTCGACGGCGGGGCGATCGACGCGGCGGAGGCACTCGCCGTGCTCGACTCGTCCGACGCCGAGCTCATGGAAGTCGTGGCCGCCGCGTCCCGCCTGCGCTTCGAGCACTTCGGCAACAAGGTCAAGGTCAACTACCTGGTCAACCTCAAGAGCGGCCTGTGCCCGGAGGACTGCTTCTACTGCTCGCAGCGGCTCAACTCCACCGCCGGCATCCTGCGCTACACGTGGCTGAACACCGACGAGGCCGTCACCGCCGCCAAGGCGGGCATCGCGGCCGGTGCCTCGCGCGTGTGCCTGGTCGCCAGCGGCACCGGCCCGAGCAACCGCGAGGTGGGCAAGGTCGAGGACATCATCAAGGCGATCAAGTCCGACACCCCGGGCGTCGAGGTCTGCGCGTGCCTGGGTGCGCTCAAGGACGGCCAGGCCGAGAAGCTCTGCTCCAGCGGCGCCGACGCCTACAACCACAACCTCAACACCGCGGAGAGCCACTACGAGGACATCTGCACCACGCACACCTACGCCGACCGCGAGCACACCGTCAGCCAGGCGCACGGCGCGGGACTGTCGGCGTGCTCGGGCTTCATCGCCGGCATGGGCGAAAGCCGGGAGCAGCTGGTCGAGCTGGCCTTCGATCTCCGCGGCAAGGACGTCGACTCGATCCCCGTCAACTTCCTGCTGCCCTTCGACGGCACCCCGCTCGAAGGCGTGGACACCCTCAACCCGCGTGACTGCCTGCGCATCCTCGCGATGGTCCGCCTGGTCAACCCGGACACCGAGATCCGGATGGCAGCCGGCCGCGAACGCCACCTCGGATATCTCCAGGGCATGGGCCTGTACATCGCGAACTCGCTGTTCCTGGGCGACTACCTCACCAGCGAGGGCCAGCCCGGCGGCGAGGACCTGCAGATGATCGCCGACGCCGGCCTCGAGATCCTGCAGATGGGGACGGGCGGGGCCGGCACGAGCGAGTCGGATCACGCCGCGACCCCGGCGCCTGCCCCCGTGACGGCGCCCGCCGCTCAGGAGAAGAAGGTGGCCATCCGCACCCGTGGAGCCGGCACGAGCGAGCCCGCGAACGCCTGACATGTCCGCCTCGCTTCACCTCACCACCTCCCCCGCCGCGCGCCCGAGCACCGCCGGCGAGGAGCTGGGCCGCGCCGCGCAGGACGCCGCCACTGCCGCGCTGCTCGCCGCCGATGCCGAGCACGTCTGGCATCCGTACGGCGGGTTCCCGGCGAGCACCCAGC
>JBKBUP010000058.1:0-13875 GCA_046289795.1 Dietzia sp. | reverse complement strand
GTCGATGATCCCGCCCATGCCCCGGATCTGCTCGGTGAGGGTGTACTCGGGGACCAGCAGGCTGGCCGGGTACGCCGACGCCGGGTCGTAGTCCTCCCCGTGGGGGAAGTCGTGGTACTCCGGATTGGTGGACAGGGCGTCCGGGTAGGCCAGCATGTCCTGGTAGGGGGGCGGGCCGTTGTCTCTCAGGCGCTGGGCGAAGTCGCGCTCACCGGACCGTTCCGCCCAGTCCAGGGTCTCGGCGTACATCCTCCGGTCGGTCTCCTGTTGGTCGACCATCTGTCCGGTGCCGATGAAGGCGTGGTACTTCTCCGGGGCCCTCTGCACGGCGAGCACACCGAGGGTGGAGCCCCAGGAGCTGCCCACGAGGTAGATCCGCTCCTGCCCGAACCGCTCCCGCAGGTGGTCGGTGACCTCGAGGGTGTCGGAGATCATCTGCTCCACCGTCAGGGTGTCCGTCGGTTCCAACGCGGGCAGGGATTTCCCGGTGCCGCGCTGATCCCACACGGCCAGGACGAAGTCCTCCTCGAGGCGCTCTCCGGAGGCCCGCATCGCCCCGATCGCCGTGCCCCCGGGTCCGCCCTCCAGGAACAGCAGCACCGGGGCGTCGCGGTCGTGACCGCGGAGCATCACCGACTGCTCGTGCCCGCCCACCGGGAGGGTGATCAGTTCGGCCACGCTGGTCGGCAGTTCCTGGCCGTCCGGGCCGGTGATCGGCGCGGTCGAGGCCGGACGCAGCAGCGCGACGGCCAGGAGTGCCACGGGCAGGGTGACCAGGACGGCCCCGAGTCCACGGAGGCGTCGGTTCGCCACCGACCGTCGGGGCCCGGCGTCCGATGCCCGCCGTCGGCCGGCCGCGGCGCCCCACAGCGCCCCGACCGCCAGGGGGAGGCCCATCACCAGCAGATCGAAGCCCCGGCCGACCACCAGCGCCATGACCCCGTAGATGCTCCCGAGGTACACCGAGTCGACCGTGGGCCCCTCGGCCGGGATCCGTGCCAGTTCGAAGGCGGTCAGGAAGGCGACCGGGGCCACCACCGTCGCCCAGCGGGTGGCGGAGAGCATGCCCGCCGCGGCGCCGAGAACCAGGCAGACGAGGAGCATCGTCACGGAGTGGACGGTGGTGACGGGTCCGCGGGGCAGGACCACGCCGGTCACCACCCCGGCGACCGCCACCCCGACCGCGAGTACGGCGAGGACGAGCCACAGGGGTCGGTTCGGGGTTCGAGGTGGACGAGGAGTCATCGCGGGTCCCGGGTCGTCGATCGTGCGAAAGTAGCAGACCGGTCCGGCCCGGAGGCGTTTTCCCCGACACGATGTGGTCACGGATCCGCCCACCTCGACGACGTCGGCCCCGGCGCCGCTCTGGAAGAGGGCGTCGGGGCCGGCGATCAGGTCGTGCGGAGCGCGATCAGAGTTCGCGCGCGGGGCGTGCGGTGGCCTCCTCCGGATCGTCGGGGTGACCGACGAAGTGCACGATGCTGGCGACGAGTCCGCCCCAGATCACGAGCAGGAACAGCACCATCATGATGATCGCGGGAGCGTCCATGGCTCAGGCCTCCTTGGGCGAGTGGGTGGGTGTCGGGTTCTCGTCGGGACGGGTGAGCCCCTCCTCGTATTCGTAGTCACTCGGGTCGTCGTCGATGCTCGGCGGCCCGTCGAGGTGGCGGGCCCCCCGCCAGGGCAGGGCCGACAGGACGATCGAGAGGACGAGGATCGTCCCGATCATGCCCCAGCCCCAGACGCCCAGGATCGAGGCGTCGTACCCCTCGTAGGGCTCGGAGACGAGGGTCATGATCTCGCGGATCAGGGCGTAGCCGAGGACGATCGGGGTGATGACCGCCAGGCACACGATCCAGAACGTGCCGACCTTCCACGAGGAGACAGAGTTGAGGTGGTCGCGCAGCGTGGGGGCCAGGCGCATCACGAAGATCACCACGATGAGCGCGATGAGGGTGATGCCGACGATGCCGAGGCTGTTGACGAACTTGTCCATCACATCGAGGTTCTGCAACCCGGTCTCGGTGGGCATGAGCAGGATCGATGCGACCGCCATGGGGATACCGACGGCCAGTACGGAGGTGGTGCGGCTGCTGCCCATCTTGTCCTGGAAGGAGGAGATGACCACCTGGACGATGGAGATGAGCGAGGTGATGCCGGCCAGGATGAGGCAGACGAAGAACACCACGCCCCAGATCGGGCCGCCGGGCATCTGCGAGATCAGTGCCGGGAAGGCGATGAACGCCAGACCCGGACCGCCGCCGACGTCGTCCCACCCGGCGCCCGCGGAGGTGGAGACGAGGAAGCCGAGAGTGGCGAACACGCCGATGCCGGCGAGGACCTCGAAGGCCGAGTTGGAGAAGCCGACGACCAGGCCGGAGCTCGTGAGGTTGGACTTGCGCTTGAGGTACGACGAGTAGGTGAGCATGATGCCGAAGCCGACCGACAGCGAGAAGAAGATCTGGCCGTAGGCGGCGATCCACACGCTCGGCTCGGTGAGCACGCCCCAGTTCGGGGTGAAAAAGTTGTTCAGACCCTCCATGGCCCCGTCGAGGAAGAGCGAACGGACGACCAGGGCGGCGAACAGCGCCACCAGGAGTGGGACGAAGAGCAGCGCGGTGCGGCCGATGCCCTTCTGAACCCCGGCGAGCAGGACACCGAGGGTGACGATCCACACGACCACCAGGACGAGCGCGATGCCCGGGACGAAGTCGACGCCGAACCCGCTGCCGGCGCGGAGGAAGTCCTCGGCGAAGAACGACGCCGACTCCTCGTACGTCTCACCCCAGCGTTCGTCGAGCGAGAACCACGCGTAGCAGGCCGCCCAGGCGATGATCACCGCGTAGTAGACGGCGATGACGAAGGAGACCAGGACCTGGATCCAGCCGATCGGCTCGGCGAAGCGGTTCATGCGACGGAAGCTCAGCGGCGCGGAGCCGCGGAAACGGTGGCCGATCGCGTAGTCGAAGAACAGCAGCGGCAGGCCCGCGGTGAGCAGCGCCACGAGGTAGGGGAGCAGGAAGGCGCCGCCACCGTTGTCGTATGCGACGAAGGGGAAACGCCAGATGTTGCCGAGGCCGACGGCGGAGCCGATGGCGGCGAAGACGAAGACGGAGCGACGGGAGAATGTCTCTCTCGGTGTCACCCCACCTCTGGTGGGCGGGCTGGTCATGGTCGACTCCTTGTCGGACGATCGGGCGGTGGATCCGCCGAGTGTGACGGAACGACGATAGGTGTGGTCTCCGTAACTCCCAACATCTAGTCGGTGGGTTGCGGTCTTGGTGACCATTTCGACGCATTCGCGGCACCTGATTGTGTTACTGGCGGGGCTACAGTGACGACATGATGTCGCAGAGGGTGAGTCGGAGGGTGGGCCGCGGGCTGGTCGCGGCCTCACTCGTGGTGTCGATGGCAGGGGCCTCCACTCTCGTCGCCGCCCCGACGGTGGCCGTCCCCGTCCCCTCTCCCGCCGAGGTGGTCCGCGAGACCGGGTCGTGGTTCTCGCACGGGTACACCCTCGACCTCCGCGCTGACGGAACGGGGATGTTCGCGGCCTGGGTCGGGGCGTTCGACGGCACCAGGGTTCAGCTCAGCCTGATCCCCGCACCGGGTTCGGCGACCGTCGCCGAGGTGACCGCGGTCGAGACGGTCGGGAGCGGGGGGCTGGCCCCGGGTGAGCTGCCGGGTATCGGGGGTCTGGTCACCATCGCCTTCGGGGACGGGGTGCGTACGGCCCACGTCGAGTGGTCGTCCGGACCGCGCCGCCTGGCCGCTGACCTGTGCCCCACCGAGGGGCTCGACGCCGCACAGATGGCCGTTCTCCGGTGCGGCGCCTGAGGGTCTGACCGGGGCGCGTGGGCCGGTGGCGACACGCCGTCACCGGGAGGGTCACCCCTGAAAACGAGATAACGATTAGGTAACAGCGTCCACCCCAAACCTGAGGTAGCCCTCACCTGTGTGTATGAGGAAACCGTCAGGTCCTGTGTGTGAGCAGGATCACCCGTCTGCCCTCCCGGGTGGCCCCCGATCGGACGGCCGTACCCCCTCAAGCTGAGGGGTCCCTCAACTTCCTGTGGCAGTCTGTGCCCTGCGTCGGACCAGCAACTGGTCTCGGCGCGGAGATGTCCCAAACGAAGTTGCCAAGGAGTTCCACACGTGACGATCGACGACCGCGACCTCACACCCCGCCCGCTCGAGACCGGACCCGCGGCCCGCCGCCAGGCCCGGGCGCTCGCGGACGACCTGCGAGAGGGCACCGCATACGCCCTCGCCTTCGGGGGACAGGGGATCGCGTGGCGCGACGCGTTGAGCGACCTCATCGACGGGACCGGGATCGGTCCCGAACTACAGGACCTCGTCGACTCCTCCGTCGCCCTCACCGAGCCGGTCCACGACGAGATCGCCGTGGTCCGACCCCACGGCTTCCGGCCCATCGAGTGGGCCAACACCACCACCGGCGAGGACGAGGACCACGGTGACCTCCCCGACGAGGCGTCGCTCTCCTCCGCCGCTGTCTCGCTCCCGGCCGTCCTGCTGACCCAGGTGGGTGCCGTCCGCGCGCTCGCCGCCGAGGGCTTCGACGTCAACGACACCGCTCCCGCCGCGGTCGTCGGGCACTCCCAGGGGATCCTGGCCGTGGAGTCGGTCGAGACCTTCGGTTCGATCGACGATCGCCTCCTGGCGGTGGCCGAGCTGATCGGCGCCGCCGCCACCCTGATCGGGCGCCGTACGGGCCTGTTCCGTCGTGGCGAGGCCAGCCCCATGGTCGGCGTGTCGGGCATCGACGGCGAGGAGCTTCGAGCCCTCGTCGACGAGGTGTTCTCCGCGGTCGATCCCGAGCTGCGGCCCACGGTCTCCATCCGCAACGCCCAGCGCCGTCACGTCGTGGTGGGCCGTCCGGACGACCTCGAGGACCTGCGTCGTCACTGTGCGGACCTCGAGGCCGAGTCCCGCCGTCGTCGCGAGGCCAAGCTCACCGGCGGAGAGGTCTTCGCCCCCGTCTTCGACCCCCTCGACGTGGAGGTCGGTTTCCACCATCCCGCGATGGCCCCCGCCGTGGACATCGTGTCCGACTGGGCCGCCCGCTGTGGACTGGACGCGGACCGTGCGGCCACCCTGGCCCGCCAGGTCTTCGCCGAGCCCGTCGACTGGGTCGAGGAGATGGCCGAGACGCTGCATTCCGGCGCGGACTGGATCCTCGACATGGGCCCGGGCGAGGCGCTGACCCGCCTCAACCGCTCGGTGGTCCGCGGACAGGGCGTCGGCGTGGTCGCCGCCGCCACCCGCGGTGGACTGCGCAATCTCTTCACGCCGGGCGCCACCCCGTCGATCGAGCGCCCGTGGACGGCCTACCAGCCCCAGCTGATCACCCTGCCCGACGGCAGTGTCCACGTGGAGACCTCGTTCACCCGACTCACCGGGTGCTCGCCGATCCTGCTGGCCGGGATGACCCCGACCACCGTGGACCCGGAGATCGTCGCCGCCGCGGCCAACGCCGGCCACTGGGCCGAGCTCGCCGGCGGCGGTCAGGTGACCGAGCCGATCTTCGCCGAGAACACCCAGCGACTCGCCGAGCTCCTCGAGCCCGGCCGGAGCGCCCAGTTCAACTCTCTGTTCCTCGACCCGTACCTGTGGAAGCTGCAGGTCGGTGGTAAGCGGCTGGTCCAGCGGGCCCGCGCCGCGGGCATCCCGTTCGACGGCGTGATCGTGACCGCCGGGATCCCCGAGCTGGACGAGTCCGTCGCGCTCATCGAGGAGCTCACCGAGGCCGGCCTGCGCCACGTCAGCTTCAAGCCCGGCACCATCGCGCAGATCCGCCAGGTCGTGCGGATCGCGGCCGAGGTGCCCCACATGCCGGTGATCGTCCAGGTCGAGGGCGGGCGCGCGGGCGGCCACCACTCGTGGGAGGACCTCGACGCCCTCCTGCTGTCCAGCTACCCGATGCTGCGCGACCGCCCCAACGTGGTCCTGTGCGTCGGCGGCGGGATCGGCACCCCGGAACGGGCCGCCGACTACCTCACCGGTTCCTGGGCCAACGCCCACGGCTACCCGGCCATGCCCGTCGACGGCATCCTCGTGGGTACGGCCGCGATGGCGACCCTCGAGGCCACCACCAGCCCGCAGGTCAAGCAGCTCCTCGTGGACACCGTCGGCGTGGATCACTGGGTGGGTGCCGGCCAGGCCGAGGGTGGAATGGCCTCCGGCCGCAGCCAGCTGGGCGCCGACATCCACGAGATCGACAACACGGCCGCCCGCACCGGGCGCCTGCTGGACGAGGTCGCCGGTGACGCCGACGCCGTGGCCGATCGTCGCGAGGAGATCATCGCCGCGATCAACGGCACCGCCAAGCCGTACTTCGGTGACCTCGGGTCCATGACCTACGAGCAGTGGCTGCGCCGCTTCGCCGAGCTGTCACTCGCGTCCGTCTCCTCTGATGACGGCACCCGCTCGGTGTGGCTCGACCCCACCATCCGCGAGCGCTTCCACCGCATGGTGCAGCGCGCCGAGGCCCGCCTGGACGCCGCGGACTCCGGCCGCATCGTCTCGGCCTTCCCCCGCGTCGAGGCGATGGAGCGACCCGCCGAGGTCGTCGAGGCCCTCGCGGCCCGCTACCCGGAGCTGGCCACCGCCACCCTGCACCCCGCCGACGCCGCGGAGTTCCTCGACATCTGTCGCATGCCGGGCAAGCCCGTCCCGTTCGTGCCCGTGATCGACGGCGACGTCCGCCGTTGGTGGCGCTCGGACTCGCTCTGGCAGGCCCATGACGCCCGCTACGACGCCGACGCCGTGTGCGTCATCCCCGGCACCACCGCGGTCGCGGGGATCACCCGGGTGGACGAGCCGGTCGGAGAGCTGCTCGACCGCTTCGAGTCCGCCACCGTCGACCGTGTCCGCGGCTACCTGCCCACCACCGAGGCCGTGAGCGGCCGCCGCCGCGGCACCGTGACCACCGCGCAGGGCCCGGTCGCCGACGTGCTCAACGCCCCCGACGTCTCGTGGGCGGGCCGCCTCGTGGTGAGCCCGGTCCACCGCCTGGGCGTCCTCCACGCCTGGGAGATCGACGCCGACGGCATCGGCCGCCACCCGGTCTCCGGCGCGGTCCTGACGCCGGCCGCCGACGGGCGGACCGTCGACCTCACCCTGCCCGTGGGCCCGACCGAGATGACGATCACGATCACCCTGGGTGACTCCGTCGCCACGGGGGCCGCACCGGTCGTCACCGACGCCGCCGCCGAAGCCGCCATGCGCACCCTGCTGAGCACCGCCGCCGGCGTGGGCCGCGGCGGCGCCGGAGGCACCGTGATCGAGGCCCTGCCCGAGGTCTCCGGCGGTGTCGCCACCGCGCGGTTCACCTTCGAGCCCACCCTCGCCTCCGACCACACCGGAGTCACCGCCGGAAGTCTGCCCACCTCGCTCATCACCTCGGACGGCGTCCCGGACGCCCTCGTGGGTGCGGCGTGGCCCGCGGTCTTCGCGGTGCTCGGCGAGGCCCGTCGCCCGCGTGGCAACGGGACGGTTGTCGAGGGACTGCTGGACCTGGTCCATCTGGACCACGGCGTCCGCATGCACTCCGCGCTGCCCCAGAATCCGACCGACCTCGTCGTCGTCGCCCGGTCCGGTGGCGTCCGCGACACTGACCTCGGACGTCTGGTCGAGGTGTCGGTGGAGGTCGGAGCCGTCTCCGCCGACGGTTCGCAGTCCCCGCTGTGCACTCTCTCGGAGCGGTTCGCGATCCGCGGCCGCACCGGTGGTGCCGAGGTGGGCGACCCCCGCCCGGCCGGCGGTGCCCTGGTCAGCGCCGAGGGTGCAGCCGTGACCCCGGCCGAGACCAGCCGCCAGCATCGGGTGTCGACCTCGCTCATCGCCCCGCACGACATGACCGCCTTCGCGCTGGTCTCCGGCGACCACAACCCCATCCACGTCTCCGACACCGCAGCCGACCTCGCCGGCCTGGGCGGCGTGATCGTCCACGGAATGTGGCTCTCTGCCGCCGCGCAGCACGCGGTCCAGGCCTCGGACGGGAAGACCCCCGCCCTGCGGATCGCCGGCTGGACCGCCCGCATGCTCGCCCCGGTCCGACCGGGCGACCACATCAAGGTCCGTGCCGTCCAGACCGGCCGTCTCGCCGGCGGCCAGGTCCTCGAGGTCACGTGCACGGTCGACGGCGCCACCGTCATGGCCGCCACCGCCCTGACCGAGGCCCCGCGCACCGTCTACGCCTTCCCCGGCCAGGGCATCCAGGCCAAGGGGATGGGCATGGAGGGACGCACCCGCTGCCCGGCCGCCCGCGAGATCTGGGACCGCGCCGACAAGCACACCCGCGAGGCCCTGGGCTTCTCGATCCTGGCGCTCGTCCGTGAGAACCCGACCGAGGTGACCGTCCGTGGCACCGTCCACCGGCACCCCGACGGCGTCCTGTACCTCACCCAGTTCACCCAGGTCGCGATGGCCTGTCTGGCGGTGGCGCAGCGCGCCGAGCTCGAGACCGACGGGCTGTTCATCGACGGGGCCTACTTCGCCGGCCACTCGATCGGCGAGTACGACGCCCTGGCCGCCATCTCCGGCACGCTGGAGCTGGAGCCGCTGCTGGAGATCGTCTTCCAGCGCGGGTCGACCATGCACGAGCTGGTCCCGCGTGACGCCCAGGGGCGATCCGACTACCGGATGGCCGCGATCCGGCCGTCGCAGATGGGGATCTCCGACGACGAGGTCGTGGACTGGGTGGCCGCAGTGGCTGAAGACTCAGGTGAGTTCATCGAGATCGTCAACTACAACCTCGCGGGATCCCAGTACGCACTGGCCGGCACCGTCGCCGGCTGCAAGGCGCTGGAGAAGGCCGTCGAGCGCGAGCTCGAGGTCTCCGGGGGCAAGAACGCCTTCATCCTGGTACCCGGCATCGACGTGCCGTTCCACTCCACCGTCCTGCGCGGCGGCGTCCCGGACTTCCGGGCCACCCTCGACGCGCTGATCCCGCACGACATCGACATCTCGGTGCTCGTGGGCCGCTACATCCCCAACCTGGTGCCGCGCCTGTTCAGCCTCGAGCGGGCCTTCGTGCAGGAGATCGCCGACCTCGTGCCGGCCGACTCCCTCGCCGAGGTCCTGGCCGACTGGGACTCCTGGTCCGCCACCCCGACCCGCCTGGGCCGCCTCCTGCTGGTGGAGCTGCTGGCCTGGCAGTTCGCCAGCCCGGTCCGCTGGATCGAGACCCAGGAGCTGCTGTTCACGCCCGTCGAGCGCGGCGGACTCGGCATCGAGTGCTTCGTCGAGGTCGGTGTGGCCAACGCCCCGACCGTGGCGAACCTCGCCTCCAAGACCCTCGACCTGCCCACGCACCGGGGCCCCCGCGCCCAGGTGCTCAACGTGGAGCGCGACTCCGCGACGCTGTACGGCACCCTGCCGCCCAGCGTGGAGGTCGACGACGACGAGCTGGACGCCGGCGACGGCTCCGCCTCCACCCCGGCCGCCGACCAGGCGGCCCCCACAGACCCCGCACCGGCCGTCAATACCCCCGGCACGGCCGGTGCGGACCGATCCACAACCCCGGCAGCAGCCGAGGCCGCACCCGGTGCACCCCGCCCGGACGACCTGGAGTTCGGCGCTCCCGCAGCGACCCGCATGCTGGTGGCGCTGCGTACCAAGGTCCGTCCCGAGCAGATCGTGCCCGGCGACTCGATCGAGACGCTGTGCGATGGCGTCTCCTCGCGCCGCAACCAGCTGCTGCTGGACCTGGGCACGGAGCTGAGCCTGGGCGCCATCGACGGCGCGGCGGAGGCTGACTTCCCGACCCTGTCCGACCAGGTCTCGCGCCTGGCCCGCGGCTACGCCCCCTTCGGCCCCGTCCTGTCCGACGCGGTCGGTGAGGCGCTGCGCGCCGTACTGGGCCGCACCGGCAAGCGGGCCGCATACATCACCGAGCGGGTGACCGGCCCCTGGGAGCTCGGCACCGGCTGGGCGCAGCACGTCACCGCCGAGATCGCCCTCGGCACCCGCGACGGCGCCTCGATCCGCGGCGGCGACCTGGCCACCCTCGACGCCTCGGGCGTCAAGGACGTGACAGGGCTGGACGCGCTCATCGATTCCGCCGTCCGCTCGGTCGGTGCGGCCAACGGCGTGGCCGTGGCCATGCCGTCCTCCGGAGCCGGCGGCGGCGCGACCGTCGACGCCGCGGCGCTGAACGAGTTCGCCGACGGCGTCCTGGGCCCCGACGGCGTCCTGGCTGAGGCCGCCCGCGGCCTGCTCACCCGTCTCGGGCACCTCGAGCCGGACGCGGTCGACCTGCTCGCCGAGGCCGACCCGGACTCCGAGCTCGCCGACCTCGTGACCGCGGAACTCGGCACCGACTGGCGCCGCGTGGTGGCCCCGGCCTTCGACTCGGGCCGTGCCGTCCTCATGGACGACCGCTGGGCATCGGCGCGCGAGGACCTCGCCCGCCTGTGGACCCGGACCGACGTGCCCTCCGACGCCGCGGAGACCCTCCGCGGTGCCGGCGACATCGTGGCCGAACAGGCCCGCTGGTGGGCCGAGCGGGCCTCCGGAGCCCGGCGGGACGCCCTCGCGATCGCCTACCGGGAGATCGCGGAGACGGCCTCCGAGGAGTTCGTCGGCGAGTACGCGGGCGACGTCGCCGTCGTCACCGGTGCCGGCAAGGGCTCCATCGCCGCCGCCGTGACCGCGCGACTCCTGGCGGGCGGGGCCACCGTGGTGGCCACGACCTCGAACCTGGACCAGTCCAAGCTGGCCTTCTTCAAGGACCTCTACCGCTCCAACGCCCGCGGTGGCGCGGCGCTGTGGGTGCTGCCGGCCAACCTCACCTCGTACTCGGACGTCGACGCGCTGGTCGAGTGGGTCGGATCCGAGCACGCCGAGTCGGCCGGTGGCCAGACCACCGTCCTCAAGGCGCCGCTCACCCCGACGCTGCTCTTCCCGTTCGCCGCCCCGCGAGTCCAGGGCTCGATGGCCGACGCCGGTCCACGAGCCGAGACCGAGATGCGCGTCCTGCTGTGGGGCGTGGAGAAGCTCGTGGCCGGGCTCGGCGCGATCGGCGCCGATACCGACGTCGACTCCCGACTGCACGTGGTGCTGCCGGGCTCGCCCAACCGCGGGATCTTCGGCGGCGACGGAGCCTACGGCGAGGCCAAGGCCGCGCTCGACGCCATGATCGCCAAGTGGGGTTCCGAGAAGTCCTGGTCCGAGCGCGTGACGTTCGTCCACGCGATCATCGGCTGGGTCCGGGGCACCGGGCTGATGGGCCACAACGACCCGCTCGTCGAGGCCGTGGAGGCCGCGGGCGTGTCCACCTGGTCCACCTCGGGGATCGCCGCCGAGCTGCTGGGCTCGTGCACACCGGACGTCCGCCGGTCCGCCGGCGAGGCTCCTGTCACCGTCGACCTCACCGGCGGGCTCGGCACCGCCGACCTGGACATGGCCGCGCTCGCCGCGGACCGTCCGACCGCGGCGACCGAGGCCTCCACCGAGGACGCCGACGGGACCATCGCGGCCCTGCCATCGCTGCAGACCATCACCGCCGACGAGCGCCCCGAGTGGGGCCAGGTCACGCAGGACCTGGAGGACATGGTCGTGATCGTGGGCGCCGGCGAGGTCGGTCCCTACGGCAGCGCCCGCACCCGCTTCGAGGTGGAGACCACCGGCGACCTCAGCGCCGCCGGCGTGGTCGAGCTGGCCTGGTCGACCGGCCTCATCGAGTGGGAGGACTCGCCGCGCGCCGGCTGGGCCGTCACCGAGACGGGTGACCCGATCGACGAGGCCGACATCGCCGAGCGCTTCCACGACGAGGTCCTGGCCCGCGTGGGCATACGTCGATACGCCGATGACTCGCGCGCCGAGATGTTCGACAACGCCTCGCCGCAGCTCACCTCGGTGTTCCTGCCGGAGGACCTGTCCTTCGTCGTGGACGACGAGCAGCAGGCCCGCCTGTACCTCGAGGCCGACCCGGAGAACACCGTCGTGACCCACGACGTGTCCTCCGGCGACTGGACGGTCACCCGCAAGGCCGGCACCGAGATCCGCGTTCCGCGCCGCGCCACGCTCACCCGCATCGTGGGTGGGCAGATCCCCACCGGTTTCGACCCGACGGCATGGGGCATCCCCGCCGACATGGTCTCCGGGATCGACCGCGTGGCCGCGTGGAACCTCGTGGCCACCGTGGACGCGTTCATCTCCTCCGGCTTCACCCCGGCAGAGCTGCTCGCCCACGTTCACCCGGCAGACGTGGCCAACACCCAGGGCACCGGCATGGGCGGCATGACCAGCATGAGGTCGCTGTACATCGACGGCATCCTCGGTCGCAGCCGCGCCAACGACACGCTGCAGGAGGCGCTGCCCAACGTGGTGGCCGCCCACGTCATGCAGTCCTACGTCGGCGGCTACGGCTCGATGGTCCACCCGGTGGCGGCCTGCGCCACCACCGCGGTGAGCGTCGAGGAGGGCTTCGACAAGATCCGCGCCGGCAAGGCCGAGTTCGTGGTGGCCGGTGGATTCGACGACCTGTCGACCGAGGGCATCCAGGGCTTCGCCGACATGTCCGCCACCGCCGACTCCGCGGCGATGGCCGCCAAGGGGATCGACGAGCGGCACTACAGCCGGGCCAACGACCGGCGGCGCGGCGGGTTCGTCGAGTCGCAGGGCGGCGGCACCATCCTGCTGGCCCGCGGCGACGTCGCGGCCCGCATGGGGCTGCCGGTCCACGGAGTGGTGGCCTGGGCGGGTTCGTACGCCGACGGCGCGCACACCTCGATCCCGGCACCGGGGCTCGGCGCCCTCGGCGCCGGCCGTGGCGGGAAGCGGTCGCCCCTGGCCCGGGGTCTGGGGGAGCTCGGCCTGACCGCCGACGACCTGGCCGTGGTGAGCAAGCACGACACCTCGACCAAGGCCAACGACCCCAACGAGTCGGACCTGCACGAGCGGCTCGGTGCGGCGATCGGTCGCTCCGACGGCAACCCGTTGTTCGTCGTGTCGCAGAAGTCGCTCACCGGCCACGCCAAGGGTGGCGCGGCGGCGTTCCAGCTCATCGGGCTCACCCAGATGCTGCGCTCGGGGACACTGCCCCCGAACCGGGCTCTGGACTGCGTCGACGACGTCCTGGACCGGCACCGTCACCTGGTGTGGCTGCGCGAGCCGCTGCAGCTGGGCGGGGACCTGCCGCTCAAGGCGGGTCTGCTCACCTCGCTCGGCTTCGGCCACGTGTCCGGTCTCATCGCCGTGACGCACCCGGAGGCGTTCCACCGTGCGGTGGCCGCGCAGCTCGGCGAGCAGGAGTCGGAGCAGATCCGCGAGGTCGCTTCCACCCGTGAGCGGGAGGGCGCCCGGCGTCTGACCGACGCCATCTACGGCGGCGAGTCACTCTACAGCCGTCCGGAGGCGCGTCGCCTCGGCGAGGGCACCGCCGACGAGGTCAAGGAGCGGGAGGCCGCGGTCCTGCTGGACCCGGCCGCCCGGCTCGACTCGAACGGCGTGCTGTCTGTATGACCGACGGGGTGCGGGGCGTCGGGGTCGACATAGTCGACCTCGGCGCCTTCGCCGCGTCCCTGGCGGAGCCGGGTACGCGGTTCACCGGCGCCTTCTCCGGCACCGAGAAGCGGCAGTGCCGCGAGCGTGCGGAGGCCCGTGGGGCCGGCCCGGGCGCCGACGGCTCGTCGTCGTCAGATCAGTCCACCCACCTGGCCCGTCACCTGGCCGCCCGCTGGGCGGTCAAGGAGGCCGTGGTCAAGGCGTGGTCGGCCGCGCTGTACGGATCACCCCCGCCGATCGCACCTGATCTGCTGCGCTGGTCCGAGATCGAGACCGTCTGCGACGCCTGGGGCCGGATCGCTCACGACGTCCTCGTCCTGAGCCGCCCGGAGATCGGCGAGCTCG
>JBKBUP010000057.1:0-13924 GCA_046289795.1 Dietzia sp. | reverse complement strand
GATGTCGCGCACCTTGCCCAGGACCGCGGCCAGGACCTTGAGTTCCTCGAGCACGCCGGCCAGGTCGATGTCCGTGTGTTCGGTCTCCACCTCGAGCTCCTTGGCGAAGGAACTGATGGTGCTGCGTAGCCCGCGGACCGCCACCCGCATCTGGTGGACACCCACCATCGTGACGCGTCGGGCGGCCGGGTCGTGGTCGAGCACCCGGTGGAGGTCCTCACGCAGGGCGTCCTTCACGGGTGAGACGCCCTTGTCGAGCAGGTCGGGGAGGGGGCCGATGGCGCGGGCGAGTTTGGACGACGACGACGAGGCCGTGGCTCCGGCCCCGGTGCACGCGGTGGCGACGTCGGCGAGATGGTCCAACGCACCGGGCCGCGACGGATCGACGAGTTCCGCCTCCCACTCCCGCCAGTTGCCGCCGGCTCCCGCGGACCCGGGTGCGGCGTCCGTTGCGCTGGCGGTACCCGCGGTATCGAACGACTCGGTGTTGATCGACTCGGTGGCGAACGATTCGGTCGAGACGTGGTCGTCGCAGAACTCCACCACGGCCGTTCCGTCCGGCTCACGCAGGATCACGACGTGCCGTCGGTTGTCCACGCGGGCCACGGGCGCGAGCGGCCGGCGACGGACCAGTCCGGCCACCGCTGCGACGAACTCGGCCGGCACGTCGTCGCCGTGGTCGAGGGGGACCTGCAGCTCCACACGACCGGCCTCGGACGGCAGTTTGAGGTGCCAACCGGCGTCATCGCCTCCGGTGCGCCGCCTGAGCGTGACCTTGTGGCGGGTGAGTGAGAGATCAGCGGTGTCGTAGTACGTCGCGGAGAGTTCGTGGACCACGGGTTCGTCCGCCAGCAGTGGGGCGAAGGCGTCCGCGGTGGGGATCGGGGTGTCGGGGCCGACCTCGAACTTGCTCTCGACCTCCACGGTCTCGCTGATCGTCATGGTCTGGTTCTATCAGGCCCGGGTGAACACGGCCCGCGGCTCGCCCCCGATCAGCTCGCCCCTAATCGGACTTACCAGCGGGTAAGGTCGCAGTGGTTCCGATCACATGCTCGTCGTTGGGAGAAGAAGTGGATCAGACGACAACCGTCGACGTCCTCGTCGTCGGGGCCGGGTTCTCCGGTCTCGGGGCGGCCATCAGACTCACCGAGGACGGAGTCGAGGACCTGATCGTGGTAGAACGGGGCTCCGATGTGGGTGGCACGTGGCGCGACAACTCCTACCCGGGGGCGGCGTGCGACGTGCCGTCCCACCTGTACTCGTACTCCTTCGCCCTCAACCCGGGGTGGTCGCGTGCGTTCTCCCCGCAGGGCGAGATCTACGACTACATCCGCCGCGTCACCCACGACGCGGGCGTGCGGGAGAAGATCAGGTTCGGCGTCGAGGTCACCTCCGCCCGCTTCGACGAGTCCCGCGGCCGGTGGACGGTCGGGACGACGGCAGGGGAGTACGACGCACGAGTGCTGGTGCTGGGCGTGGGCGCGCTGTGCGAACCCAGGCTGCCGGAGATCGACGGGATCGGCGACTTCGCGGGCCCCGTCTTCCACACGGCCCGCTGGGACCACTCCGTCCCGCTGGCCGGTCGACGCGTCGCGGTGATCGGGACCGGCGCCTCTGCCATCCAGGTGGTGCCGTCCATCGCCCCGACGGTGGAGCACCTCGACGTCTACCAGCGCACCGCGCCCTGGGTTCTGCCCCGGATCGACCGGCAGTACCCGGGGTTCGAGAGGGCCCTCTACCGAAGGGTTCCCGGGCTGCAGCGTGCCGTCCGTGCCCTGCAGTACGCCAGCCGCGAGTTCCAGGTCGTGGGACTGACCCGTACCCGCGCGGCCCTCGCCCCGATCAAGGCGGTCGGTCGCGCGCACCTGGCGATGTCGGTGCGCGACCCCGGTCTACGGGCCAAGCTGACGCCGAACTTCGAGATCGGCTGCAAACGGATCCTGTTGTCCAACTCCTGGTACCGCGCGTTGACCCGCGAGAACGTCGACGTGGTGACCACTCCCATCAGCCGCGTGACCGAGGGCGGGATCGTCACCTCCGACGGCGCCGAGCACCCCGCGGACGTCCTGGTGGTGGCCACCGGATTCCACGTCACGGACTCGCCGTTCTTCGAGCTCGTCCGGGACTCGGCCGGCCGGACCCTGGCGGACAAGTGGTCGAGTGAGGGGATGGAGGCGTACAAGGGCACCACCGTCGCGGGGTACCCCAACCTCTTCGTCCTGGTGGGTCCCGCGACCGGCCTCGGTCACTCGTCGATGATCTACATGATCGAGTCCCAGCTGAACTACCTGGTGGACGCGATGCGCAGCATGCGCGACCGGGGCCTGCAGACGGTGGAGGTCCGCGAGGCGGTCCAGAACGCCTACAACCGTGAGCTGCGCGAGAACACCGGCGAGACGGTCTGGGTGACCGGCTGCAAGAGCTGGTACCTCGACGCGAAAGGCAACGCCCCGGCCGTGTGGCCCGATTTCACCTTCTCATTCCGCAACCAGACCAGGGAGTTCGACTTGAGCGCATACCGCCGGACCACGACCGACGAGTCCGCCTCGGCGCCGACGGTGCAGGGGGCACTGCGGTGAGCGCGCCGATCGGCAAGGTGATGGGCGCCCTGGGTGGGCTGACCGCCCGCCGTCCCCGCTGGCGGATGGACGGCAAGGTCGTCGTCATCACGGGCGCCGGCTCCGGCATCGGTCGCGAGCTCGCACGCGAGGCGGCACGCCGGGGAGCCCGGTTGGCGCTGAGCGACATCGACGTCGACGGTCTGGCCGAGACGGTGCGGCTGGTGGGGGCGGAGACCTCGGTGGAGGTGCACTCCGACCGGCTCGACGTCGCCGAACAGGCCGCGGTCGCGGAGTACGCCGGCCGCGTGGTCGAGCAGTTCGGCGTGGTCAACCTCGTCGTCAACAACGCCGGTATCGCGTTCACCGGGTCGGTCGCGCAATCCGGTTACAAGGACATCGCCCGGGTGATGGATGTGGACTACTGGGGGGTCGTGCACGGCACCAAGGAGTTCCTGCCGCACCTCATCGACTCCGGCGACGGCCACCTGGTCAACGTCTCCAGCATCTTCGCCTTCCTGTCCGTGCCCACCCAGAACGCCTACAACGCGGCCAAGGCGGCGGTGCAGCAGTTCACCGAGTCCCTGCGGATGGAGATGCTCGCCGCCGGGCACCCCGTCGACGTCACCTGCGTCCATCCCGGGGGGATCAGGACCGCGGTCGCCCGGAGCGCAGGCGTGGCCGAGGGACTGGACAGCGCGACCTTCGCCACGATCTTCGACTCCAAGTTCGCCCGGACCGAGGCGTCGACGGCCGCGCGGGTGATCCTCGACGGGGTCGAGCGGCGCCGCGCCCGGGTGCTGGTGGGCCCCGACGCGTACGTGCTCGACGCGCTGGTGCGGCTGTTCCCGGCCGGTTACCAGAAGGGCACGGTGGCCGTCTCCCGCCACTTCGGGGTGATCTGACCCGTCCACCGGGCGGGCCACGGGCCGGCTCAGGGCCGGAAGCGGTCGGTCGCCTCGAGCAGGTGATGGGTGGTGCCGGGTTCGGCCATCGCGTGCCCGGCGTCCGGGACGATGTGCAGCTCCGAACCCGGCCACGCCGCGTGCAGTTCCCACGCGTTGGCGACCGGGCAGACCACGTCGTAGCGGCCGTGGACGATCACGGCGGGAAGGTGTGCGATCCGGGCCATCCGGTCCAGGATGGCCCGGCCGTCGAGGAACGCGTCGTTGACGAAGTAGTAGTTCTCGATCCGGGCGAAGGCCAGGGCGAACCTGTCCGCCTCGTCGTCGTCCCCGGTCCCCGGTCTGGGGAGCAGCGTGGAGGTCGTGGTCTCCCACGTCGTCCACGCACGTGCGGCCCCGACCTCGGTCAACGGATCGCCGCAGTGCAGGAGGCGGTGGTAGGCGGCCACGTGGTCGAAGCCCTCACGGTGGACAGCGTCGGCGCCCTCGGCGGCCAGGAGCGGCGCGAGGTAGCCCTCCCATGCGTCGGGGAACAGGTGAGCGGCGCCGCCCCGGTAGAACCAGTCGATCTCCGACGGCCGGCACAGGAAGATCCCCCGCAGGACCAGGCCACGGACGCGATCAGGGTGTTCCTGCGCGTAGGCCAGGGCCAGCGTGGTGCCCCACGAGCCGCCGAACACCAGCCAGCGCTCGATCCCCAGCGCCTCACGAAGCCGCTCGAGGTCGGCCGCGAGGTGCCACGTGGTGTTGACGGCGAGGTCCGCGCCGTCGGCGACGTGCGGTGCGCTCCGACCGCATCCACGCTGGTCCACCAGGATGATCCGGTAGGCCGCCGGGTCGAACATCCGGCGGTGCGCCGGGGTGGTCCCGCCGCCGGGACCGCCGTGGACGAACAGCACAGGGGAACCGTCCGGATTGCCGGAGCACTCCCAGTAGAGGAGTTGACCGTCGCCCACGTCGAGCATGCCGGTCTCGTACGGCTCGATCCGCGGGTACGGGGTGCGGCGCGCGGTCTGGTCCATCGACGATCCCGGCGTGGTCAGAAGGAGTGGTCCGGGCCGGGGAACGTGCGCGAGCGGACCTCGTCGCCGTACTCCCTGGCGGCGTCCCGCAGGGTGTCGGCGAGCTGGGCGTATCGCTTGACGAACTTGGCCGTCCGTCCGGTGCCGTGGCCCGCCATGTCCTGCCACACCAGAACCTGGGCGTCACAGCCGTTGCCGGCGCCGATCCCGACCGTGGCGATGTCCAGCTCGGCGGTGACCTCGCGGGCGAGGTCGGCGGGGACCATCTCCATGACGACGGAGAAGGCCCCGGCCTCCTGCACGGCGCGGGCGTCGGCCCGCAGTTCGTGGGCGGCGTCCCCGCGCCCCTGGACCCGGAAGCCCCCGAGGCCGTTGACCGACTGGGGGGTGAAGCCGATGTGGGCCATCACCGGGATCCCGGCGTCCACGATCGCCCGGATCTGCGGGGCCATCCGCACGCCGCCCTCGAGCTTGACGGCCTGGGCGCCGCCCTCCTTCATCATCCGGATGGCGGCGGCCACGGCCTGCCCCGGCGAGGACTCGTAGCTCCCGAACACCAGGTCAGCCACGACCAGCGCCTTCGGTGCACCGCGGGTGACGGCCCGCACCAGCGGGATCATCTCGTCCTCGGTGACCGGGACCGTGGTGTCGTACCCGTAGACGACGTTGGCCGCGGAATCCCCCACCAGCAGGACGGGGATGCCGGCCTCCTGGAACAACCGTGCGGACACGAAGTCGTAGGCGGTCAGCATCGGCCAGGGTTCCCCCGCGGCCTTCAGCTCGGCCAGGTGATGGATCCGGGTCACACGCGTGAGTCCCCGGGGTCCCTCGGCCGACGCTCCACCGGAACCGTAGACCGGGGTGTCGGGGTTGTCGCTCATGGCGGTGGCCTTCCTTCGGTGACCTCGAGGCCGGCGGGATGGCCGGTCCCCGGGTGGACAAGGGGCGGTGACGGGCGCTGCCGTCGCCGATGAGTCTGCCACGGCCCGGGTCGTGGGTCTCCGGGCCATGAGGCCGGAGCCCCGGGGGCGGGGGGCCGGTGAGCGTGTCGGGGACCCGATGTCACACGCTCGTAACACGACAGGCACTAGGTTGGACGGTATGAACCGCCAGCAGGAGTACGTTCTCAGGACCTTGGAAGAGCGCGACATCCGGTTCGTCCGGCTCTGGTTCACCGACGTTCTCGGGACCCTGAAGTCAGTGGCCGTCGCACCGGCAGAGCTCGAGGGGGCGTTCGGGGAGGGGATCGGCTTCGACGGCTCCGCCATCGAGGGGTTCTCGCGGGTCTCGGAGGCCGACACCGTCGCCAAACCCGACCCCTCGACGTTCCAGGTGCTGCCGTGGGCCCACGCCGACGGTGGACAGCACTCGGCGCGCATCTTCTGCGACGTCTTCAACCCTGATGGCAGCCCGAGCTGGGCCGATCCGCGCCATGTGCTGCGCCGGCAGCTCAACAAGGCCGCCGACCTGGGCTTCTCCTGCTACGTCCACCCGGAGATCGAGTTCTTCCTGTTCAAGGACCTCGACACCAACGGGGCCGAGCCGGTCCCCACCGACAACGGTGGCTACTTCGACCAGGCCGTTCACGATTCGGCCCCGCACTTCCGGCGGCACGCGATCGAGGCGCTCGAGGCCATGGGCATCTCGGTGGAGTTCTCCCACCACGAGGGCGCGCCGGGTCAGCAGGAGATCGACCTGCGCTACGCCGACGCGCTGAGCATGGCGGACAACATCATGACCTTCCGCTACATCGTCAAGGAGGTGGCCATGAACAACGGTGTGTGGGCGTCGTTCATGCCCAAGCCCCTCCGGGACCACCCGGGGTCGGCCATGCACACCCACATGAGCCTGTTCGAGGGCGACACCAACGCCTTCCACGACGCCGACGACGAGTACCAGATGTCGACCACGGCGAAGTCGTTCGTCGCGGGCATCCTGCGCCACGCCCCGGAGTTCTCGGCCGTCACCAACCAGTGGGTCAACTCCTACAAGCGGCTCATCGGAGGCGGAGAGGCCCCCACCGCCGCCACCTGGGGACGTGCCAACCGTTCGGCCCTGGTGCGGGTTCCGATGTACACGCCCAACAAGGCCTCCTCGCGCCGCATCGAGGTCCGCAGCCCGGACTCGGCGTGCAACCCGTACCTCGCGTACGCGGTGATGATCGCCGCCGGGATCAAGGGCGTCCAGGACGGCTACGAGCTGCCGCCGGAATCCGAGGACGACGTGTGGACCATGAGCCGGCGCGAGCGGCGGGCGATGGGCTACACGGACCTGCCGGGAAGTCTCGAGCAGGCCCTCGACGCGATGGAGGAGTCGGAACTCGTCGCCGAGGCGCTCGGTGAGCACGTGTTCGAGTTCTTCCTGCGCAACAAGCGACGCGAATGGCAGGAGTACCGCAACGAGGTGACCCCGTACGAGCTCCGCAACTACCTCTCGCTGTGACCGGACGGTCGAGGTGAGCATGGATTCGTCGCGGTCCAAGGTGCCCAGCCCGGGCAGACTCGGACTGCTCGACCACCGCGCCGGGGACTGGTTGGACTACCTCGGGTGGACCGACGAGGACGCGATCCCACTGCTGTGGGCGCTCTCGCGCGCGCCCGATCCGGACCTCGCCCTGGGGGCGCTGGTCCGGCTCCGGGAGGCGTTGGCCGCGGAGTCACACGGCAGGAGTTCGACCGCCGGCGCCGGTGTGGACGCCGGGGTGGCGGCACTGGACTCGGCGCTGCGCTCGGACCTCCAGTTGCGCGGACGTCTGTTGGGGCTGCTCGGCTCGTCCAACGCGCTTGGTGACCATCTGGTGGCGGAACCCACCCGGTGGGCCCTGCTCCGTTCGCCCCTGCCGTCCCACGAGGACGTCCTGGCGGACATGCTCGGAGTGGTCGACGCCGTCCCGGAGGAACCCGTCGAGGGTGCCCCCGCGCCGTCCCAGACCGCCGACCTGCGCAGCGTGGGAACCTACCGCGCGGCGGTCACCGGCGGAGCCGCGGTCAACGTGCTCCGGTCCGCGTACCGCGACCACGTCGCGCTCCTGGCCGCGCACGACGTGGCGTCCACGGTCGAGGACGAACCGGTGCTGCCGTTCGCCGAGGTCGGCCGTCGCCTGGCCGATCTCGCGGACGCGGCGCTGACCGCAGCACTCGCGGTGGCCGTGGCCACGGTGTACCCGGGCTCACCGATGCCCAGCCGGCTCGGCGTGGTGGCCATGGGCAAGGGCGGGGCCCGCGAGCTCAACTACATCTCCGACGTCGACATCATCTTCGTCTCCGAACCCGCTGACGCGAAGACCGGTCGTGTGGCCGGGGAGATGATGCGCATCGGGTCGATGGCCTTCTTCGAGGTGGACGCCGCACTGCGCCCCGAGGGCAAGTCCGGTGAGCTGGTGCGGACGCTCGAGTCGCACGAGGCCTACTACAAGCGGTGGGCCAAGACGTGGGAGTTCCAGGCCCAGCTCAAGGCCCGGCCGATGACCGGTGACCTGGCCCTGGCCACCGAGTACTACGACACCGTCCACCCGCTGGTGTGGACGGCCTCCGAGCGGGACGACTTCGTGCACGACGTCCAGGCCATGCGCCGCCGGGTGGAGGAGAACGTCCCCGAGACGCTGCGCGAGCGCGAGCTCAAGCTCGGTCGCGGGGGCCTGCGCGACGTGGAGTTCGCCGTCCAGCTCCTGCAACTGGTGCACGGGCGGACCGACGACGAGTTGCGGGTCACCAGCACCGTGGACGCACTCAGGGCGCTGCGGGCGGGCGGGTACATCGCCCGGGAGGACGGCGCCAACCTGGTGGCCGCCTACGAGTTCCTGCGGTTACTCGAGCACCGACTCCAGCTCCAGCGCTACAAGCGCACCCACCTGCTTCCCGAGGACGGCGACCAGGAGGCCTACCGATGGCTCGCCCGGGCCGCTCACATCCGGCCGAGCGGTCGGCACGACGCGGCGGAGGTGCTGCTCGAGCAGCTGCGCCAGGTCCGGAGCCGGGTGCGCAGACTCCACTCCAAGCTCTTCTACCGTCCGCTGCTGGACTCGATCGCCGCCTACGACGCGGAGGCCCTGTCCCTGAGCTCCGAGGCGATGGAGCGGCAGCTCGCGGCGCTGGGGTTCGGCGCACCACGTCACGCGCTCGGACACCTCAGAGCCCTCGCCGGGCAGAACAACCGTCGCGGCCGGATCCAGGCGCTGCTCCTGCCCGCGTTCATGGAGTGGCTCGCCGACACCCCGGACCCGGACGCCGGGCTGCTGGCCTACCGCAAGCTGTGTGAGGAGCACCAGGACGTCACCTGGTTCCTGCGCATCCTGCGGGACGACAGCATCGTGGCGCGCCGCCTGGTGACGGTCCTGGGCACCTCCGCCTTCGTGTCCGAACTCCTGCTCCGCAACCCCGAGGTGATCCCGGAACTGACCGACGGGGCCGAGGGGCCCGTGCTGGTGGCCTCCAAGGTCTCCGACATCGCCTCCGCGCTGGCCGCCTCGGCCTCCCGCCACCGGACCCCCGAGAAGGTCATCGCCGCGGCACGGTCCCTGCGTCGGGCCGAGCTCGCCCGGATCGGCGCCGCCGACGTGCTGCGGCTGGTCTCCGTGCCCGAGGTGGGCAAGCGGCTGTCGGCGGTGTGGCGGGCGGTGCTCGAGGCCTCGCTGGCGGCGGTGATCAGGGACATGGCCCCCGAGGGGGAGGCCCCACCGGCCCGGCTCGCGTACATCGGTATGGGGCGCCTCGGCGGGGACGAGCTGTCCTACGGTTCTGACGCGGACGTGATGATCGTGTGCGACCCCGTGGACGGCGTCGACGAGGACGTGGCCGTCAGGTGGGCCGTCCAGGTGGCCGAACGGGTGGGCAGACTGCTCGCCTCGCCGTCTTCGGACCCTCCGCTCGACCTCGACGCCGACCTGCGACCGGAGGGCCGCAACGGCCCCCTGGTCCGGACGCTCGCGTCCTACCGCGCCTACTACACCAAGTGGGCCGAGACCTGGGAGCTGCAGGCTCTGCTGCGCGCCGCGTTCGCGGCAGGGGATCGCGACCTGGGCCTGGATTTCCTGCACATGATCGACGAGTTCCGCTACCCGGAGGACGGCGTGCCGCCGAAGGTGGTGCAGGAGATCCGGCGCATGAAGGCGCGGATCGACACGGAGCGGTTGCCGCGGGGCGCCGACCCGGCCACGCACACCAAGCTCGGACGCGGTGGCCTGGCTGACGTCGAGTGGTCCGCTCAGCTGCTCACCATGCAGCACGCGGCGCGAGTGCCGGGACTGCACACCACCTCCACCCTGGAGGCGCTCGAGGCCGCGGCCGCCGCGGAGTTGCTCTCGGAGGGGGAGCGGGATGCGCTGGTGGAGTCGTGGCTCATGGCCGCCCGCGCCCGCAACGCGCTGGTCCTGGCGCGCGGCAAGGCCGTCGACCAACTCCCCGGTCAGGGCAAGATCCTGGCGGCCGTCGCCAGCATCTGCGCTGGATCATCCGACGGCGCGGAGTTCCTCAACCAGTACCTGCGGGTCACCCGTCACGGCCGGAAGGCCGTCGACCATGTGTTCTGGGGCGAGATCTGAGGCGTGTCCGGGTACGGAACCGGGGTTGTCACCGATGCGCTCCGGGGCCGTACGCCGATACCCTGGGGTCATGGCTGTGAAGATGAATCTCACCCTCACTCTCGACGGCGTCACCTACGGCGAGCTGTACGAGTTCGTCGATGCGGTCCGGGCGGCAGGCGTCCCCGGTGACGAACGCGTGCGCTGTCTGGGATCCGACGACATGGGCGACCGTTTCGAGGTGGAACTCGGTCCGGATCTCCGTCGCGAGGGTGCGGCCCGCGCGGCCTCGGGTGCGCTCGTCGGGCAACCGGTCGCATCCGCCCCGGGGACGTCGAACTCGCCGTCGATCGCCTCTGTCGCGGAGACGGTGCGGTCGATGGTCCGCAACGGCGACGACCTCGACCGTGTGATCGCGGCACTGGGAGACCTCCGCAAGTTCCTGCGGTGAGGCGACCCCGCCCGGTGGCCCGGGCGGCGGCCGTGCTGGCCGCACTGGTGGCCGCGGCGGGAATTGCCCTGCACCATTCGACCTCCGAGGTCCCCGCGGTGCTGGTCCTGGCGACGTTCGCGCTGTGGGCGTGGGCCTTCTCCCTCGTCGCGCTCCTCGCGGCGCTGCGCGCCCGCTCCGTGCTGCTGACGATCGTCGCCGTGGCGCTGGTCGGCGCGGGGGTCGTCCAGTACGGCCCGCTGGTGTCACCCGCCCGTGAGTACGACGACGAGGGCGTCGACCTCCGGGTGTTGGTGCAGAACCTGGAACACGGGCGAGCAGACCCGGTCGACGTGGCCCGTGCGGTCCGCGACGGTGGGGTCGACCTCCTGCTGACCGTCGAGGCCACACCGGAGGCCGTCGACGGTCTCCGCGCGGCAGGGCTCGACGAGTTGCTGCCGCACGAGGCCTCGGACGCCGTCCCGCAGACGGCCGGTGTCGCGGTCTGGTCGCGGTACCCGCTCTCGCCGCCCGAGCGGGTCCCCGGCTTCAGCCTGGGGGTCCTGCGCACGGACATGGCCGGCCCCGGGGGCCCGGTGACGGTGGTGGCGGCGCACCCCGTCGCGCCGGTGTTCGATGCCCCCACCGCCGTCGAGGAGGCGGATCGGCTGCGCTGGTACCTCGGGGGGTTGCCCGGTCCGGCTCCCGTCGTGGTGGGCGGCGATTTCAACGCGACCTGGGATCATGCCCGCTTCCGCGGACTGCGCGGGCTCGGCTACACCGATTCGGTCTCCGGCGGAGGCGACGGGTGGGTGCCCACGTGGCCCGCCGACAGGAGCGTCCCGCCTCTCATCGGCATCGACCACGTGCTCGCCCGTGGAGCGCTGTCGGTGGGGGAGACCAGCACGGTCCGGGTGGGTGCGACCGACCATCTGGGCGTGCTCGCGACGGTGCGTCTTCCCGCAGACCGGGTCCGTTGACCTACGATGCGCAGCATGAGTTCACGCATCCTGAGGACCGCTCCCGGCCTCGGCGCCGTCGCGCTCGCCGTGGTACTCGCGGGTTGTGGCGGGGCCACGGTCGACGGGGAGGCGCCCGAGGTGGCTACGGAGTCCACCACGACGCCTGCCGCGTCGAGTACCCCGTTCGCCGAGGAGAGACCGGAGAAGCCCACCGGGCCCGTGACGCCGCCTCCGCCGCCCGAGCCGCAGCCGGAACCGATGCCCGGGGAGCCCGAACCGGCGCCCGAACCGGCGCCCGAACCGGACGAGCCCCCGCCAGGTGAACCCGCGCCCGTCGCTCCCGGGGGCGGCGACTTCGCGGCGCTCCTCCAGAGGCAGGACGTCGTGCTCCCCGCGGGGGTTGATCCGGTGGCCACCGCGACGGAGGCGTGCGGCCGCTTCGACGGGGGACAGCAGATGGACGAGGTGTCCGGCTGGCTCGGCGAGTACGGGAGACTCGGGCCCGATCAGCAGGGCTTCTTCCTCGGGGCCGCGGTGGGGACCTACTGTCCCCAGAACTTCCCCAAGCTCGGCTGAGCCCGGCCGGTGGGAGCCCGGGGTCTCACATCCGGCTGTACCGGGCACGCCCCAGGGAGAAGACGCCGTACAGCGCGATACCGACTCCGGTCGCGATGAGGAGTATCTGTCCGAACGGCTGCTCGCCGACCGTCCGCAGGGCGGCATCCAGACCGCCCGCCTTCTCGGGATCCGCTGTCACGACCGCGGCGATGACGAGGCCGCCGAGGATGGCGAGGGCGGCGCCCTTGGCGATGTAGCCGAGTTGTCCGGAGACGACGATGGCCCGACCGACGTTGCCCCCTCCTGTGCGCTCGAGTTCCTCGACGAACTTCTTGGTGACGCCTGTGTAGATGTGGTGCACGCCCACCCCGATGATCACCAGGCCGACCACGACGAGCGCGACCTTGCCGGGTCCGGAGCCGAGGAGTCCGGCGGTGGTGCCCGTCGCGGTCTCGGAGTCCGAATCGGATCCTCCCGAGGCGAACCGCGCCGTGGTGACACCCAGTGCGATGTAGACGGCGGCCTTGGCGCCGGCCTTGGCCCTGTCCGACGCCTCCTCGGATCCCAGGATCATCTCGACGACCTGCCACAGACCCAGGGCGACGAAGCCGATCGCGCCCGCCCAGAGGAGGAACTGACCGCCCGGTGCGGAAGAGATCTCGGCCAGGGCACCGGAGTTCGAGGCCTCCTCTCCACCCGAGCCGGTCGCGATCCGTATGGCGATCCATCCGATGAGCAGGTGGAGGATCCCGTTCATGACGAAGCCCGCGCGGGCCAGCCACTCGAGGGCGGGATGGTCGACGGCCGAGCGGGCGGCACCCTGAACGGAGCGAGGGGGGTGAGGTGTCTTCATCTCAGAACTCTCCCACGACCGCGACCTTCCCACGACCTCGGAGGTTCACCACTCGATCTCGCCGAGGACGGTGTTGCGGCGGCGGAGTTCGGCCACACGCTGTTCGGCGGCACGGTGCTCCTCGGACCGGCGCCGGGCCTGCTCCGCGAGCGCGTCCGCCTCGACCTCGGCCAGGAGGAGTTGGAGCCGGTCCTTCTGTTCGAGGAGGGTCTCTACCGAGGTGTCCATGGCGACGAGCTTGCGCGATCCCGCACTGGCGTGGAGGAAGGGGTTCCGCTCGAGGATCAACCTCGCCTCCTCCGGGTCCAGCACGCGGGACAGTTTGAGCAGGACGGGATAGCCCTCGCCCTCCCGACTGACGTCCGGCTCGTGGTCCGGGTCCAGGGCGGCCGCGACCACCTTGAGTGGCCTGGCCCTCGGGGAGGAGCTCCGGAAGTCGACCCCTTCTGCGTCCACCAGCTCCCGACCCCTTCCGTTCTCCCGCCCGGCGGCGGTGTTCGGTCCTGGCCCAACGGTAAACGCCCCGGCCGCAGCGGCCGGGGCGTTTCACCTATTACGGAGCTGCGGTGTCAGCAGTCGTAGTAGAGGTCGAACTCGTGCGGGTGCGGGCGCAGGTTGACCGGTGCGATCTCCTTGTCCCGCTTGTACTCGATCCAGTTCTCGATCAGGTCCTCGGTGAACACGCCGCCGGCGGTCAGGTACTCGTGATCGGACTCGAGGCGGTCGAGCACCGCGCCCAGCGACGTGGGTGCCTGCGGGATGTCCGCGGCCTCCTCCGGCGGGAGCTCGTAGAGGTCCTTGTCCACCGGGGCGTGCGGCTCGATCTTGTTCTTCACGCCGTCCAGGCCCGCCATCATCATCGCGGCGAACGCGAAGTACGGGTTGCCGGAGGAGTCGGGGCACCGGAACTCGATCCGCTTGGCCTTGGGGTTGTTACCCGTGATCGGGATACGGACACAGGCGGAGCGGTTGCGCTGCGAGTACACCAGGTTGATCGGCGCCTCGTAGCCCGGGACCAGCCGGTGGTACGAGTTGATCGTGGGGTTGGTGAACGCCAGCAGCGACGGCGCGTGGTGCAGGATGCCACCGATGTAGTAGCGGGCGATGTCCGACAGCCC
>JBKBUP010000056.1:7741-13933 GCA_046289795.1 Dietzia sp. | reverse complement strand
TGCATTCGACGAAGGCGGCGGCTACGGGCCGTCCATGACCAGGAGGACATGTGCTCTCCGCACTCGCGTCCGCGATCAAGGACCGGGACCTGAGGAAGAAGATCTTCTTCACCCTCGGGATCATCATCCTCTACCGCATCGGCGCGCAGATTCCGTCGCCTGGTGTCGACTACCCCAAGCTCCGGGGTCTCCTCGACACCGCGATGACCGGAGACAACGCTCAGTTGTTCTCCCTGGTCAACCTGTTCTCGGGCGGCGCGCTCCTGCAGCTGTCCGTGTTCGCGATCGGCATCATGCCGTACATCACGGCGAGCATCATCGTGCAGTTGCTGACCGTGGTGATCCCCTACTTCGAGCAGCTCAAGAAGGAGGGGCAGTCCGGCCAGGCCAAGATGACGCAGTACACGCGCTATCTGACCATCGCGCTCGCCGTGCTGCAGTCCGCCGGCATCGTGGCGCTCGCCGACCGGGGACAGCTTCTCGGCAACGGCGAGTCCGTCCTGATGGACGGCGACATCCTCACCCTGGCCACCATCGTGATCGTGATGACCGCCGGTGCGGCGCTCGTCATGTGGTTCGGTGAGCTCATCACCGACCGCGGGGTCGGCAACGGCATGTCGCTCCTGATCTTCGCCGGCATCGCCTCGCGGATCCCGGCCGAGGGCGTCAACATCTACCAGAACTCCTCGACGATGAAGTTCGCCGCGGTCATGTTCGCCGTGGTCCTGATCGTGGTCGCGGTCGTGTTCGTCGAGCAGGGCCAGCGTCGGATCCCGGTCCAGTACGCCAAGCGCATGGTCGGGCGTCGTCAGTACGGCGGAACGTCCACCTATCTGCCGCTGAAGGTCAACCAGGCCGGCGTCATCCCCGTGATCTTCGCGTCGTCGATGATGTACGTGCCGATCCTGATCACCCAGCTGATCCAGGGCCCCGAGCCCGCCGCGGACGGATTCTGGCAGCGGTACGTCATGCAGTACCTGCAGAACCCGTCCAGCTGGGGCTACATCCTGCTGTACTTCGCCCTGATCATCTTCTTCGCGTACTTCTACGTGGCCATCCAGTTCGATCCCATGGAGCAGGCCGAGAACATGAAGAAGTACGGCGGCTTCATCCCGGGCATCCGCCCGGGTCGCCCGACGGCCGAGTACCTCGGTTACGTGCTCAACCGGATCCTGCTGTTCGGTTCCCTGTACCTCGGGCTCATCGCTGTTCTCCCCAACGTCTTCCTCGACATGGGTAGCGGGGGTGGAGACATGCAGAACATGCCGTTCGGTGGCACCGCTGTGCTCATCATGGTGTCTGTGGGTCTCGACACCGTGAAGCAGATCGAGGCACAGCTCATGCAGCGCAACTACGAGGGCTTCCTCAAGTAGGCGCTGCGACCCCGAGCACATCACACTGTAGAAAGGCTGGTCCTCACCATGCGTCTCGTCCTCCTCGGCCCCCCCGGCGCCGGCAAGGGTACCCAGGCGGCCCTGCTGTCGGAGAAGCTCGGCGTGCCGCACATCTCCACGGGTGACCTCTTCCGGGCCAACATCTCCCAGGGGACGGACCTCGGCAAGGAGGCCAAGTCCTACATCGACGCCGGGAACCTGGTCCCCGCGGACGTCACCAACCGCATGGTCGAGGCGCGCATCGGCGAGCCGGACGCCACCGAGGGGTTCCTGCTCGACGGCTACCCCCGCAGCGTCGAGCAGGCGGACGCGCTCAAGGGCATGCTCGCCGACGGTGGACTCTCGCTGGACGCCGTCATCGAGTTCAAGGTCGACGAGGACACCGTGGTCCAGCGGATGCTGGCGCGCGGTCGTGAGGACGACACGGAAGACGTGATCCGCAACCGCATGTCGGTCTACCGCTCCGAGACGGCCCCGCTCCTCGAGTACTACGGCGCCGAGGTCAAGACCGTCGACGCCGTGGGCGAGGTCGACGAGATCAACGCGCGCGCGCTCTCCGCGCTGGATCGCTGACCGACAGTGTTCGGTAGGTCGCGCACGAGCGTCGTGACAGCACGCACTCCCGGTGAGCTGGACGCGATGGAGGCGGCCGGCCGGATCGTCGGCCGCGCACTCGTCGCCGCCCGGGACGCCGCCGTACCGGGCGCGACCACCGCGGATCTCGACTCGCTGGTCGACCAACTGATCCGGGACGCCGGTGCGGTCCCGTCCTTCAAGGGCTACGAGGGATTTCCGGGGTCGATCTGCACCTCCGTCAACGAGGTGGTCGTGCACGGTATCCCCGGAACGTCCACCGTCCTCCGGGAGGGCGACCTGGTCTCGGTCGACTGCGGCGCGGTGCTGGACGGCTGGCACGGCGATTCCGCCTGGACCTTCGGCGTGGGCGCCCTGGCCCCCGACGTCGTGCTGCTCAACCAGGCGACGAGAGAGGTCCTCGAGGAGGGCCTCCTCGCCATGGCGCCCGGCAACCGGCTCACGGACGTGTCGCACGCCCTGGAGGTCGCCACGCGGCGCGCGGAGCGGCGTCACGGCGTCACCCTCGGGATAGTCGACGGGTTCGGCGGTCACGGCATCGGCCGTGAGATGCACGAGTGGCCGTTCCTGGCCAACGAGGGCAAGCCCGGGAAGGGGCCGCGACTCCAGGAGGGGTCCGTCCTCGCCGTCGAGCCGATGCTCGTGCTGGGTGGCGAGACCGACACCCGGACACTCTCGGACGACTGGACGGTCGTCACGGTGGACGGGGCGCCGTCGTCGCACTGGGAGCACACCGTGGCCGTCACCTCCGACGGCCCGCGTGTGCTCACCCCGCGACCCCTGGACTGACCCCACGACCACCGGACCGGGCGCGACACCGGGGGACGTGTGCCGGGGCCTCCGAGGGCCAGGTTAGAGTGTTCCCACTGTTGACCACCGGCCCGAAAGGTCAGGGATGCTCGCTCACCCCCACGTGCGCCGAACCATCACCACACCGATGCGCACGGCGCTCGCGTCGGCCCTCGTGCTCGCGGTGATCCTGGCCCAGATGGCGGGACCGACCCCGTCGGCCGGAGCCCAGTCGCTCATGGAGGGCGGGCAGGGGTCCCTCATGGAGGACCCTCAGCCGGCGCCGTTCTATCACGCGGACCCCGCGGTGCTCGCCGGTGCGGGCCTGGGCCAGGTGATCAACACCCGGGTCGTCACCATGCCCGCGTTCCTCGGGTACGAGGTGACGGAGATCGCCTACCGCTCGACCGACACCCGTGATCGTCCGATCCTGGCGACGGCGACGGTGGTCCGGCCGCCCCACGCCCGCCCCGACGGGCCGGTCCTGAGCTATCAGCACTACCTCAACGCCCTCGGCCAGAGTTGCGCTCCCACGGAGACGCTGGTCAACCCGACTCTCGAGACCGTGCAGGACAACGCGATGGCGTTTCTCCGCGTCCGCCTGGACCAGGGGTGGACGGTGATCATCCCCGATCACCTGGGGCCCAAGGTCGCCTACCCCGGCGGGCAGCTGTCGGCACGGATCGTGCTGGACGGCATGCGGGCCGTGCGCGACGACCCCAGGTTCGACTCGCGGCACAGCCGGTTCGGTGCCCTGGGGTACTCGGGCGGCGGGATCGCCAGCGCCTGGGTCTCTCTCATGCACGACGACTACGCCCCGGACGTCAACCTGGTGGGGGTCGCTCAGGGCGGTATCCCGACGGACATGACCACGATGGCGCGGATGATCGGCAACTGGCCGCACCCCGCGTTCGGGTTGGCCTTCGCCGCCGCTGTCGGGATGGCGCGGGAATATCCGGAGGACATCCGGCTCGAGGAGAAACTCACCCCCGAGGGCTGGGCCCTGTTCGAGCGGATGAAGGGTCGGTGTACGGCGACCCTGCTGGCCTTCGGCGCGTTCCGCTCCGTGCCCATGGTGCTCGAGGGGGGAGACCTCATGGCGGAGGAGGGACTGATGCGGGCGTTCGCGGAGAACAGCGTGCGGCTGTCACCGGATGTCCCACGGGTGCCGGTCTTCATGTGGCACTCGCGTACGGACCCGCTGGTGCCGTTCTGGGACGCGGAGGAGACCGCCAAGCGGTATTGCCGCGAGGGGGCTCCGCTGACGTGGGAGCCGGGCGTGGCGCCGGAGCACCTCATCGGCGCGGTGGAGAAGCTTCCGGCCGCGATGAACTGGCTGCAGCAGCGTTTCGACGGGGTCCCGGCAGGACGCGCCTGCTACGTGTGAGCGCCGATTGGCACTAGGACGAGCACTGACGTAGGCTTATACGTCGGTGTGCCCACCAGTGCACCAGAATCCGGTAGACGACATCCGGGGAATCGTGGAGGACCGTAACAAGCATGGCAAAGAAAGACGGAGCCATCGAGGTCGAGGGCCGAGTTGTCGAGCCGTTGCCGAACGCAATGTTCCGCGTCGAACTCGAGAACGGACACAAGGTCCTCGCACACATCAGTGGGAAGATGCGTCAGCACTACATCCGCATCCTGCCCGAGGACCGCGTGGTCGTCGAGCTGTCGCCATACGACCTCACGCGTGGTCGGATCGTCTACCGCTACAAGTAAAGCGCTCAACTCCCCGTACCAGCCGCCTCCCCGCAGTCAGGTGAGGCGGGTTCCATACCCCTGGATGCGGAGGCCAGGGCCCCGTACGGCTGCTCATCGTGAGATGACCATCCGACGCGGGGACGGTCGGGGAGCAGACCTACCGCATGACGAAAGAGAAACGCCACATGGCACGTCTTGCCGGCGTTGATCTCCCACGCGACAAGCGTATGGAGATCGCGCTCACCTACATTTTCGGCATCGGTCGCACGCGGGCCGTCGACATCCTCGAGCGCACGGGCATCAGCCCGGATCTGCGCACCAAGGATCTCACGGACGAGCAGCTGACAGTCCTTCGTGACGACATCGAAGGTAACTACAAGGTCGAGGGTGACCTTCGCCGCGAGGTCCAGGGCGATATTCGCCGGAAGATCGAGATCGGCAGCTACCAGGGGATCCGCCACCGTCGCGGCCTCCCCGTTCGTGGTCAGCGCACCAAGACCAACGCCCGGTCCCGTAAGGGCCCGAAGAAGACCGTCGCCGGAAAGAAGAAGTAATGCCCCCCAAGTCACGCGCTGCGGGCCCCAAGAAGTCGGGTCGTCGCAAGGAAAAGAAGAACGTTCCTCTGGGCCACGCCCACATCAAGAGCACGTTCAACAACACCATCGTCTCGATCACCGATCCCTCCGGTGGAGTCCTCGCCTGGGCGTCCTCCGGTCACGTCGGCTTCAAGGGCTCGCGCAAGTCGACGCCCTTCGCCGCCCAGCTCGCCGCCGAGAACGCGGCCCGCAAGGCGCAGGAGCACGGTGTGAAGAAGGTCGACGTGTTCGTCAAGGGCCCCGGCTCGGGCCGTGAGACCGCGATTCGCTCGCTTCAGGCCGCCGGCCTCGAGGTGGGCACGATCTCCGATGTCACCCCCCAGCCCCACAACGGCTGTCGTCCGCCCAAGCGGCGTCGAGTCTGAGCCGGAAGGAACGTAGAGAACCATGGCACGTTACACCGGCCCCGTCACCCGTAAGTCCCGCCGTCTCGGCGTGGACCTCGTAGGTGGCGACACCGCATTCGAACGTCGGCCCTTCCCGCCCGGTCATCACGGCCGCGCGCGGATCAAGGAGTCCGAGTACCGCACGCAGCTGCAGGAGAAGCAGAAGGCCCGCTTCACCTACGGCGTGATGGAGAAGCAGTTCCGTCGCTACTACGAGGAGGCCAACCGTCGGGGCGGTAAGACCGGCGAGAACCTCCTCCAGATCCTGGAATCGCGCCTGGACAACGTCGTGTACCGCGCGGGTCTCGCGCAGACGCGTCGTCAGGCTCGCCAGCTCGTGAACCACGGCCACTTCCGGGTCAACGACCAGAAGGTGACCATCCCGAGCTACCGGGTGTCGCAGTACGACATCGTCGACGTCCGTCCCAAGTCCACCAAGATGGACTGGTACGAGATCGCCACCGAGATGCTCGGCGAGCGTCCCGTACCGGCGTGGCTGCAGGTCGTCCCCACGACGCTCCGCATCCTCGTCCACCAGCTCCCCGAGCGCGCGCAGATCGATGTGCCGCTGCAGGAGCAGTTGATCGTCGAGCTCTACTCGAAGTGATCTGTCCTCCCCCGTGGCGGGGGGGGGGGGGGGGCCCGGGGCCCCCCCCCCGCCGGGGGGGCGGGGCCGGGGGCGGGGGCGCGGCAGGCTGCCGCGCAGCGCCTGCAGCGGCAGCGAGCAGT
>JBKBUP010000056.1:0-7731 GCA_046289795.1 Dietzia sp. | reverse complement strand
GCGGGCCGCACATCGCGGCCCGCCCGGCGACGGTGGGTTACTACGACGTCAAATAGCGGACGTCTAGATTCGAAAGAGGTAGCACATGCTCATCTCCCAGCGGCCCACCCTCACCGAGGAGGTCGTCTCCGAGAACCGCTCGCGGTTCGTGCTCGAGCCCCTCGAGCCCGGTTTCGGCTACACCATCGGCAACTCCCTGCGGCGCACGCTGCTGTCGTCCATCCCGGGCGCGGCCGTGACCAGCATCCGCATCGAGGGTGTCCTGCACGAGTTCACCACCGTGCCGGGCGTCAAGGAGGATGTCACCGACATCATCCTCAACCTCAAGGGCCTGGTCGTCTCGTCCATCGAGGACGAGCCGGTCACCATGTACCTCAAGAAGCAGGGCCCGGGCCCGGTCACCGCGGGTGACATCGTCCCGCCGACCGGCGTCGAGGTGCACAACCCGGACCTGCACATCGCCACTCTCAACGAGAAGGGCCGTCTGGAGATCGAGCTGGTCGTCGAGCGCGGTCGTGGCTACGTCCCCGCCGGGCTCAACAAGGACGCGGGCCACGAGATCGGCCGTATCCCGGTCGACTCGATCTACTCGCCCGTCCTCAAGGTGACCTACAAGGTCGAGGCCACCCGTGTGCACCAGCGCACGGACTTCGATCGTCTGGTCCTGGACGTCGAGACCAAGAACTCGATGTCCGCCCGTGACGCCCTGGCGTCCGCGGGTAAGACCCTGGTCGAGCTCTTCGGCCTGGCGCGGGAGCTCAACGACGAGGCCGAGGGCATCGAGATCGGGCCCAGCCCGGCCGAGGCCGATCACATCGCCGCATACGGCATGCCGATCGACGACCTGGACCTGTCCGTCCGGTCCTACAACTGCCTCAAGCGCGAGGGCGTCCACACCGTGGGCGAGCTCGTGGCGCGCAGCGAGTCGGACCTGCTCGACATCCGCAACTTCGGTCAGAAGTCGATCGACGAGGTCAAGGTCAAGCTCGTGGAGCTCGGCCTGTCGCTCAAGGATGCGCCCCCCGGGTTCGATCCCGCCTCGGTCGCCGGCTACGACGCCGAGACCGGGACGTGGACCGACGAGGGCGGCGAGGATTACGCCGAGACCGAGCAGCTCTGACGAGCTCTCAGCACACCATTCCTAGGAGAATCTGATGCCCAAGCCCAAGAAGGGCGCCCGCCTCGGCGGATCCCCGGCCCACCAGCGGCTCATCCTGTCGAACCTGGCCACCCAGCTGTTCGAGCACGATGCGATCCGTACCACGGAGACCAAGGCGAAGCTGCTTCGTCCGTACGCGGAGAAGCTCATCACCAAGGCGCGCCGCGGCACGCTGGCCGACCGTCGTGAGGCCGCCAAGCTCGTCCGGAACAAGGACGTCCTGCACAAGCTGTTCGCGGAGATCGGCCCCCGGGTCGCCGACCGCGACGGTGGCTACACCCGGATCGTCAAGCTCGAGAACCGCAAGGGCGACAACGCGCCCATGGCGATGATCGCGCTCGTCACCGAGCCGCTGGCGTCCGCCGAGGCCTCACGCGCCACCCGCGCCGCCGCCTCCAAGAAGTCGGCCGACAAGCCGGTCACCGAGTCCACGGACGACGCGACCGCAGACGACACGACCGCTGACGACGTGACTGCCGAGGCCGAGGCCAACAGCCCGATCGCCGATCAGGTCGAGGCCGCCGACGACGCCGAGGTGGACAACGCCGAGGAGACCGCCGAGGCCGTTTCTGAGGACTCCACCCACGCCGTCGGTACGGACGACGACAAGGCCTGAGTCATCGAGGCCTGATCCTCACGGATCCGGTGTGAAGGGCCCCGCCACCGCATCACGCGGTAGGCGGGGCCCTTTCCTCGTCCCCGCCATCCATCGGGCGGTCGGGGGCGCGGTGACGAGGCGCAGGAATCCGTCCGTCAGAGAACCGCGCCCACGGCCTCCGCCATCGCTCGGTGCCCCGCCTCGGTCGGGTGCATCGGGTGCGAACCCGTCTCCGCGCCGGTGAAATCGGTGTACCGCTCGGCGACCGGAGCGCAGGCGTGACGTTCGGCGGCGTCGTCGGGCTGGACCACGTCCGCGCCCGCGCGTTCGGCGGCATCCGAGACGATCATGTTGATCCGTTCGGTCACGTGTCGTGTCCAGGTGACGTCCCCCGGACTCATCCCGGAGACGAACTCGCACCCCCCGTGATCGGGGACGAGCGGCAGGTACGCGGTGGTCACGATCCGCGCGTCGGGGGAGCGGTCACGGATCCCGTCGTACACCCGGTCCAACCGGTCGCCGAGGGTGTCGAGCTCTCCTGTCACGGATAGTTCGAGCCGGTCCCGGCACGGTGCTCCGGTCTCCACCCGAGGGGTCTGGAAGATGCACCCCACCATCGCGCCGAATCCGATGTCGTTGCCGCCGATGGACAGGGTCACCAGGTCGGTGTCGCCGGTCAGGGCATCGAACTGTGGCGGGGTCTCGGCGATCTGTGGCCCGGTCATGTGGGTGGTCTCGGCACCGCCACAGGTGACGTCGACGAGTTCACCCACGTCGTCCCGCTCGGCGAGCACGGCCGCGTAGTTGCGGGTGGAGCGTAGGCACTGGGCCGGCCCGCTCGTGGGGGCGTCGGTCGGGCCGAGGGCGGCGAAGGAGTCTCCGAGGGCCACGTAGCGGGCGTAGGACGGCGCGTGCGCTGTGTCGGACAGGGCGGTGTCAGACGGCGGCGCGGATGCCGGGACGTCCCCGCCGCCCTGGGAGCACCCCGCGGCCGCGGCGGCGAGTGCGGTGACGAGGACGGCGAGTCGACGGGGGCTCATGTACCCATCCTGGACGAGCTCGCCGCGACGTGCGTCAGCCCACCCCGGTTCGGCGCAGGATCCTCAGGGCGGCGACGGTGATCCAGGGGTTCGGCTCGCGCGGGGCCGGGTAGTCCACGTGGGTCTGCCCGGGGTAGCCGCTGGCGCCGCACCAGCGACCGTCGGCCCGGCGCCGCCGCCGGAGCACCTCGAGTCCGTCGGCGAGTCTGTCGTCCTCCACGGCTCCGGCGTCGGTGACCACGTCGAGGCCGCGCAGGACGTCGAAACGCCATCGCGCCGGATGGTGGAGCCGGGTGAACTCCGGGCGGATCACCTCGCCGGTGCGGTGGCTGCGGAACAGTCGGTGCGCCAGGAGGAACTCGACGGCTCCGGACCGCGCCTCGGCGACCTCGGCGGCGCGATGGACGTGTCCGGCCGCGAGGTAGGCGGTGAACCCCTCGATCGCGCTCGTGGTGGTGTGCACCGACGAATGGGTGGCGCCCGAGCGTGTGCTCCGGCAGTTGAAGCCGCCGTCCGTCATCCGCTCGGCCAGCACCATGTCGAGCAGGCCGGCCAGCAGGGAGGTCTCCGCGCCGAAGTGGCTGCAGTAGGTCAGCGCCATGCCGTTGATGCACACGTCGCTGCTGGAGGTCGGGACTCCGGCGCTCAGTCCGCCGTCGTCACAACGCGGGGACTCCAGCACCATCCGGACGGACGAGGCGGCGCGGGGTTCGTGAGGGTCCAGACCCAACCACGCCAGTTCGAGGAGCGTGTAGTGGGTGCTGATCCACTTCGGCTGATAGAAGCCGGAGCCCCAGTGTCCGTCGGGGCGGCGCGCGGCGAGTAGCGCCGCACCCACGCCGGAGACGGCGATCTCGGACCGCAGGACCGGGTCGTCGCGGCCGGAGAGGTCGCGCGCCACGAGGTACGCCGTCGACGGGTCGGCCGCCCGCAACCACCGCAGGACGTCCCGGTGGGGGGTCACGGCGAGGGGAGCGCGCGCTGGATCCGTCGGAGGGTCTTCTGCCCCCACACGTAGTGGCTCGAGGTGGCCGAGACGAAGTAGGCGCCGAGGGTGGTGCTCTTTGTCCAGGCGTAGTGGCCGCGGGTGAAGAGCTCGTCGCTGGAGTGCGACCCGATCGCGTCGAGGCACCGGGCGTGGCTCCCCGCGAGGAGGTCGACGGCGTCGGAGTAGGGGGTGTCGAGGTAGCGCTCCCGGATCTCGGCGTTGATCAACGGGGTCTCTCGCCAGGTGCGGCCCTCGCCGGGGATCTGGGGCGAGCCGCCGGCCTCACCCGCTTCCGCCCAGTCCAGGGCGAGGAGCTGCCAGGCGTGGATGTGGGTGAGGACATCGCGCGGGTGCCGGGAGGTGTCCTCGATGTCCGCCTCCCACGTGAGGTCGGCCAGGACGTCGGGCTCGAACCGGTCGAGGGCGAGGTGCAGCCGCTCGTACTCGTGGGCGGCGGCCTCCAGGAGTTCGGTCCTGCTCGTGGGGCGGGGCATGACCCGAGCCTGCCACGGCCGGGGCGTGTGGGCTAGCGTCGACGCTCATGATCACACCGTCGGAGTACGCGGCCGACACACCCACCCGCCGGATCCGCCTCGACGTCGCCTACGACGGTACTGATTTCTCCGGATGGGCCCGCCAGCCCGGCCTGCGCACCGTGTGTGGCGTCCTGGAGGAGCAGCTCGGGACCGTCTTCCGGAACCCCGTGACCCTGACCGTCGCCGGACGCACCGACGCCGGGGTCCACGCCCGGGCCCAGGTCTGCCACCTCGACGTGGACCCGGCGTGGTTGGACCAGCGGTCGTTCGACGGTCGTCCCGAGGCGCTCGTGCGCCGGCTGGCCCGTCTCCTGCCCGCCGACATCGCGGTGATGGACGCCCGGTGGGTGCCCGAGGAGTTCGACGCCCGCTTCTCCGCCCTGCGCCGCCACTACGAGTACCGGCTCACCACCGCACCGTGGGGGCCCGAGCCGACCCGCGCCCGCGACACCGCGCCCTGGACGCGTCGGGCGGACCTGGACGCGGTGCGCCAGGCCTCCTCGCGACTGCTGGGCCTGCACGACTTCGCGGCGTTCTGTCGTCGTCGTGAGGGGGCCACCACGATCCGTGAGCTCCAGCGCTTCGACTGGCGCGCCGAGCCGGATCCGCGTGGCCCGGACGCGCCCGGGGCGGCCGAGGTGTGGACGGCGTCGGTGAGCGCGGACGCGTTCTGCTGGTCCATGGTGCGCAGCCTCGTGGGCGCGGTGATGGCCGTGGGGGAGGGCCGGCGCGGGCAGGAGTGGATCGACGGGCTGCTGCTCGAGACGCAGCGGTCGTCGTCCGTCCCCGTGGCCCCGGCGTGCGGGCTCTCGCTGGTCGGGGTGGACTATCCCGCGGAGGCGGACCTGGCGGCCCGGAACCTCACCACCCGCGAGGTGCGCCCGGGCCCGGGGACCGGGCGTGCGGGGGCCGCCGGGGAGGGATGCTGCGGGGGCTAGGCGGGCTACCCGCTCGCGGCGTCGAAGATCGGTGAGAGCGCGAACAGCATGACCATCGACCACACGACGTGGGTGATGATCGGGCCCAGTACCCCACCGGTGCACCGCCGTTGCACCGCCGTGACCAGCCCCAGCACGACCGCCGCGACCACCAACAGGGGGATGCCGGCGGCGGCGGTGACCACGCCGTAGATCGCGGTGGTCACCAGGATCGGGTGCACACGCGCGGTGGCCGAGTACACCGCGCCGCGGTGGAAGCACTCCTCGGCGGCGCCGTTGACGGCGGTGAGCAGGGCCACCAGCGCCAGGTTGCCCACCGTGGCGTGGGCGAGCAGGGCCTCCACCGGCTCGCGGAGCAGTTCGATCTGGGCCACCACGACCGCGGCCACGCAGAACACGGCGGCCAGGGCCGAGGCGGCGAGGACCGAGGAGAGCACCGGCCGGCCCGGACGGTACGGCTCGCACCCCACCCGGATCGGGCCCGAGGCGAACGCCCCCACCAGCCACACCGCCGCGAGCAGGGCGGTGGCGGGATAGAACATCGAGTCGCCGGCCGGGATGCGCAGCGCCCAGGCGCTGACGGCCGTTCCGAGCACCAAGGTGATGACGACGACGACGAGGCGGCGGCGCGTCGGGGGCACCGGCGCGGTCTCCATCTCGCCGGTGCGGAAGGCGTGCCGGTATCGGCCTATCAGGGTGTCGGGGACGTCCGTCTCGGATGTGGCGCCGGCCCCTGACTCCGACCCGGGCACGGACGCAGGCTCAGGCATGGGATCGATTCTGCCCGCGTTCATCGCTGTCCGTGTTCATCGCCCCGCGCGGGCGTGCCATACGGCGGGCGGGCGGGCCCCGGCCCATTCGGCGTCGCTGGGCAGCAGCCGCGCCGGGTCGCCGAGCGGGTCGGCGGCGGCCCACAGGGCAGGACGGGAGGGGCCGTGCGGCACGCGCAGGGCCTCGCGGAGGGCCTCCCGGTAGCTCGTGCGGCCGCCGGGCGGGGGGCCGAGCACCTCGTCGGCGTCGTCGACCAGGACGATCGCCTCGCAGCGCAGCGATTCCACCAGCGGCCGGGCCAGGCCGGGCTCGAGCGGGGTGACCAGTCCCATCCACAGGGAGGACAGCTTGGGCGTGAGCACGGGGACCGGGACCATGAGCCGGCGGTGCAGCCCGGCCTCCTCGGCGTAGATCTGCATCATCTGCCCGTAGGTCAACACGTCCGGCGCGCCCACGTCGATGATGCGACCGTTCGCGAGTTCACCGTCGAGCGGAACCGTGGTGGCGGCCGCGAGGTAGTGGACCACGTCCCGTACGGCGATCGGCTGGATTCGGTTGCTGACCCACTTCGGGGTGACCATCCCCGGGAGCCGGGTGGTCAGGTGCCGGATCATCTCGAACGAGGCGGACCCGGAGCCGATCACCACCCCGGCCTGGATCACCAGCGCGGGCACGGACGAGGCCAGCATGATCCGCCCCACCTCCACGCGCGAGCGCAGGTGCGTCGACAGGTCGGTCTCGTCCTTGGGATGCAGGCCGGAGAGGTGCACGATGCGGCCCACCCCGGCGGCCTCGACGGCGCGGACGAACGCCTCGGTGGTCTCGCGCTCCTCCTTCTCGAAGTCGGTGGAGTGGCCCATCGAGTGGACGAGGTGGCACGCCACGTCGACGCCGGCGAGGGCGGCCGACAACGCGGCCTCGTCGCCCAGCCCGCCCTCGTGGATGGTGACCTGGTCCCGCCACGGCACGTCGTCGAGCCGCTTGGGGGTGCGCGCCAGGACCGAGACGTCGGCGCCGTCGGCGAGCAGTCGGGGGACGAGACGGGCGCCGATGTACCCGGTGGCGCCGATGACGAGGACGCGCGGGCGGGTCGGGGCGTCGGGGGAACCGTGGGGGTTGGTCATGACCGAGACTCTTCCAGTGCGGACGCCGATGTGCACCCGTTGCCGGGGACGAGGATCGGCCCGGGGGCCCGGCCGGGGTGAGCGGTTCCGGGCACGGGAGGCGGCTTATCCGGATACTGGAGTCAGACATGCAGGACGGACCGTGACGGGCAGGGGGAGAACAGATGGCGATCGGCGCGGCGCGACCCCGGCAACTCTCCAGATCGATGGACCTGTCCGGCGTCCGCATCGAGACCGCCAGACTGCGCTCGGACCGCGCCGTCACCACCTTCTGGCGGTGGTGGGCCGAGGGTGGGTGCCGACGGACGACCGCCGCGCTCGAGTCGGGTGACGCCCGCCGCGTGGTCCCGGAGATCACCTCGCTCATCGAGGCCATCGACCCCGGGCTGTCGTGGGAGTTCGTCCCCGGACCCGAGGGCGACTCGCACCGCCTGACCGTGACCGCGGCCGGGGTCCCCGAACTGCGCGGTGCAGCCCGCCGGTGGCTCGCGATGGCCCCGCCGGCCAGCGCCGCCTGGTCCAGCCCAAACGCGCGCTCGCAGTCCGCGTCGCGCACGCCCAGCTGCTGCAGCGCCGC
>JBKBUP010000055.1:0-13984 GCA_046289795.1 Dietzia sp. | reverse complement strand
TGAGGATCGGGGACACGCGGGCGGTGGCGCGCACGGCGGCCAGCCGCTCGTCGTGGTCCCCCTCCAGCAGCTCCGCCAGCCGGGTCCACGTGACCGCCAGGTCCCCGTCGGGCGGCGTCTCGCCGGCGGCCTGGTGCATCCGCCTGCGGCGTTCCTGGTGCAGGTCCTCCGCCACGTTGGCCAGCAACGCGAACAGGGAGAACGCCCGGATCACCGGAATGGCGTCGGCGGCGTCGATGTCCTTGAACAGAGCGGACACCTCGTCCCGGTCGGCCTCCGAGCGACGGACCGCGAACGCCGTCCGGCGGGCCGTCTCGACGAGATCGAACACCCGGTGCCCGGCGTGCTCGCGGATCGTGTCGCCGAGCAGGGAGCCGAGGAACCGGACGTCCTCCCGCAGCGGGGCCACCGCCCGGGCGAGAGGATCGGTCCCCGAGTCGACTGCGGTGTGATCCTGTGGGGTGTCTGCCATGGCCGCCAGGGTAGGCGGGGCATGTGACAGGCGGGTGAAACGTGGGATAGCGGGGGATCGCGAGTGCCCGATCACACGATCGGTCGCGGAACCGGACGACACCGGGGATTTCCCTGATGCCCCGGCGTCGCGAGAGGCGCACACTGGGGGCATGACCCAGCAGCCCGGATTCCAGCAGTACGGCGACCCCCGGTTCGGACAGCAGCCCGTCGCCGGGCCCGACGACCGCACCCCCGCAGCCCTGGCGCACGCGTCCAGCCTCATCGCCATGGCGCTGTCCGCCGGGTGGCTCTCCTTCGTCGGACCGCTCGTGATGTGGCTGATCTACAAGGACCGCAGCCCGTTCGTCCGGCAGGCCGCCGCGGGTTCGTTCAACTTCAACCTCGGCCTGTGGATCATGAGCATCGTCGGCTGGATCTTCATCATCACCGTGATCGGCATCCCGATCGGCCTGGTCCTGCTGGCGGTCTCCTTCGTCCTCCAGATCGTCGGCCACCTGATCGGTACGGTGCGGGCGACCCAGGGCCGGACCATCAACTACCCGTTCCAGTTGCGCGTACTGCGCTGACCCGCCCGCTGCTCACACCCCGGACGGTTGACGTCCGTGGAGACGGTACTGGCCGAGTAGTGAGTCGCGGATCGCGCTGGTCAGCGGCTGGAACTCGTCGTCGTCGCCCTTCCCTCCCACCACCGCGGCGCCGCCGCGCACGTACACCTCGCCGGGCTCGGTCCACGACTGCCGGCGCAGGCTGGGTTTGGCGATCTTGCGGGTGGCGGTGACCGGCATGGTCTCCATGATCCGCACGAAGCGCGGCGCCCACTTGGTCCCCATGTCGGGTTGGCTCCTGCAGAACCCGGAGAACGCGGCGGGGTCGAAGGTCACTCCCGGTTCGAGTTGGATGGCGGCCATGACCTGGTCGCCCGTGCGTGGGTCCGGCACGGGGTAGACGGCCACCACCAGGACGCCGGGGAAGCGGTCGAGGATCCGCTCGACCGGGCCGGCGGAGAAGTTCTCGCTGTCCACGCGGATCTTGTCCCCGGAGCGACCGGCGAAGTAGAAGAACCCGTCGGCGTCCCGGTAGCCCAGGTCGCCGGAGTGGTAGACCTCGCCGATGTTGCGCTCGGCGGTGGCCTCCGGGTTGCGGTAGTACCCCTCGAACATCGCGGCGCCGGTGAGGTTGCAGATCTCGCCGATCGCCTCGCCCGCGTTGGCCAGGCCACCGTCGGCGTCGAACTCCGCACGCGGGCACTCCCGGCCGTCCTCGTCGAGGATCGCGACGTTCATGTAGGCGCCCGCGACGCCGAGAGCGTCCGGCGGGGTGTCGGAGGTGCGGCCGATCACGACCCCGCCCTCGCTGGAGCCGTACGACTCGCCCGGTTCGACTCCGAAGCGGCGGGCGAACTCGGCGCGGTCGTAAGTCGAGGCCTCGGTCCCGAACACGGTGCGGAGCCGTGTCTGCTTCTCCTCCGGGCGCTCGGGCTGGGCGAGGATGTAGGAGAGCGAACGGCCCACGTAGTTGAAGTAGGTGGCGCCGAATCGCAGCACGTCGGGCAGGAAGCCCGAGGCCGAGAACTTCCGGCGCATCGCGAACGTGCACCCGACGAACGCGGCCGGGGCGAACGCGGCGAACATCGCGTTGCCGTGGAACATCGGCATCGCGCTGTAGGCGACGTCGTCCAGCACCAGGTCGCGGTAGTTGATCGTGCCGAGCATCGCGAGCCGACCGGTCGAGCACATGACCGCCTTGGGTGCACCCGTGGAGCCCGAGGTGAACAGCAACGCGAGCAGGGTGTTGGGGTCACGGGCGGCGTCGTGGAGTCGGGGCTCCGCCCCGGCGTGTGCGGCCAGCAGGTCCTGCCACCCGGCCGAGTCCACCTCGTGGACGGCCACGACTCCTCCCGTCTCGTCGGAGAGGGCGAGACCGTCGAGCAGCCCGGCACCGTCGGCGTCGGTGACGATCACGTCGCAGTCCACCCCGCGGATGTCGGAGGCCAGTTCGGCACCGCGACGGGTGGGGTTGATGCCGATGATGGTCACACCGGCCATGGACGCCCCGGACAGGAGGAACAGGTACTCGGGGACGTTCTCCAGCAGGATGCCGACGTGCAGGTGACGGAAACGCTCTGGCCGGCCGGCGTAGGCGTCGGCGTGCGTGGTGGACCAGTCGGACAGGATCGCCGCGCGGACCGCGCTCTCCGCCACGAATTCCCGCCACGTCCAGCTCGAGTCCTCGAAGAGGAGTCCGGGATTGTCATCGGTGGAACGCTCGAGGAGGATGTCGCCGAAGGTCTCGTGACGCATCTCGTGGCCGGGGTTGAACTGAGGCGTGGTCATGGAGTTAAGTTAGCGCATTAGATGTGATCCATCTGACAATGAGGGTGCTATTCCGAGCGCGCGTGGACCTCACTCGCGCGACGATGAACACCCATCCCCCGCCTGGCAGGACGACTCCCCTGTGACCACCCCCTCAGCGCACGCCTCCCGCCCGCCGTGGGGTACCCGCATGCTCGGGCTCGAACGGGAGGAACCCCCGCGCCGGAAGAAGCGGGTCCAGCGGGTGCTCACCCGGATGCTGGTGATCACCCACGGGCTCGGAGTGGTGGGTGTCTGGATCGTGATCGGCCTGCTGCTGCCCCTCGAGCAGGTGGTCTCCGGACGGTTCAGCCCGGCAGCCCTCGTGGTGACACCGGTGACCGCCCTCGTCGGGATCGCCTTCGGGTCATGGTGGCTCCTGCGGGTGGTGACCAACTGGATGAGGTGGGCTGACGAGAGTCGGCCACCGACCGCCGCCGAACAGGCGCGGTGCCTGTCGGCGCCGCTCGGCATCACCCTGCGGACCGGGGTGCTCTGGGCGGTGGGCGGGATGGTCGTCGCGGTGGCGTTCGCGCTCGAGGACGTCCAGGCCCTGTGGGTCGTCACGGGCGCGATCGTGGTGATCGGGTCCCTGAGCTGTGGAACGGCATACATCGTCGCCGAGATCGCGCTTCGCCCCCTCGCCGCTCTCGCGCTGGAGGCCGGGCCGAACCTGCACGCCCCCGTCATCGGTGTGCGCGGACGGTTGCAGGCCTTCTGGGTGGTGAGCTCCGGGCTCCCCCTCATCGGCCTCGTGTTGCTGAGCGCCTACGCCGCGGCGAACAACCAGTTCCCGGTCTCCCGGCTCGTGGCCATCGTGGGGATCCTCGGTCTCGGGGCCCTCACGGCCGGCTTCGCCGCGACCTGGCTTCTCGTCTCCGCCCTGCTCGCCCCGGTGTACTCCGTCCGCTGGGCCATGGAGGACCTCGCCGGTGGCGACCTCGACGCGCGCGTGGAGGTGTTCGACGGGACCGAGCTCGGGCAGCTGCAACGGGGGTTCAACCGGATGGCGGAGATGATCCGCGAGCGTCAGCGCCTGCGTGAGTTGTTCGTCCGCCACGTGGGCAGCCAGGTCGCGCAGGCCGCAGAGAGCCAGGAACCCCACCTCGGCGGGGACACCACGTACGTCGGCGTGCTGTTCGTCGACCTCATCGGTTCCACCCGGCTGGCCTCCACGCGGCCCGCGAGGGAGGTCGTGGAGACCCTCAACGCCTTCTTCGAGGTGGTCGTGGACCGGGTCGAGTCGCACGGCGGGTTGCTCGACAAATTCCAGGGCGACGCGGCGCTTGCGGTGTTCGGCGCCCCCGCGCCCATCGCCGACCCGGCGACGGCGGTCCTCGCCTCGGCCCGGGACCTGGCGCAGGCGCTGCCCGAGCTCGTCCCCGACTGCTCGGCCGGGATCGGGGTCTCCTACGGCGAGGTGGTGGCCGGGTACGTCGGGTCCGCGACCCGGTTCGAATACACGGTGATCGGGGACGCCGTCAACGAGGCCGCGCGGCTGTGCGAGCTGGCCAAGGAACACCCCACGCGGGTGTTGGCCTCGGAGACCGTCCTCCGGGCGGCGGCGGACCCCGAGACCGATCACTGGACCGCGGGCGGGACGGTGGAGCTGAGGGGTCGTTCCACTCCGACCACGCTGGCATGGCCTACCGGGCCACCTCCGGGGAACATCGCGTCAGGGCCCGGCTCGCGGGTGGAACGGGAACGGGACTGACATCCGGTTCCGCCGTGGCCGCCTCGCACCGGTTCCCGCGATCCGGTAGTAACGAAGGGGCGGCGCGTCATCCGGACGCGCGGGAGCCGAAGGGGACGCGGGATGGGCGCAGACGCGCGCATGAACACCGAGGTAGACGCCGAGGTAGACGCGAAGCTCGATGCGGAGGTGGGCGGATCCGGATCGGCTTCCGGTGATGTCCGACTCACGAGCGTGCACAACTTCCGTGACGTCGCGGGCCCCGGCTACCTGCTCCACCCGTCGGGGACGATGGCCCGCGGTCTGGTCTACCGTTCCACCACGTTGTCCGTGGGCGAGGACGACCTCGGGGTGCTCGAACGGCTCGGGGTGAGCACCATCGTCGACCTGCGGACCGATGACGAGATCACCAGACAGCCCGATGTGGTCCCGGCCGGCGCCGACTACCTGGCCATCGACGTCCTCGCCGGAAACACCTCCGCCGCCACCTTCACCGGCGCGGGGACCTTCAGCGTGGAGGACGCGCGCCGTGAGATGGCGACGACCTACGACAGGTTCGTCCTCGGAGACCGGGAGCGGATGGCGTTCGGCCGCGCCGTCCACGCCGTGGCGCACTCGTCAGGCCCGGCGATCGTCCACTGCACGGCGGGCAAGGACCGGACTGGGTGGATCTCCGCCGTGCTGCAGTTGCTCGCCGGGGTCAGGGACGAGGACGTGATCGCGGATTACCTGCTCACCCGCGAACTGTCGGCGGACTTCGTCACCGCGATCCGGACCTATGTCCGAGCCGAGATGCCGGACAATCTCGAGGCGATCGACGTGCTCATCGGAGTCGAGGAGAGCAACATCCGGCGTTCGCTGAACGCGTTGGACAGCGAGTTCGGCGACGTCCGTCGGTACCTCGTGGAAGGCGCCGGGCTGGAGGACGCACTGGTGGAGGAGTTGGGGGCCCGGCTCAGAACAGGACGATGACGGCGCCGAGTACACCGCCGAAGGCGATCGCCTCGAGGACCACCGCGACGGTGCGACCGACCTCGGACCGGGCCGCGGCGTGCACCCTGGGGCCGGCCATGCTCAACGCGAACACCAACACGATGACCGCCACCCCGACGAGCGTGTCCGCGAGTCGGGCCGCCACGCCGTAGATCGCCCCGAGTCCGATCAACCCACCCATCACCGCGGCCGTGATCGTGGTCAACGGGGCCGGGAAGACCGCCGCCGGGGCCGCCTCCGGATCCCCCGGGACGTCTCTGCCGGGCAGTGCCTCTGCCCGAGCACCCTCAGCAGGAGGCGCCGGGGTGGACTGTCTCCGGTCCCGGTCCTCGAGCATCAGATTTCGGTTCATGGTCGCCGACCCTACGTCCCGTTTCCGAGGGAATCCTTCGGCGTCCCTGTGGAACAGCTTGAAAATTTAAAAGCCCTGCTCAGTGACCTGAGCTAGGCGGAGAGATCGGTCACAACCGCCCGCGGGACCCGCGGCCGAGGGCGGTGTGGCTGCATGACCATGAGAGGGTCGGCGGGCGTAGGATTCGCGTGGATCCGGTGGGGGCCGGGTCAGTTTGTTGTAGGGAAGATCGGGGGTGTGGCGTGGTCGCTACTGGTGCTGTCGGAGGCTTGTTCGAACCTGGGGACGATGCCGGGAGGGCATGGGACGAGGCCGAGGCGGTGCTCCTGGCGTGCGAGGACCTCGACGCTGTGATGGAGACGATCCGGCGGGCGGACTCCCCTGTCGACGCACGGCGGGCACTCAAGCTGGGATTCGGCTTCTCCGGGAGGCAGGCCGCGCTGTTGCTCACCCTTCCGGTGCTGTCGTTCACGCGGTCCGAGCGTGACCGGATGCGAGACAGCCGCCGCGCACGGCTGGACCTCCTCGCCGATGTCACCGGAGCGATCCCGGCGACGCGGGACGACGGGGTCGAGTCGGCGCCGGATCAGCCGGCGCGAGTGCCGGTACCGGTGTCCGCCGTGCCGGCGGCCCAGCACTCCGACTCGTCCGCGACCCGGGCGGAGTGGGGCGCGGAGTTCGACGGCGCCCTCGACCGGATCAGGTCGGTGATGGACGGTGAGCGGGGTGACGGCCCGACCGGTCCTCCGGCCGAGGTCGCCGAGACTCCCGCATTCTCCGAGCAGATGGCCCGACGATCGAGGTCAGGCCGGTCCGAGGAGACCGCGGTGGTCCTCGACGAGCAGGTGGGGGAGTTGTGCGATGCGATCGCCGTCCTCCTGCAGGTCGGAAGCGTGCCCGGTGCGTGGCTGGATGATCCCCGCGTGTCCGACAGCCGGACCGGAATGCTCCTCGACAGCTGCGGCGTCGACGATTCGGTGGGGATCAGGACTCTGCTCTGGCATCTGCGCCGGACGGGCCTGGACTCGGTCGAGGGTCTGCTGCCGTTCGCGGAACCGTTGGGTGCTGCGGAGGGGTTCGAGGTGCAGGCGCTGCGGTTCGAGCACGCGATGGCCATCGGTGGGCTCGGCTCGGAACCGGATGCCGAAGCGTCCTGGACCGGCCGCCTGTGGCCGATCGCGGAGCGACGCGGATACGGGTACGCCGTCTCCTACCGGGGTGGCCCGGGCGCGGGTGCCGTGTGGGCGTACGGCGGGGACGAGCCGCTGTACCGGGTGTGGGATTCCGTCGTGGACATGCTGGTGGAGCTGTACCAGGCGTTGACCACCGGCGAACCCTGCGACGCGGCTATTGCTGCTGCGGCGAACGGCCGGGTCGTGTGGACGAACCTCAGCTGAGCTCCCGTCCGATGACGGTGGCCCGGCTGCCGCGGCAGAACACGAGCTCGATGCGTGACACCTTCCGGCCGGTGGTCGCGCCCAGGAGTGCGGCGTACGCGCACAACTGGAGCAGGTACTCGTCGACGGTCCCGCTGGTGACGGCCACATCGGTCTTGTAGTCGATGACTGACAGGGAACCGTCGGGTTCGTCCACGACCAGATCGACCACCCCGTCGACCGCCACCGTCGTCCCGTCGGCAGTGGAGAGCGGCCCCGCGACCGGCAACTCCACCCAGTGTGGTCGAGTGGCCGCCCTCCTGACGGGCTCCGAGGTGAGGGCGGTGCGGGCGACGGCGACCATCTCGTCGACGGCCTCGGGGGTCCGGGTGCCGCGGAACCCGCCGCCGAGGCCGAGCGCCGTGAGCTGACCCGCGGCCCACAGTTCCCACTCCCCGGTGGCCGCGGACGGTTCCGTGGCGAGCTCGGTGAGATCGGTGTGCTCGGCGAGATGATGGACCGCGGTGCCGACGTCGGGGCCGGAGGCCAGTGGGACGTTCCGGGGTGCGGGCGGCAGTTCCTCCTCGCGTGTAGGAGCGGGTGCGAACCGGTCCCGGAGTGCGGCGGCGAGCTGCTCGGGGAGCGAGAGGCCGGCCTCGGTGACGTCCGGGTGAACGATGCGGGTCGCCGACCACCCGGCTCGCTCGGCGGAGAGGGCGGTGATGGTCCGGCCGCGGTCGAGCCAGTCGCGGCGGTCGGGGACGTCGACCCGGGGCGCGACCGCGGGATCGAGCAAGCCCTCGCCGTAGGCCACGAGTACCGGGGTGTCGGGTTCCTCCATCGCCGAGCCGAAGAGTGACCCCCACAGTTTCCTGGGGTTGTGCGGCTTCGCCTTGGTCCGGACGAATCCGTGGCCGGAGACGGCGAGCCGACTCTCCGCGCGCGTGACGGCCACGTACAGCAGCCTGATCCGCTCCGCCAGAGAGTGCTCCGCCTCGCGCTCCGCTGCCCGTGCGAATCCGGGGTCACGCACCGCAGTGGAGAACGAGGCCACGGGACGGGGAGGTTCTTCATGGGTCCACAGCAGCCTGTCCCGGTCGCCGGGCCAACCATGGCTCATCCCGGCGAGTACGACCATCGGGTACTCGAGTCCCTTGGCGGCGTGGATGGTGGTGATCCGCACCGCGTCGACTCCGATCTCCGGGATCGCCGCCTCCGGGACGCGGGCGTCCTCGGCGGTGAGGGCCAGCGCCCAGTCGGCGTACTCCCGCAGGTCGGCGCGGGCGGGGTCCGCGGCGGACTCCTCCCACTGCCAGGCGTGCTCGATCACGAAGCGGATGCGTCGCCACAGGTCCCGGCGGCGCGGGGACTCGGCGGACGACTCGAAGACCATGCGGTCGTGCACGAGCTTCTCCAGTAGTTCGCCCGGTCGCCGGGACTCCCGGCCCAGAGCGAAGAGATAACTGATCCCCCCGGCGACGGGGGAGTCCGCCAGGTCGTCGGGCGCCGGGGCTCCGGGGGCCCACGCTCCACCGGCGGCGCGCCACCGGAGCAGGTCATCGTCGCCGCAGCCGAACAGCGGGGAACGGAGCGCGCCGACGAGCGACGCCTCGTCGGCGGTGTTGGCCACAGCCCGGACCGCGAGGAGGAGATCGCGGATCTCCGGGGTGCCGTAGACGATCGACGACGCCTCGGTACGGAAGTCGATCCCGGCGTGGTCGAGACACTTCTCGATCATGGGTAGAGAGCCGCGGGAGGGGAGGAGGATCGCGATGTCGCCGAGTCGGAGTGGGGTCTGTTCGCCGTTCTTCGACTCGTGCGTCCACTGCTCGCGGATCGCGGTAGCGATCACCCGGGCGACGTCGGAGGCCTCGGTCCAGTGCCGTTTCTGATCGTCGGTCGCGTCGGGCGGGCAGTGGTCGGGGTGCTCGGGGACGTCCTCGGTGCGGAAGACGAACGGACGGGGGCCGTGCGCGGGGTCGTACGGTGGCCGACCGGGACCCGGCTCGAGTTCCCGGTAGTCGGGCTGCACACCCTCCGCTGCGAGCAGGACCTCCGAGAACACCGGATTGACCCAGTCGAGCACCGCTCGCGAGCACCGGAAGTTGGTGCTCAGGCGTTCGATCTCGACCCCGTCCCCGCCCTGTGCTCGGAGATACGTGGAGATGTCGGCCCGCCGGAAACGGTAGATGGACTGCTTGGGGTCGCCGACGGTGAAGAGCCTCCCGGACCCGGCGCCGTCTCCCGGCTCGTCGGCGGTGAGAAGCGTCGCGAGGTCGAGTTGGATGGGATCGGTGTCCTGGAACTCGTCGATGAGGATCCGTGTGTACCGGGCCCTGACCCGATCCCGGACCGCGCTGTCCTGCAGCAACTCGCGGGCCAGAACGAGCTGGTCGTGGAACTGCAGCGTGCCGTGTCTGCGCCGGTCGTCCGCGTGTCTACGGATCACCGGTACGAGGGCGTCCAGGATGATGGCGATGCGTGGCCGCCAGTGTGCGGACAGGACCTCGGTGCAGATCGAGGGCAGCCTCTTGATCTTCTCCTTGATCTCCTTGACCGTGTCCGCGCCTCCCCAGTTGGGCCCTTTCCCCCCGCTACCGGGGCCGAGGGGCTTGGCGAGGAGCTCGACCCAGGTCGGTGAGGCCGTCCGATCGGTGGTTGCCGACTGCAGGTCCGTCAACCACGCCTCGTGGCGGGAGAGGGTCTCGTACAGCTTGTCCGTCTCGTCCTGACAGGACTCGCGCCAACCGGTGATCGATCCGATGGCGGCGGCGATCTCTGCCAGGTCGGGGGAGGTGGGCAGTTCGGCGTCCGGAGATCCGGCGGAGTGCAGTGGCCCGGTGGGCAGGCGGTCCCAGTCGCGGTGGAGCGCCTCGACCATCTCGCGGAAGGCGAGCGTGCCGACGCCGGCGTCGAGCAGGTCGTCGACGGCCTGGGCGAGGACCCCGGAACGGGGACCGTCCCGGTCGCCGCCGAACAGGACGGTCGCGCATTCCTGCCACATGGCCTGGACGGCCGTTGCCTCGGCGGTGTCCTGCTGGGCGGTCACCCGGGGAGGGATCCCGGCCTCGAGCGGATTCTCGGAGAGCAGGCGCAGTGCGAACGAGTGCAGGGTTCCGATGGCCGCGGTGTCGAGCCCGGCGAGCGCGGTATCCGCGCGCTGGTTCCCACGGTCTCGTTCATCCACCAGGTGGACGCGGAGCCGGTCGCGCAACTCGGCGGCCGCCTTCTCGGTGAAGGTGATCGCGGCTATCCGGTCCACGGGCACAGCGTCGACGAGTAGAAGGGTGCCGAGCCGGTTGACCAGGGCGTGGGTCTTGCCCGTTCCAGCCCCGGCCTCGACGAACAGGGTGGAGGCGGTGTCGCGCTCGACCCGATCTCGGGCGGATTGGTCGTGGAGCAGGCTCATGAGGTCGCATCCGATCCAGTGTCGGTCTGGTCCCCGGTGACGATGCCGGCGAACGCGGGATGGGACGCCAGTGGTTCTTGCCTGGACAGCCGTTCCCACGTGCGGTCCAGGTCCGTTCCCCCGAGGAGGTCGGCCAGGTCCCGGGACGACCCGCGTCCGCCTTTCAGGGGGAACCATCCCCGCTGGACGGCGTCGACCAGGTGACCGACGTCCTCGCGCACCCGGTCCATGAGGACGTCGGTGACATCGAGGGAGATCTGCTCGAACTCACCCCGTTCAGTGCAGTACCAGTAGCGGACCTCGCTCACCGGCATGTCCCGTGCGGTGGCGGCGGCCGCGGCGTACAGGGGCAGCTGGAACCGGGTGCCGGACACGGTGGGGTTGTCCTCGCTCGGGCGTTGCTCCGACCCGGGCGGCTTCCCGGTCTTGTAGTCGGTGACGCGTTGCGTGCCGCCCCGCACGTCGAGGCGGTCGATCGATCCGGCCAGCAGCAGGGTCTCCGGTCCGCGGGTGGTGGCCACGTCGAACGGGATCTCGATCGTCGGTTCGCCGGGGGTCTGGCGTCCGAACCCGAGCTCGGTGGAGGTGGGCCGCCACCCCGCGCCGCTATCTGCACTGTCCTCGTCGAACCACCGCCCGAGCTCAACGGCCAGGAGCATCTGCCGACGACGCCACAGCGGGGCGAGCAGCCCGGGAGCCGCCGCGACGGCCTCCTCGCACTCCTGCTGGAGTGCCCACATCAGCAGGTCCCGGTCGGGACCGATCCCGTGCTCGAGGCGAGCGGACACGTACCGCTGCAGGATCGCGTGGACCAGGTCGCCGTAGTCCCGTAGGTCCATCTCGATGTCGGTCGCCGGGTCGTCGAGCACACGGACCCTGAGCACGGTGCCGAGGAAGAACAGGTAGGGACTCTGGGCCCAGTCCTCCAGACGTGTCGGTGAGACGGGCGTGTCGAGTACGGTCACCAGGTCGTTCACCGACGACACGTCGCCGGTGAACCTCGAGAACACGCCGAGTCTCCGGTCTCGACGCATCTCGTGGGCCCGGAGGAGTGGCTCCGGAGCGTCCGGACCCGCCCGCCACCCGCCGGCTGCGAGTTCGCGGATGCGCAGTTCGGTGGCCGTCGACGGGTCGGGGCCAAGGAGGGTCGGCGGGGAGAGAACGCCGTCGAGGAAGGACGGGATCGCGACGACGGAGGGGCACCCTGCGACGGCCTCCTGCCACCGCGTCGCGTGGACCCGTGCCCCGGCGAGTCGGGACAGGGTCGGCAGAAGCCACCGGGACGGGATCCGACTCCCCCCGCCGCGCATCGACCCACGGGGGAACGAGCACAGTCGTCGAGCCGAGCCAGCGGACAGCGCGAGCTGGAGGACCCGGTACCGCTCGTCGAGCAGCTCGGAGGCGGAGGGTTCGACCGCACCCTCGGGCAGCAGCGGATCGGATCGGTGGAGGACGGGCAACAGGCCTTCGGCCATCCCTACGACACACACCGTGTCGAGATCCCGACCGACCGCGTCGTCGATCGGACCCAGGGTAACGCCGGCGCCCTCCGCGCCGACCCGGTCGCCGATCGAGTCCAGCCGCGTGGTCACGGCGCCGACGATCCGTTCGCGGGTGATCGCGGGGGAGATGGTGTCGAGGTCGGCGAGTGACCCGACCGCGGCCTGCACGGCCGCACGGTCGAGGCTCTGCCGGAACAGTGAGGTGAGCACCGTGTCCACTGTCGCCGCGACCTGGGACCAGGTCCGGGCGGACTCGAGGGCGCCGAGGGCTGCACGGACCTGATCGACCAGCCGCAGTAGAGCCGCAGCGGCCGCACGGTCGGCGTCGGTGAACCCGGCGGCGGACCCGGAGCCGGGCGGATCCGGCTGGAATCCGAGGTGCTCGGCCAAGCGGTCCCAGTCTCCTCCGCCGATCACCGGGACACGTGTGCGAGTGAGTAGCTCAAGTCGGCGGGACGAGACCGGGGCGCCCTGGTCGTCCGGGAGCATCACGGCCCCCTCGGCCACGATCGACAGCAGCTCGGCCCGCGGCATGAGGTCCGGGTCGATCCCGAGCAGCCGGATGAGGGACCGGCCGGTGGGCGTACGGCCGAGATCGGTGATGGAGGGCCCGCTGACGACGATCCCCGCCTCCGCGAACGCGCGGAGCAGCAGTCGCAGGTAGGGATCCGGCGACGGGTAGTAGACGCCTATCCGGTGACCCGGGATCCCGGCCGCGAGACGTGAGCGGACAAAGCGGACCACCGCCCGTACCTCGTCGTCCGAGTCCGACGCGTGCAGCACGTGGGTTCCCGTGACCGCGCTCTCTCCGTCGGGTTCCGCCGCGGAGGCCAGGTGGTCCGCGCCCGTCCCGGGAACCGGCGTGACCCCGCGCGCGTCCAGCGCCTCGCGCAGGCGCCGTTCGGCCTCGGTCCCCCGGAGTGGAGCCGCGAGGACGATACGGCCGAGTCCGTCCAGTCTCTCCAGCGCGCACGACACCGCCTCGAACTGCGTGTAGTAGGCGGCGCCGGTCATCGAATGTGCCTGTTCCGACAGTCGGAGGACCTCTGAATGGAGAGGGTTGTCCGGGGTCACCGAACCCGCCTTGACGGTGCCCAACCGCAGGCATGCCTGGGCCACCGCCTGAGCGGTGACCGGTTCGGAGGCGACGCCCCGCAGCTGTCCGGGATCGGCGTCCAGCGCCTTCTCCACCGCCGCCTCCAGGAGGGGGAACGGCAGCGCGGCGCGAGGGGCCAGGGCCGGCGCGGACAGTTCGGCCACCACCTGGGCGGCTGTCCGCACGGCGACGTTGACCGCGCCCCCGGACAGCGCCAACGCCCGGACGAGGTCTCTCTCGGCGCCGAACGACGCGACGATGACGGTGATGCGACCCAGGGGGTCGGAGACGCGGAGTCGACGGACCTCGGCGACGACGGGGGATACGGCTGGAGAGACTGGGGCTGGGGCCGGGGCCGAGGTGGAGGCCGGGGTGGGGGAGTTCTGAGAGCCGGTCACGTCGCCATCGTGCCCCACGGGTACGACAGGACGAGTCAACCGATGCCGATCACGCGCGTCGCGGCGGCAGCCCACTGCGCGGCGTCGATGACGACTCCCGGGTGGTCCTGCCGGTGCGGGATCACTGACTCGACCACCCGGAAGGGCAGGTCGAGAATCGGATCACAGGGATCGAGGTCGGGGAGGCAGAGGGCGACCAGCTGTCGGTAGATGCCCCTCAGTTCGGAGCGTGCGGCCCGGAAATCCTCGAAGTCCTCCCCTGCCAACTCCGGGAGCACGTACAGCATCCCGATGTTCCAGCGGGAGGCCAGGAGCCCCTCGACGTCGATCGTCGCCAGTG
>JBKBUP010000054.1:0-14085 GCA_046289795.1 Dietzia sp. | reverse complement strand
CTTGGTGTAGTAGTCCAGGCCCCGGACCATCTTGGGGTTGACCTCGTAGGCCACGCCCAGCGCGTCGAGGTGCGACCTGACCTCGGCGAAGTGCGTGGCGCTCTCCTCGGAGAGGTGGTCGATCATCAGCGGCGCGTCGAGGAGTTGCGCACGGACCTCGGGGCGCTTGTCGTCGAGGACACGCAGCGGGTTGATCCGCGCACGCTCCTGCGTGGCCTCGTCGAGGTCCAGTCCGGCGAGGAAGGCCTGCAGCCGTTCCCGATAGGCGGGTCGACAGGAGTCGTCGCCGAGCGAGGTGAGGTCCAGCCGGAACCCGGTCAGTCCGAGCGAGCGGAAGGCCTCGTCCGCCACCGCGATCACCTCGGCGTCCAGGGCGGGGTCGTCGATCCCGATCGCCTCGATGCCGACCTGCTGCAGCTGCCGGTACCGGCCGGCCTGGGGACGCTCGTAGCGGAAGAACGGGCCGGCATAGCAGAGCTTGACCGGGAGCTGGCCGCGGTCCAGGCCGTTCTCGATGACCGAACGCATGACACCGGCGGTGCCCTCGGGCCGGAGTGTGACACTCCGGCCGCCCCGGTCCTCGAACGAGTACATCTCCTTGGAGACGACGTCGGTCGACTCCCCCACTCCGCGGGCGAACAGGGCGGTGTCCTCGAAGATCGGCAACTCGATGTGCCCGTAGCCCGCCCGCCGGGCGGCGGAGGTGATCGCATCCCGGACCGCGACGAACCCGGCTGAGGTCGGGGGGACGTAGTCGGGCACCCCCTTCGGTGCCTTGAGCGCGGTCTTCTTCTGGGTGCCGGTCACGTCTAGGGGATCCTTGTGTCTCTCGGAGGGGTGGTGTCGGGGAGTCGATCTAGAGGTCACGCAGGAACGGGTTGGACCGGCGCTCCCGCCCGATGGTGGTCGAGGGACCGTGCCCGGGGAGCACCACCGCGTCGTCATCCAGGGTGAGGAACTTCTTGGAGATCGACTGCATGAGCACCTCGGTGTCACCGGCGGGCAGATCGGTGCGGCCGACCCCGTCCTGGAACAGCACGTCGCCCCCGAGCACGACCATCCGCGGGCCCTCCTCGGTGGTGATGGTGATGCGGAACGACACCGACCCCGGGCTGTGACCGGGCACGTGGTCCACGTCGAAGGCCATCGATCCGAATCGCAGAGTGTCCCCGTCGAACACCTCGACGACCTCAGCGGGTTCCGTGAACGTCATCCCCTTGAGCATGGCGGACAGGTCGAGCGAGAGACCCTTGCCCGGATCGGAGAGCATCACGCGGTCGTCCGGGTGGATGTAGGCCGGCACGCCGTAGTGGTCCGCGACCTGCTGAGCGTTCCAGATGTGGTCCAGGTGGCCGTGGGTCAACAGGACCGCGCGCGGCCTCAACCCCGCCTCGGAGACCTGTCGCCGGACCTGTTCCTCCGCGTCCTGGCCCGGGTCGACGATCACGCAGTCCCCTGCGTCGTCGGACACGATGTAGCAGTTGGTCTGGAACATCCCGGCTGGGAACCCGATGATCTGCACGTCCCGTACTCCCTTCCTCGATCGCCCACGACGTCCGTCGCGGACCCCCGGGCCGACTGGGCGGTACACCGGAGTGGTGTTCAGCCGTCTCAGCCCGACCTGGTAGACAAGACCCCTGGGCTGGAGCGCCGTGGAGTGCTCTGTGAGTCCCCACCGCGGCTTCAGCCGACTGTTCCAGCCTAGTCCAGGTACCCAGGAGGGTCAGTGTCCACCAACCAGGAACGCCGAGCAGAGGCGCGTCAACGCCTGCGCGAGCAGATGGAGGCGCAGGCCCGTCGTGAGAAGCAACTTAAGATCGTCGCGGCCTCGGTCGTCGTAGCCGTCCTCTTGGGCATCGTGGGTGTGGTCGCCTGGATCAACTACGACCGCAATCGCGCCGAGCAATACGCCGCCAACTGGCTGACCTGCGAGTACCCCACCGACACCGAGACCCCCGAGCTGCTCGACCCGGCGGAGTTCGAGGACCAGGGCGCTGAGGTGGTCGCGGAGGTCGAGGAGTTCAACGCGCAGGTCGAGACCATCGACGACACCAAGCGTGACGCCGAGCCGCCGACGGGTGACCAGGCCAGGCAGGGCATCGCGGAGATCACCATCACCACCGACCGGGGCGAGATCCCGGTCACGCTCGATCGTTCCGGTGCCCCCTGCAATGTCGCGAGCTTCGTCCACCTCACCGAGCAGCGGTACTTCGACGACACCGAATGCCATCGTCTGACCGTGTCGGAGGAGGAGCCGGGCCTGTCGGTCCTGCAGTGCGGCGATCCGACGGGGACCGGCCTGTCCGGGCCCGGTTACTCGGTTGTCGACGAGCCTCCCGCGGCCGATGCCCTCGCGCTCGCCGACGACGGTTCGGGCGCCGCCATCTACCCCCGCGGAACCGTGGCCATGGCCAAGTCGCAGGCACCCGACAGTGCCGGCAGCCAGTTCTTCCTGGTCTACGAGGATTCCGCCCTCCCGCCCGAGTACACCGTCATGGGGACGGTCGGAGAGTCGGGCCTCGAGGTTCTCGACGACATCGCCGAGACCGGTGTGAAGAGCGATGACCCGACCGACCGTGACAACCAGGTCCCGAGGCGCCCCGTCACCATCGAGACCGTGGTCGTCGACGAGCAGTCCGGGCTCCCCGAGGAGTGATCCCCGGGGCCGGACGACCGGCTCAGTTCGACATCATCCGGTTGACGTCGAAGACCCCCTCGACACCTCGGACCGTCTGCAGGACGTGTCCGAGGTGTTTCGGGTCGGCCATCTCGAAGGTGAACCGCGAGATCGCCACACGGTCGTCGCCCGCCGTCTGGACGGAGGCCGAGAGGATGTTGACCTTCTCGTCCGCCAGCACCTTGGTCACGTCGGACAGGAGCCGGTGCCGGTCGAGCGCCTCCACCTGGATCGCCACGAGGAAGACCGCACCCGGCTGGGGCGCCCACTCGACCTTGACCAGTCGCTCGGGCTCCCGGTGCAGGTCGGTGGCGTTGGTGCAGTCGGTGCGGTGGACACTGACCGTACCGCCGCGGGTGATGAACCCCAGAACCTGATCCCCGGGCACCGGCATGCAGCAGCGGGCGAGTTTGGCGTGAACGTCCTTCACGCCGCCCACCAGGATCCCGGGACCCGCCGGCGCGGGGCGGTTCGAGGTGATGTTCTTGTCCCGCGAGCGGTCCGCCAGCTCCTCGGTGACCTCGTCGACCCCACCGTGGGCCGCGATGAGCCGACCCACGATCTGCTTTGCGGAGACGTGGTTCTCCCCGATCGCCGAGTAGAGCGCGGTGACGTCCGCGAATCCCAACTCCCGCGCGACCCCGGCGAGGGACTCGTTCGAGAAGACCCGGTGGACGGGCACTCCACCGCGTCGTACCTCACGGGTGATGAGGTCCTTGCCGCGTTCGAGGGCCTCCTCGCGCCGCTCCTTGGCGAACCACTGGCGGATCGAGCTCTTGGCCCGGCCGGACACGACGAACTTCTGCCAGTCCAGGCTGGGGCCGGCGTTGGGATCCTTCGAGGTGAACACCTCGACGACCTCGCCGTTCTCCAGCGGCTTCTCGAGCGCGACGAGCTTGCCGTTGACCCGCGCACCGATGCACCGGTGACCGACCTCGGTGTGAACGGCGTAGGCGAAGTCCACGGGGGTCGCGTCGACGGGGAGATTGATCACGTCGCCCTTCGGCGTGAAGACGAAGATCTCCTTGCTCGTCATCTCGAAGCGCAGCGAGTCGAGGAACTCCCCCGGGTCGGCGGCTTCACGCTGCCAGCTCAGCAGCTGGCGCATCCACGCCATCTCGTCCACCTCGGTGGGGTCGCCGTGGTGCTTGCCGCGGGTCTCCTTGTACCGCCAGTGGGCCGCGATGCCGTATTCGGCGTTGCGGTGCATCTCGTGTGTCCGGATCTGGATCTCCAGCGGTTTACCGTCGGGCCCGATCACCGTGGTGTGGAGTGACCGGTAGACGCCGAACCTGGGCTGGGCGATGTAGTCCTTGAACCGTCCGGGCATCGGCTTCCAGGTGGAATGGACCACGCCGATCGCCGCGTAGCAGTCCCGCACGTCCTCACACAGCACGCGGATGCCCACCAGGTCGTGGATCTCGTCGAACTCGCGTCCGCGGACGATCATCTTCTGGTAGATCGACCAGTAGTGCTTGGGTCGGCCTTCGACCCGGGCCTGGATGTGGGCCTTCTCCAGTTCCGCTCTGACCCGGTTGATCACCGTTGCCAGGTAGACGTCGCGACTTGGCGCCCGGTCGGCGACCAGCCGTACTATCTCCTGGTACTTCTTGGGTTCCAGGATCGCGAACGCCAGGTCCTCGAGTTCCCACTTCACGGTGGCCATGCCGAGCCGGTGCGCCAGCGGGGCGATCACCTCGAGGGTCTCGCGAGCCTTCTTGACCTGCTTCTCCGGAGGCAGGAAGCGCATGGTCCGCATGTTGTGCAGGCGGTCCGCGACCTTGATCACCAGCACCCGTGGATCATGCGCCATCGCGATGATCATCTTGCGGATGGTCTCCGCCTCGGCCGCTTCGCCGAAGTCGACTCTGTCGAGCTTGGTGACCCCGTTCACCAGGTGGGCGACCTCGTCACCGAAATCCGCGGAGAGGGTCTCGAGAGAGTAGTCGGTGTCCTCCACGGTGTCGTGCAACAGAGCCGCCACGAGGGTGGTGGTGTCCATTCCCATCTCGGCGCAGATGGTCGCCACCGCCAGTGGATGGGTGATGTAGGGGTCCCCGGACTTACGGAACACGCCCTCGTGCTGGCGCTCGGCGAGCGCATAGGCGCGCGCGAGCAGCCCGACGTCGGCCTTGACGTGGTGGATCCGGTGCACGCGCACCAGGGGTTCGAGGACGGCGGGAGTGGAGGTCACCGTCAGCCCCGAGGTCAGGCGGCGAGCCCACCTCGCGCGGACGCGCCGACCCGCGGACGGGCGCGCACCCGGGATCACCGGGAGGGGCTGCGTGTTGGGTTGGGCCTGCTCGCTGGGCGCGGACTGTGGAACGGCGCCTGCGTCCGCGGCGGGATCCTGCCGATTCGTCATGCCGGCTCCTCCCTCCGGGTCCGATCCGTCAACGACGGGCGGGGGTCACGCGACCGTGAGGCAGGTCAGCGGTGTGTCGGACAGTCTATCCCTACCCCCGAGGCCGGGGACCTCGAGCACGACGGACAGACCCGCCACGACGGCGCCGCAGTCGTCGAGGAGCCCGACGGCGGCACCCAGGGTGCCACCCGTGGCCAGGACGTCGTCGACCACGAGGACACGCTTTCCACGGAGGTCGAGGCCGTCGGCCGGGAGCTCCAACGTCGCCGCCCCGTACTCGAGTTCGTAGGACCGCGAGTGCACCGGTGGCGGGAGCTTGCCGGCCTTGCGGATGGCCAGAACGCCGGTGTGCAGTCGCACAGCGACCGCCCCGGCGAGCAGGAAGCCTCGGGCGTCCAGCCCCGCCACGTAGTCGACCGAGCCGACCTCGTGGCCCGCGACGAGCCCGTCGACCACGGCAGCGAAACCGTCGGGGTCGGCCAGCACCGGCGTGAGGTCGCAGAACTGCACGCCCTCGGCCGGGAAGTCCTCCACCCGGCGCATCAGTCTCTCGACGGCGGCGATGATCGCCGGCGACACCTCGGTGATCGCAGGGTCTGTCATGCGGTGGCCTCGGCCTTCTCCCGTCGGGCCAGGACCTTGGCGGTCTGGCGTTTCGTGGCGGGGTCGCGTTCCTTGAGGAGCACCAGCAGCGGAGTCGCGAGGAAGATCGACGAGAACGTCCCCGTGATGATCCCGACCACCTGGACGATGGCCAGATCCAGCAGTGTGCCGACGCCGAGGATCCATACCGCGATCACGAGTAGGGCCAGCAGCGGCAGGATGCCGATGATGGTGGTGTGGATCGAGCGCATGAGCGTCTGGTTGACGGCCAGGTTGGCCTCCTCCGCATAAGTGCTGCTGGAGGAGTGTTTGGCTCCGCGGGTGTTCTCCTCCACCTTGTCGAACACGATGACCGTGTCGTAGAGGGAGAAGCCGAGGATGGTGAGCAGACCGATGACCGTCGCGGGCGACACCTCGAACCCGAGGAGCGAGTAGATCCCCGCCGTGGTGATGACGTCGAAGAACAACGCGACCACACCGGCGACCGACATCCGCCACTCGAAGCGGAACGCCATGTAGCCGAAGACGATCGCGATGAACACCGCGAGGGCGATGATCGCCTTCTCGGTGACCTGCCCGCCCCAGCTCTCGCTGCGTGCGGAGTCACCGATCGCCTCGATCGAGACCTCGCCGTTCGCCGCGACGGGCTGGAACTCCTCGAGGAGCGCGAGCTTGGCCGCGTAGATCTCGTCGCTGGTGAGGAACCCGGTCTCCACCTCGACGATGCGGGCGGCGCCGGCGCCGACGACCTGGACCGTCTGCGGCTCCTGACCGATCGTCTCCTCGACGACGACGGCCACCCGGTCCTTGTCCGCGTTCCCCGCCGGCATCGTCAGTTTGGTGCCGCCGGTGAAGTCGATTCCGAACGTGAACCCCCGGAAGATGATGCTGGCCAGGCAGATCGCGACGATGGCACCGGTGAGAAGGAAGTACAGACGGCGTCTCTGGACGATAGGGAACGCGCCGGTCCCGGTGTAGAGGCGGTTGAACAGGCTCTCCGGCTGGGCGGGCGCCCCCGTGGTGTCCTGGGTATCGGTCGTTCCCGGGGTGCTCATCGGCCCTCCTCCTCGGAGTCGTCTCGGCGCGGCAGGATCATCGTCACGCCCGGGGATGCCGGTCCCGGATCCGTAGGTGCCCCGCCCGGACCGCGGACGGATGCCGACACACCCCGGGCACCACCGGAATCCGCATCGAGCGCAGCCTTCTCGGCATCCTGCTCGAGGCGGCGTCGCTCGGCCGAATCGGCCCGCAGCGACTCCATCCGTCCCAGGCCGTTGGCCCACGGTTTGGTGAACAACGGCTTGGTGGAGGCCAGGTACACCAGAGGCCAGAGCACGGTGAAGGCCACCAGGACGTCCATGACCGTACTGAGGGCCAGGGTGAAGGCGAAGCCCCGGACCTCACCGGTCGCCAGGAGATACAGCACGACGGCGCCGATCAGACTCACCACGTTGCCGGTGATGATGGTGCGACTGGCACTCTTCCAGGCCCGGGGTACCGAGGATCTGAATCGGTGCCCGTCCCTGAGTTCGTCCTTGATCCTCTCGAAGAAGACGACGTAGGAGTCGGCGGTCATACCGATTCCGATGATCAGGCCCGCGACACCGGCGAGGTCGAGGCTGTAGTCCACCGTGTACCCGAGGAACACGAGCATCACGTAGGTGATCAGGAATGAGATGGCGAGGGAGAAGAAGGCGATCACGCCGAGCAGTCGGTAATAGAGCACCGTGTACAGGAGGACGAGCAGGAAACCGATCGCGCCGGCGAGCAAGCCGGCCTCGAGTGAGGCCAGGCCCAGCGAGGCGGGCACGTTGTCGACGTTCGGGTCCTCGAACGAGATCGGCAGTGCTCCGTAGCGGAGGTTCGCGGCGAGCGCCGCGGCCTCGTCCATGGTGAAGCTGCCGGTGATCGACGTGGCGGAGCCGACCGGGGTGACGCCCTGGACCACGGGGGCGCTGATGACCTCACCATCGAGGAGGATCGCGATCTGGCGCTGCAGGTTCTCCTGGGTGAGTCGCGACCAGGTGGCGCTCCCCTGCTGGCCGGGCCCGGCGTTGAACCGGAAGGAGACCTCGTTCTGTCCGGCCTGTTGGCTGAAACCGGAGCTGACCGAGTCCTTGACGATCTGTTGGCCGTCGAGACGCTCTCCGTCCTCCGGTTCGCCGATGAGCAAGGGCACGGGGCCGAGCACGTACTTCGCCCCGTCGCCGCACGCGATCAACGCCTGCGCCTGGTCATCGAAACCCGCGGTGATCTCCCGCTCGGGGCATCGGAAACCCGGAAGGCTCTGGATCAGCTCCTGGGGATCCCCCTGCCGTAGCTCGAGCGCCTCCGCCACCTCCCGGGCCACCGCGTCGCGGTCGCCGACGGCGGCGTCGACTGGCTCGACGTCACCCTCGGCCACCGGCTGGACCTCGAGAACGGGTCGGATCGTCAGCTGCGAGGTGGTCCCGAGGTCACGGGCCTGGCTCGAGTCCTCGCCGGGGACCGTGAGGACGATGTTGCTCCCCTCGATGACCACCGAGGTCCCGGCCACGCCGAGACCGTCGACGCGATCGCGGATGATGTCCTGGGCGAGTCGCAGATCCTGCTCGTCCGGCTGCCCGATAGGGATCAACGTGACCCGTGTGCCGCCCTGGAGATCAATACCGAGCTTGGGTGTCAGGCCCTTTTCGGCTACCGCGAACGCGGCGAGGAAGAGGACGAAGAACACCAGGGAGAAGGCGGACAGCAGAGCCCATGGTCTGGGGCGGGCGTCTCTGCCTCGAGAACGGACTGGTGACACAGGTGATCTCTCTCGGTCTTCTTCGGAGGCCTCCGGCTGGACGGCCCCATCACAGTACTCGCCGGTAGGCGCTTGTCAGGAACCCGCGCCATCCGACCCGGGGATCGACCCGGGAGAGGTACCGAGGTCGAGCTTCTCCCGGATCACCCTGCGGTCCCACTGGGTCCGGACGCCGGGGGCGATCTCGAGGACGAGGCTCTCCTCCCCGACGGTGACGACCGTCGCGTGTAGTCCCGAGGTGGTCAGCACCTGATCGCCGACCGCGAGGGAGGCCTGCATCTCCTTCAGTTCCTTCATCGCCCTACGCTGCTTGGAGCTCTGGAAGAACATCAGCGCGACGAGCGCGATGATCATCACGGGCAGCAGGAGTTCCAGTCCCATGCGGGGTCCTCTCGGCTCGGGACCCGTCGGTTCGGGGTCCGATGGTGTCGGGTCCGGGCAACGGACCGGTCTCGTTCGAGGATGCCACCACCGTCGTCAGCCCCGCGGGCCGGGTCCCGTCTCGGTCTCCACCGGCAGCATCGGTTCCTCCGCGTTGCGTTCCGCACGGCGCAGCCCGAGGTGGTCCCATGCCGCCGCGGTGGCCACCCGTCCGCGTGGGGTGCGGGCGAGCAACCCGGCACGGACGAGGAACGGCTCGCAGACCTCCTCGAGGGTGCTCGACTCCTCCCCCACGGCGACCGCCAGCGTGCTCAGACCGACAGGCCCGCCCTCGTGTTGGACGAGAAGCGCGCGCAGAACCGCGCGGTCGAGTCGGTCCAGGCCCAGTTCGTCGACCTCGTAGACCTCGAGTGCCGCGCGCGCGACGGGCACCGTGACCCTCCCGTCTGCCCGCACCTCCGCGAAGTCGCGCACGCGACGGAGCAGTCGGTTGGCTATCCGGGGCGTCCCGCGGGAGCGGCCGGCTATCTCCACCGCCGCATCCGGTTCCACATGGATCGCGAGGATCTCGGCCGCTCGGGACACGATCCGGGCCAGGTCGGCGTCCGAGTAGAAGTCCATGTGCGCGGTGAAGCCGAAGCGATCCCGGAGCGGGCCGGTGAGCGCACCCGACCGCGTGGTGGCTCCGACCAGCGTGAACGGGGAGATCTCCAGCGGAATCGAGGTGGCGCCGGGCCCCTTGCCCACCATGATGTCGATCCGGAAGTCCTCCATGGCGAGGTACAGCATCTCCTCCGCGGGGCGCGCGATGCGGTGTATCTCATCGATGAACAGGACGTCGCCCTCGATGAGGTTGGACAGCATGGCGGCGAGGTCTCCCGGCCGTTCGAGCGCGGGTCCGGAGGTGATGCGCAGCGAACCGCCCAGTTCGGCCGCCACGATCATGGCGAGGCTGGTCTTGCCCAGTCCCGGAGGCCCGGAGAAGAGCAGGTGGTCCGGGACCACGCCGCGACGGGTCGCCGCGGTGAGCACCAGGTCGAGCTGCTCGCGGACCGTCTCCTGACCGATGAACTCGTCCAGGTTCCGCGGTCGCAGGGCGCCCTCGACATCGGAATCGAACGGGGTCGACGAGGCGGACAGCTCGGCGTCCGCGACGTCACCGGCCTCCGGGGAGTACAGCTCCCCGTCCCCGTGCCCGAACGGCCCCGTCATCAGCGCCTACCGAGCGAACGCAGCGCCAACCGCAGCGCCTCTGCCGGACCGAGATCCGGATCGGTCGCCAGGACCGCGGTGGCTGCCTTCTCCGCCTCGACGACGGAGAAGCCCAGCCCCTCGAGCGCCCCCGCCACCTCGGTCGCCGCCGGGGCCTCCGGCGTACCGGAACCGTCGCCGCTCCCGCCGGGTCCGTGCACTGGCCCGACCTTGTCCTTGAGTTCGAGAACCATCCGTTCGGCGGTGCGCTTACCCACGCCGGGCACCCTGGTGAGCGCCTTGACGTCCTCGGTTCCGAGGGCCCTCACCAGTTGATCCGGCTCCAGGGTGGCCAGGATCGCCAGAGCGAGTCGTGGGCCGACGCCGGAGACCGTCTGGACGGTCGAGAAGAGCCGACGGGCGTCCACGGAATCGAAGCCGTAGAGCGTGAGAGAGTCCTCGCGCACCACCAACTCGGTGTGCAGCATGCCCTCGTCTCCGCGTCGCAACCCCGCCAACGCGGCCGGCGTCGCGTGGACCAGGACGCCGACGCCCCCCGCCTCCACCACGCAGCGGTCCAGGCCGATCTCGGCCACCGTCCCCCTGATCGAGGCGATCACCAGCGCACTCCCTTCGTTCGAGCCATTCCCCGGGCTGCGGCCCGGGCGCGTTCCTGATCGGCGCTGCTGGTCCTACCCCGCGTCCGGCCGGAATCGGCGGCCTCGGTCGCTGCTGCCGCACGGCCCTTGTCAACCTTGGCCTCGAACCCCGCCCGTGACCTGGACACCTGGGCGTCGAGCGCGGCCACCCGGCCCTGCATGGGTGCCCGCCAGCTGTGGCACACCGCCAACGCCAGGGCGTCGGCGGCGTCCGCCGGGCTCGGGGGCTTCTGCAGGCCGAGGATCCGAGTGATCATGAGTGTCATCTGCTTCTTGTCGGCACGTCCACTGCCGGTCACGGCAGCCTTGACCTCAGACGGTGTGTGGAACGCCACCGGGATGTCCCGGTACGCCGCCGCCATGGCCACGACTCCGGCCGCCTGCGCGGTGCCCATCGCGGTGGACACCTGGTTCTGGGCGAAGACGCGCTCGATCGCCACCACGTCGGGGCGGTGGATGGCCATCCATTCGTCGGCCACCTCGTGCACCGCGCGCAGACGGCGCTCGAGCGGTTCGTCCGCGCTCGTCCGCACCACGTCCACGTCGAGAGCCGTGACGGCGCGACCCGGTGCGGTCTCGATCAACGCGAGACCGCACCGGGTCAGCCCGGGGTCCACTCCCATGACGCGCATCGAACCTCCGCCGACCAGTGGTAGAACCTACGTTCGAGACCCTACCAGCGGTGACCCCCTCAGGAGTCCAGGGAGGCCAGCACGTCGTCCGGTATGTCCACGTTCGAGTACACGTTCTGGACGTCGTCGGAGTCCTCGAGCGCGTCGATCAACCTGAAGATCTTGCCCGCCCCCTCCGCGTCGACCGTGACCTCGACAGAGGCACGGAAGCCCGACTCCGCGGACTCGTAGTCGATCCCCGCGTCCTGGAGCGCCGTGCGGACCTGCACGAGGTCGGTGGGCTCACAGGTCACCTCGAACCGGTCACCGAGGTCGTTGACCTCCTCGGCCCCGGCGTCGAGCACTGCCATGAGGACGTCGTCCTCCTCGAGTCCGCCCTTGTCCAGCAGGATCTCGCCCTTCCGCGCGAAGAGGTAGGCCACCGAGCCCGGATCGGCCAGGTTCCCGCCGTTGCGGGTCATGGCCGTCCGGACCTCCATGGCTGCGCGGTTGCGGTTGTCCGTCAGGCATTCGATGAGCATCGCCACGCCGTTCGGGCCGTAGCCCTCGTACATGATGGTCTCCCAGTCGGCGCCACCCGCCTCCTCGCCGGCGCCCCGCCTGCGCGCCCGCTCGACGTTGTCGCCCGGGACCGAGTTCTTCTTGGCCTTCTGGATGGCGTCGAACAGCGTCGGGTTGCCGTCGGGGTCACCACCACCCGTGCGGGCCGCCACCTCGATGTTCTTGACGAGCTTGGCGAAGAGCTTCCCGCGCTTGGAGTCGATCGCCGCCTTCTTGTGCTTGGTGGTGGCCCACTTGGAATGGCCTGACATGGCGTGTTCCGCCCTCCGGGGTGTCTGGGGTGAGGCCTGGATGGCCTCTGGGTGACTTATGGGTGCCGCTGACGGCCCACTCTACGAGGTCGCCGCCCGGACCATGTCGAGGAAGTACCGATGGACGCGCACGTCGTCGGTGACCTCGGGGTGGAACGAGGTCGCGAGGGCGTTGCCCTGGCGCACCGCGACCACGTGATCGAGGCCGTCGGAGGCGCGGACGCCGGCGAGAACCTCGACGTCGGGCCCCACCGTCTCCACCCACGGTGCCCGGATGAAGACCGTCCGGAACGGGTCGGGGCCGAGGGCGTCCACCACGAGGTCGGCCTCGAACGAGTCGACCTGCCGTCCGAAGGCATTGCGGCGGACCGTCATGTCTATCGCGGAGAACCACGTGGCGTCCGGGCGGGTGTCGAGTACCACGGAGGCCAGCAGGATCATGCCCGCGCACGACCCGTAGACGGGCATGCCGTCGGCGATCCGCTCGGACACCGGCTCATACATGTCGTACACGTCCAGCAGCCGGCTCATCGCGGTCGACTCACCGCCCGGCAGTACCAGCCCGTCGACCGTGTCGAGTTCCGAGCGGCGGCGCACGGTGACGGCCTCGGCCCCGACGTACTCCAGGTGGCGGAGGTGCTCGGCGACGTCGCCCTGGAGGGCGAGCACACCGATCCGGGGACGGTCCGCAGCGCTCACCCGCGGTCCCCGCGGGAACCGGCATCCCCGCGGGCTGTGTCGGAGCGGTCGGCGTCGGTGCGGTCGGTGTCGGTGCCCGACAGGTCCACAGGGAAGGACTGTGCGCCCTCCCGGAGGCGGCGCGACAGCCCCTCCTGGGTGACCGCAGCGACGAGGCGCCCCTTGCGGTCGAAGATCCGGCCCTGGGTGAGTGCCCGGCCGCCGAAGGCGGACGGGGACGTCTGGTCGTACAGCAGCCAGTCGTCCGCCCGGAACGGGCGCAGGAACCACATGGCGTGGTCGAGGGATGCGTCCTGGGTGGGTTCGTCGGGGTGGATGACCTTGGCCGAGCTGAGCAGGGTCATGTCCGACATGTAGGCGAGCGTGCAGACGTGGAAGTTCGGGTCGTCCGGCAGCTCGTCCACGCAGCGGAACCACACCCGCTGCTGAGAGGCGATCTGCGAGGATCCGCGGAGCTTCTCCCGCGGCACCATCCGGATGTCCCACTGCGCCCACTCGTCCACGAAGACGCGGTGGGTCTCGTCAAGGTCCTCGTACCGGGGCGCGGGGATCTCCTCCGCGTCGATCACGTCGGGTACCGGGTCCTGGTGCTCGATCCCCTCCTGGTCGAGGAGGTGGAACGAGGCAGACATCGAGAAGATGGGCTCGCCCTCCTGGATCGCGGTGACCCGGCGGGTGGCGAAGCTGCGTCCGTCACGCAACCGGTCCACCTGGAAGACGGTGGGTGCCGACGGGATCCCCGGGCGGATGAAGTACCCGTGGAGGGAATGGACGTGCTTGTCGTCGTCGACGGTACTGACCGCGGCGGTCAGGGTCTGACCGGCGACCTGACCGCCGAACGTGCGCTGCAGGTGGGTCTCGATCGGGTGACCGCGGTAGAGATCGCGGTCGATCCGCTCGATCGCGAGGATGTCCTCGATCTTGGCCACCGGGGGGTCACCAGCCCCGCTCGGCGAGCCGGTGCGGCTCCGGGATGTCGTCGACGTTGATCCCCACCATGGCCTCGCCCAGGCCGCGGGAGATGTTCGCGAGCGTCTCCGGATCGTCGTGGAAGGTGGTGGCCTTGACGATCGCCTTGGCACGCTCGGACGGGTTGCCGGACTTGAAGATGCCCGATCCGACGAACACTCCCTCGGCGCCGAGCTGCATCATCATCGCGGCGTCGGCCGGGGTGGCGATACCGCCGGCGGTGAAGAGCACCACGGGGAGCTTTCCGATGCGCGCGACTTCCTTGACCAGGTCGTACGGTGCCTGCAGCTCCTTGGCGGCCACATAGAGCTC
>JBKBUP010000053.1:3182-14144 GCA_046289795.1 Dietzia sp. | reverse complement strand
GCCCCGCAGGCGAGGATCCCGGTCGAGACGAACAACTGCATCACGCCGGCCTGCCACGGCTCGGCGCCGCCGAGGATCATGCCCACGAACGCGCCCGGAATGGTCACGAGGCCGATCGTCCGCGTCTGGTCCAGGGACGGGGAGAGCGCGGTCGCGGCCGCCTCGCGGCAGACCATCATCCGCGCCGGGTAGTCGGTGAACCCGAGCGACAACGCGGCCTCGACCTCACCGTGGCGCACGTCCAGCTCGTCGTGCGCCCGCCGCCCGGCCAACCCGACGATCGCCATGGCGTTGCCCATGAAGATCCCCACGACGGGGATGATCGACAGGCCGTTCGGGCGCACCACACCCGCGGCGAGCAGGCCACCCACCACGACAAGGGGTGGCACGGCCACGGGCAGCGCGCACCACAGCGCGTCGCGCATCATCGCCCGCATCGTCCTCCCCTGCGCCGTCCGCACCTGCGGGTGGCTGCGCTGGGCCAGCCGCCTGGCCGCCGCCCAGGACGCCGTCGTCGCCATCACCACGACGAACACGCCGACCAGCCACAACCGGTCGGCCACGTAACCGATGACGAGCGCGAGGATGATGAGCTGGACGGCGGCGCGGATCGAGGCCCACGGGACCTCTCGCTCCAACCCGGTCCGCCCCAGCCAGGCGGCCACCGCCCCGATGACGACGAACAGCACGACAGCCACCGCGAGGGCGGGGCCGATCTCGATCATCGTGGGGCCCACGCGACAGAGCGTACGTCCGTTACGGGCGGTCCGAGGCACACCGGCCCACGGATCTCGCGCCCCCCGGTCCGGTCGCGCTACGGTACGCCCATGTTCTCGCGACGCCCCCTCCGTCCCGGAACCGCGATCATCGCGGTGGCTCTGGCGATGACGTGCGCGGTCGCGGGTTCCCCCGTCGGCGCCCTGCCCGAGCCGATCGACCGTCTGCCGAGCACCCTCTCCCCCGATCTGCCCGACTCCCTGGCCGCGTTCCGGCCGGCCCCACCCGAGCAGCGCACCCAGGAGCGGTACCTACCGAGTCCCTCGCCCGACCCGTGGTACTCCTCGCCTCCCGCCGTGGACCCCGCCACCGCGCCCGGCACCATCCTGGCCACCCGCCCGGTGACGATCCCGCCGCACAACGTCCGCAACTTCGGCCGCGGATGGCAGGTCCTGGTCCAGAGTTCCGACTCCCACGACCGACCGCAGCAGATCGTGTCCACGATCATCGAGCCGGCCACACCGTGGCCCGGACCGGATCCTCGGCCACTGGTGTCGTTCAACGTCACCATCGACTCGCTGGGTCTGGAGTGCATGCCCTCGCACGTCCTACCCCACAAGCTCAACCTCGAACTGCCGCCCTTCCTGCAGATCCTCGCCGACCGCGGCTACGGGCTCGTAGTCACGGACTTCCAGGGCCCACGGGCGGCATACGCGGCGGGGCGGGCCAACGGCCGGGCCGTGCTCGACGGGATCCGCGCGGCCCGCGCCTTCGCCCCGGCCGGCGCACAGGGCCCGCTGTTCTCCGATTCACGCGTGGTCCAGGTGGGCTACTCCGGTGGGGGGATCGCCACGGGATGGGCCGCCCAGCTGCAGCCGGTGTACGCCCCCGAGCTCACCGGGGTGCTCGTCGGGTCCTCCGTGGGCGGGGTCCCCGCCGACTACGCGGATCTGTTCGACACGATGGACGGAACGCTCGCCTCCGGCCTCTACCGCGCCGCCGTGCTGGGCCTGGCCCGCGAGTACCCGCAGCTGTACCCACTACTCAACGACACCGGCGACGTGGTGGCGCACCAGCTCCGTGACGCCTGCGCGTCGACCAACACCGTCGGCGGTCTCGCCCCCTTCCCCCTGTCGACGCTCACCGACGTCGATCCCCGCACCGACCCCACGGTGACCGAGGTGATGGCGCGGAACCGACTGGGTCGGGCCGATCCCGCCCACGGAGCGGACCCGCGTGAGGTCCCCTCCGGGCCGGTGCAGGTGTGGCACGGCGACGCGACGGTCCCGATCGGCCCCGGCCCCGGATCGTCACAGGGTCCCGGCGACACCTTCATCCCCGAGTGGACCGCCCGCAGGCTGGCCGACGAGTGGTGCGCGGCGGGTGCGGACGTGGAGTACACGCCCGTGGCCGGGGAACACGTGGCCGCCGCCTACACCGCGGTCGGACCAGCGCTCGACTGGGTCGACGCCCGCGCCCGCGGCGTGCCGTTCACCACGGGGTGCCGCTGATCCGGTTCCCGGGTGGCGGATCCTCCATCCGAGGAGCTCACCTCGCCGTCGGGCCGGTCACACCCGGGCGTCGCGACGACGGCTCCGCCCCCACGAGCGGTAACCTCGACCGGGTGAGCACCACGCAGCAGTCCACCCCGGCCCAGTCCTCCCTGGACACCGAACTCAAGCGCCTCACCGGCTGGGGACGCACCTCGCCGGCCATGAGCCACGTGCTCACCCCGCGCTCGGTGGAGGAGATCTCGGCGGCCGTCGCGGCGGTCAACGACGCCAACGCCTCCGGCCCCGCACACTTGCAGCGAGGGGTGGTGGCCCGGGGACTCGGCCGCTCGTACGGGGACAGCGCGCAGAACTCCGGCGGCCTGGTGCTGGACATGAGCCGCTTCAACCGCATCCACGAGCTCAACGCCGAGAAGGCGCTCGCGGTGGTCGACGCCGGTGTCAACCTGGACCAGCTCATGCGCGCCGCCCTGCCGTTCGGCCTATGGGTACCGGTGCTGCCGGGAACGCGTCTGGTCACCGTCGGAGGGGCGATCGGGCACGACATCCACGGCAAGAACCACCACTCGGCGGGGTCGTTCGGCAACCACGTGACGCGGATGGAGCTGCTCGTCGCCGACGGACGCGTACTCACGCTCGAGCCCGGTGGGACGTCAGACGACCCGGGGGGCACCCTGTTCTGGGCCACGGTCGGCGGCAACGGCCTCACGGGCGTGGTCCTCAAGGTGTGGATCGCCATGACCCGCACCGAGACGGCCTTCTTCCTCGCGGACTCGGACCAGACCGCCTCGCTCGACGAGACCATCGCCCTGCACACGGACGGCTCCGAGGCCAGGTACACCTACTCCTCCGCGTGGTTCGACGCGATCAGCGCGCCGCCGAAGCTCGGCCGCGCCGCGGTCTCCCGAGGGTCCCTGGCCACGCTCGCCCAGCTCGAGGAGTACGCGCCCAAGCTCGCCGAGGACCCGCTGGCCATGAACGCCAAGCCGCTGGTCACGTTCCCGGACGTGTTCCCCAACGGCCTGGCCAACAAGTTCACCTTCGGACCCATCGGCGAGGTCTACTACCGCCTCGGCGGCACCTCGCGGAACAAGATCAAGACCCTCCCCGCCTTCTATCACATGCTCGATCTCTTCGGGGAGTGGAACCGGGCGTACGGGTCCGACGGCTTCCTGCAGTACCAGTTCATCGTCCCGCCCGGTGCGGTCGACGGGTTCAAGGAGATCATCGGCGACATCCAGCGCTCGGGCCACTATTCGTTCCTCAACGTGTTCAAGCTCTTCGGGCCCGGGAACCAGGCCCCGCTCTCGTTCCCCATGGAGGGTTGGAACGTGTGCGTGGACTTCCCCATCAACGACCGGCTGAACGCGTTCGTCAACGAGCTCGACGCGAAGGTCATGTCGATGGGCGGCCGGCTCTACACGGCCAAGGACTCCAGGGTTCCGGCGGAGCGTTTCCACGCGATGTACCCGGAGATCGACTCCTGGATCGCCACCCGCCGCGGGATCGACCCCAACGGGGTCTTCGTCTCCGACATGGGCCGCCGCCTCGAGCTGCTCTGACGGCTCCGGCCAGCCCCGATAAGGGTCTGTACAGGTGATCGCGGGCGGCGCACACTGGGATGACCCCCGGGCGGCGCGGGTCGTCCGGACCAGCCCTCGGAGGCACTCATGTCCCGTCGAACGATCGCCGCACTCGCCCTCACCGCCGCAACCGCCGTGACGCTCGCCGGTGCCGGGTCTGGCATCGCCGGCGCCGACCCGATCACCGACAGTCTCGAAGCCCTGCCCTCCGCCGTCATCGGCGGACCCTCCACCCTCGACTGGACCCCGTCCGGCAGGGCCATCCCGGTCACCTACACCAACCGCACCGGATCGACACAGAGCTGCCAGTTCAAGTCGGCCGACGCCGGTGCGGTGCAGCTGTTGCAGGGCGCCGCCACGGCGACCGCCGGCATCCCCCCACTCGCCCGGCTGGTCGTTGACGTGGGTGAGTCACAGATCGGAACGGAGAACGAACTCGCCGCACCCGTGACCGTCGCCCCGGGCGAGTCGACCTCCTGGCTCAAGATGTTGCTGCCGGGCCGCGCCTACGGGATCTACTCCCGGTGCACTTACGTCGACCAGCCACAGACCATCGGGGTCGTCTTCACCTTCTACCCGCGGCTCGGGTGACGGGACGGCGCCACCACCGCCCGGCCCCCGTTCAACCCCGGCGGGGGAGTCCGGACGGGGGCTGTACAAGCCCTCGTCGGCTGGCCCACAATGAGGTGACCCCGGGACGACGAGGTCGCCCGGAGGCCGAACCGGGAGTCCGCCATGATCCTTCGCACCGTCGCCGCCGCAGTCGTCCTGGTCGCCGTCTCCCCGCCCACGTCCGTGTGGAGACGGGCGCCTCGGGGGCCCACCCCGTCGTCACCTGCGGGCCGTCCACCCACACGCGGTCCGCGCCCGACCGGGCCGTCCCGGCCTCCATTCCCGATCTGACGGGGGCGCCTCGGTAGACTCCTGCGCATGATCAATGCCGTCGGCGTCCCCCAGACCCTGCTCCTGCTCGGAGGCACGTCCGAGATCGGCCTGGCCATCTGCGGGGAATACCTCCAGCAGGGTCCGATGCGCGTGGTGCTGGCCTGCCTCCCCGGAGACCCGGGGATCGTGGACGCGCGGGCCGAGATGACGGCCGCCGGGGCCACCGCCGTCGACGTCGTGGACTTCGACGCCGCCGCCACCGACTCCCATCCGGCCGCCTTCGAGCAGATGTTCGCCGGAGGAGACGTCGACGTGGCGATCGTGGCGTTCGGCCTGCTCGGGGAGAACGAGGAACTCTGGTCCGATCAGCGTAAGGCCGTGCAGATCGCCCAGGTCAACTACACCGGTGCCGTCTCGGTGGGTGTGTTGCTCGCCGAGCGGATGAAGGCGCAGGGTTACGGTCGGATCATCGCGATGAGTTCGGCCGCCGGACTCCGCGCCCGTCGCTCCAACTTCGTCTACGGCTCGACCAAGGCCGGCCTCGACTCGTTCTACACCGGGCTGGGGTACGCGCTCGACGAGCACGGGGTGGACGTCCTGGTGATCCGTCCGGGGCAGGTCCGGACGCGCATGTCAGCGCACGTCGAGGAGGCGCCGCTGACCATCAACAAGGAGGACGTGGCCCGCATCGCGGTGAAGAACTCCGGGGCGGGCAAGGGCGCGGTCTTCGCCCCCGCAGCGTTCGGCGGGGTCATGGCCGTGCTGACCCACGTACCGCGCCCGATCTTCCGCAAGCTCCCCTTCTGACCATGCCGGTGGCGCTCCGGGGGCCGGGCCTGGCGGGCGCGGCGACGCTGCTCGCCGCGGCCGTCACCGCCGTGGTCCTGGCCGGCTTCTCCCTCGTCTCCTTCCCCGCCTACGGCAACTCCAACGTCCTTCGGGCACTGACCGTGGTGGGCCAGACCGCTGCGTTCGTCCTGGTGGTGGCAGGTGTGCTGTGTGCCCGCGCCGGCGAGCGTCCGGGCGGCAGGCCCGCGCTCGTGCGGGTCGGCAAGCTCGCCGCCCCCACCGGGTCGGCTCTGCTGGTGGCCGCGACACTCGGCATCCCGCTCGCCGCGTCCCGGCTGTACCTGCACGGCGTGAGCGTGGACCAGGAGTTCCGCACCCAGTTCCTCGGCCGCTCGGCCACCTCGCTCGGGCTGCCCGACATGGCCTACGCCGACCTGCCGTCCTTCTACCCGTCGGGCTGGTTCTGGCTGGGTGGGCGGTTCGCCGATCTCGCCGGTCTCGAGGGTTGGGCCGCGTACAAGCCGTGGTCGATCCTGTCGCTCGCTATCGCCGCCGCGCTGGTCACAGTGCTCTGGACCCGCCTGCTGCGCACCGACCTCGGCGCGGTGGTCGGGGTGGCCTCGACTGCGGTGATGCTCGCCTACGGAAGCCCGGAGCCCTACGGGGCCGTGGTGGCGCTGTTCCTCCCGCCCGTCCTCATCCTCGCCTGGCACGCCGTGGCACCCACCTCGCCTCGGGGCGGGCGTGGCGCGACCCTGGCCACGACCCTGTACCTGGGCGCCTCCGCCAGCACCTACACGCTGTACACCGGCCTCGCGGCGGGGACGGTCGTGCTCATGGCCGTGGTGGCCACCGCCGTCGCCGCCCTCGCGCACCGGGGCGTCGGGCAGGTGCCGTCACAACCGTTCCCACAGCGTCCATACCCACTGTGGCTCCCGGCGGCACGGCTCGCGGCGATCGGCTTCGGCTCCATAGCGATCGCACTCGTGGTGTGGGCGCCCTACCTGGTGGCCGCACTGGGCGGCGCCCCGGCCGACTCGGGCACGGCGCTGCACTACCTGCCCGACGCGGGAGCCCGTCTGCCGCTGCCCATGACCGCCGGCGGCCTCACCGGCTGGGTGTGCCTGGCCGGCCTGGTGTGGATCGTCGCGCGGGCGTGGACCTCTCGTCGCGCGCAGGCGCTGGGCCTGGGCGTGGTGGCCGTCTACCTGTGGAGCCTGGCGTCGATGGCGGTCACCGTCCTGGGCACCACCATGCTGGGCTTCCGTCTCGAGCCGGTGCTCATCCTGCTGCTGGTGGTGGCCGGGGTGTTCGCGATCGCCGACCTGGCCGGGCTCGCGGTGCGGGCCGCCGGACGACAGGGCGGCGCCGACCGGCCCGCCGCCGAGGCCGCCGACCGGCGTCGCCGGGCCACCGCCGTCGTGGGCGTCGTGGCCACCCTCGCCGGGCTCGCCCACGCGCAGGGGATCCCCGATCACCTGCACGAGGAGATCCGGCTGGCCTACACGGACACCGACGGCGACGGCGAGCGCGCCGACCGCTACCCCCCCGGGCCCGAGTCCCACTACGCCGAGGTCGACCGGGTCATCCTCGAGGCGTTCCCCGGCCGCGAGAAGACCGACCTCGTCGTCGTCAGCACCGCCGACGCCTTCCTGGCCTACCACCCGTACCTGGCCTACCAGGCCGTCACCTCCCACTACGCCAACCCGCTCGGTCGGTACGCCGAACGCAACGAGGCGATGATCGGCTGGGAGGACGCCACCAGTGGCGACGAGCTGTACGCCATGATGAACGACACGCCGTGGCGGCGCCCGGACGCCGTACTCGCCCGACCCTCGGGCTCCGGGTACGCGCTGCGACTGGCCGAGGACACCTACCCCAACGACCCCAACGTGCGCCGGTTCGGCATCACCATCCCCGCCGAGGCCGTCACCGGCCCCCACTTCGAGGTCCACGACGTCGGGCCGTTCGCCGTGATCGTGGTGCGATGAGGTGACCGCACTGTGACGACGAGCGGTGGGCGACCCCTCGGGCTGCACCCGTACCCGGGAATGGACCGGGACCGACGACTGGCCGTGATCACCGGGTTCCTCGGCGCGTTCCTGGCGATCCTGGCCGGGTTCCTACCGGTCCACCAGGACACCACCGAGGTGCGCTGGACCGCCGGGCCCGACTACGCCTCCGTCACGGCCCCACTGGTCTCCGGGAGGCCGCTGGACCTGACCATCACCGCACCCTGTGGCCCGCTGTCGCAGGTTCCCGACGACACGATCGTGTTCTCGACCCTGCCCGAGGACGCGCCGGGGCGGATCTCCGACGGCCTGGTGGTGCAGCGCTCCGCCGACGCCGCGGGGGACCCGGTGATCGAGGTGGCGGTCCGGAACACCACCCTGCTCTCGGTCCCCCTGTCCACCCTCCGGGACCCGGCCTGCGAGTCGCTGAGCGTCCGGGCCGAGGTCGGGGTGCTGGTGGCCGAGTTCACCGGCCTGCCGGAGGCCGGAGACCAAGGCGAGAACGGGGACGGGGCGGACGACCCGGCCCGCGCGGCCGTCCCCGGCACCATGCGGCCGCAGGTCACGGGGGTGTTCACGGACCTGACGCCCGCCACCGCCCCCGAGGGCCTGGGCGAGTCGACGGTGGAGATCACCGTCGACTCCCGCTACTCGTCCAGCCCCACGGTGCTCAAGCTCGCGTTGATGGTGCTGGGCATCCTGGCCACGATCGCCTCGGTAATGTTCCTGCACCGCCTCGACGGGATCGACGGGCGGTCCGACCGGAGGTTCGTCCCCCGGTCGTGGACCCGGCTGTCGGCCGTCGACGGCGTGGTGGTGGGCGTCCTGGGGTTCTGGCACCTCGTGGGTGCCAACACCTCCGACGACGGATATCTGCTCACCATGGCCCGGTCGGCCGGGCCCAGCGGCTACATGGCCAACTACTACCGCTGGCTCGGATCCCCCGAGTCGCCGGTGGGGTGGTACTACGAGATCCTGCGGCTGTTCGCCGAGGTGTCCACGGCGAGCCCGTGGATGCGACTGCCCACCCTGGCGTGCGGCATCCTGGCCTGGCTGATCATCAGCCGGGAGGTGGTCCCGCGCCTGGGTAGGCTCGCGCGCACCTGGCACCGGCCCCGATGGACGGGTGCCGCCCTGTTCCTGGCCTTCTGGATGGCGTTCAACAACGGGCTGCGGCCCGAGCCCGTGATCGCGCTGGGCGCGCTGCTGACCTGGTCGCTGGTGGAGCGGTCCATCGCCACGCGCAGGCTCGTACCGGGCGTCGCCGCGATCGGCGTGGCCGCGTTCTCCCTCGGGGCCGGACCCACCGGGCTCATGTGCGTGGCCGCGCTGGCCGCGGGGGCACGCGAGTTCGTCCGCATGGTCCGCCGACGCGCCCGGGTGGTCGGCTGGGCGCCCATCCTCGGCCCGGTCCTGGCGGTGGGGTTGGCCCTGCTCTACACCGTGTTCGCCGACCAGACCATCGCCGCGGTCCTCGAGGCCACGCGCATCCGCACCGAACTCGGCCCCAGCCTGCCCTGGTACGGGGAGAAGGACCGCTGGGAGGCGTTGTTCGGCGTGTCCGCCGACGGCGGTGTGGCCCGGCGCTTCCCCGTACTGCTCATGCTGATGTGTCTCGCGCTCGTCTCGGCCGTGATGCTGCGTCGCGGCCGGATCCCCGGCGCCGCCGCCGGCCCCTCCCGCCGGCTCATCGGCGTGATCGCCGGTTCCCTGCTGTTCCTGGTTTTCACCCCCACCAAGTGGACCCACCACTTCGGCGTCTTCGCCGGGCTCGCCGGGGCGCTGGCCGTCCTCGCGGTGATCGCCCTGCGGTCCTCGACCGTCTCGCTGCGCCGCAGTCGTTGGCTCGTCGGAGCGGCGCTGTGCCTCGTCGTGGGCCTGTCCACCGCCACCAACAACACCTGGTGGTACGTCTCCGACTACGGCATCCCGTTCTCCGACAACTTCCCCGACGTGCTCGGGGTCCAGGTCCAGTACGTCGCGTTCATCGGCGGCCTGGTGTGCCTGCTGGTGGCCGGGCTCATCCACGCCGGGATCCTCCCCGACTCGCCCGACGGGGCGGTCGCCCGCAGGTTCTCCCGAGCCCTGCCCTTCCGCCGGTCGGGTCCCGACACCCCCGCCGCCCGGGCCCGCGACCGCCGCCGGGTCGGGTCCGGACGGGGACCCGGCATCGACGGCGCGCCGCTGACGATCGTGGCGTTCTCCGTCGTGATCTTCGAACTCGTCTCCGCGGTGACCGCCGTGTTCGTCCAGACCCCGGCGTACACGGTCGGACGCGCCAACCTGCGCGCCCTCAGCGGCGAACCGTGTTCGCTCGCCGACTCGGTGCTGGTCGAGGAGGACTCCAACGACGGCCTGCTCAGAGCCGTGGGCGCCGGACCGGAGATCTCGCTGGGCGCGGGAGTGGTCAACGGATTCGCCCCCAACGGCCTGCCCGACACCATCACCGTCGACAGCACGGAGTCCTCCGGTTCGCTGGCCCTGTCCGACTCCGGCGAACGCGAGCCGGGGGACGGCGTCGACGCCGGCACCACCGGCGGCCGGGGTGAGGTCACCGTCAACGGATCCACCGTCGCGCTGCCCTTCGGCCTGGACCCCGCCACCACACCGGTCCTGGGCTCCTACCGCCGCGGCCCCCAGGTCGCCGCCGAACTAACCTCGGCCTGGTACGAACTGCCCGCCCGCCGCTCCAACAGCCCCCTCCTGGTCATGGCCGCGGCCGGCCGCATCGGTTCGGGTGATCTGAAGATCGAATACGGTCGGCCGGGCCGGGTGGGTGCGGCCGGTCCCACCGACTTCGAGGTGATGGGCTCCACGACCCCCGTCGACGTCGGTCCGGCCCCCGCCTGGCGCAACCTCAGGATCCCCCTGGAGTCGATCCCCTCCGACGCCGAGGTCGTGCGTGTGGTGGCGACCGACGGCAACCTCGACCCCGACTGGTGGCTCGCCGTGACCCCACCCCGGAACCCCCGGCTGCGCACCCTCGACGAGGTCGTCGGCCACACCGACCCGGTGCTCGTCGACTGGGTCGTGGCCCTGGCCTTCCCGTGCCAGCGCCCGTTCGTCCACAACGGAGGGGTCGCCGAGATCCCCCGCTACCGGATCCTCGCCGACCGCGAGTCCTCGGCCGCCGCGAACTGGTGGCAGAGCGCGGGCGGCGGCGGACCACTGCTGTGGACCACCCAGACGGTGGAGGCCGTCACCGTCCCCACCTACCTCGACCACGACTGGTCGAGGGACTGGGGTTCTCTCCAGCGCTTCGAGCCCCTGGACCCCGAGGCGACGCCCGCGGACCTCGTCCGCAGCAGTTCCGTCCAGTGGGGCTGGACCACGCCGGGCGCCATGAACTGACCGTCGCCTAGAATCGGACGTCGTGTCAGACTCCACCGCTGCTTCCGGCCCGGTCGCCGCCGACGCCCGTGTCGCGAGGCTCCGCCTCGTAGCCATCGTCAGCGGCCTCCTGGG
>JBKBUP010000053.1:0-3172 GCA_046289795.1 Dietzia sp. | reverse complement strand
GCAGTGGCCGCAGAACGGATCGGTCGACTCGGTGACCGCGCCGCTGATGGCACACTCGCCGCAGCGGTTCACCGCCACCGTGCCCTGCACCCTGGTCGCGGACCTGCCCGCCGACGGCGGGATCCTGCTGTCCACCGCCCCGGCGGGTGGCGAGGAGGCCGGCGACCGGGCCCTGTTCGTCCGGGCCTCCGCCGACACGGTCGACGTGGTCTCGCGCAACCGGGTGATCGTCTCGGCCCCGCGCGAGGAGGTCGCCGCCGGGGAGTGCACGCAGTTGACCGTGGCCGCGACCCCGACCTTTGTGGAGGCGGAGTTCGAGGGCATCGACGATGCCGCCCGCCGGGTCGACGCCGACGACCTCCGACCCATGGTCGTGGGCATCTACACCGACCTGCCCTCCGACACCGCGGTGCCCGACGGCCTCGAGGTGGCCGTGGAGGTCGATTCCCGCTTCACCACCGATCCAACGGCTCTCAAGTGGGCCGCCATCGTGATCGGGCTGATCGCCACCGCCGTGGCCCTGTGGGCCCTGCACGGGCTCGACCAGACCGACGGTCGCCGGTCCCGTCGCTTCCTGCCCCGCGGGTGGTTCAGGATCCGACTCCCGGACGTGGCCGTGATCGGCACGCTCGGTGTGTGGCACTTCGTCGGCGGCAACACCTCCGATGACGGCTACATCATGTCGATGGCCCGGGCCGCGGACCCCGCCGGCTACATGGCCAACTACTACCGCTGGTACGGGGTGCCCGAGTCCCCGTTCGGCTCCCCCTACTACGACCTCCTCACGATGCTCGCGCACGTGTCCACCGCCAGTCCGTGGATGCGCCTGCCCGCGCTCATCGCCGCGATCCTGTGCTGGCTGGTGATCAGCCGCGAGGTCCTGCCGCGCCTCGGCCGCGCCGCGCGCACCACCCCGGTGGTCGTGTGGAGCGCCGCCGCCGTGTTCCTCGCCTTCTGGATGGCCTTCAACAACGGCCTGCGGCCCGAGCCCGTGATCGCCCTGGGCGCGCTGCTCACCTGGGTCTCCGTCGAACGCGCCATCGCGACCCGACGAATGTTGCCGTATGCGATAGCGGTGATCCTGGCCTCGTTCTCGCTGGCCACCGGCCCCACCGGGCTCATGGCCGTCGCCGCACTGGTGATGGGGCTCCGCCCGGTCCTGCGCACCGTCGTGGTGCGCGGGCGCGAGGTCGGATCACACCTCGCGCTCGTCGCCCCGGTGCTGGCCGCCGGGACCATGGTGCTCATCAGCGTCTTCGGCATCCAGTCCCTGGCCTCGGTGCTCGAGGCGATCCGGGTGCGCGGCGAGATCGGCCCCAACCTGAACTGGTTCGAGGAGTTCGTCCGTTACTACTACCTGATGATCCCGACGGTCGACGGCTCGCTCTCGCGTCGACTCCCGGTGCTGCTGGTCCTGCTGTGCCTCATCATGGTGATCGGCACCCTGCTGCGCCGTGGCAAGATCCCGGGCGCGGCCTCGGGACCCGTCTGGCGACTGGTGGGCGTGGTGGTGGGCACCGCGTTCTTCATGACGTTCTCCCCCACCAAGTGGACCCACCACTTCGGTGTCTACGCGGGGATCGGCGCGGCGATCGCGGCGCTCGGCGCCATGGCCATCTCCGCGTCCGCGGTCCGCACCGCCCGCAACCGGACGGTGTTCCTGGGGGTCATCTTGGTGGTGCTCGCGCTGGCCTTCGCCGGCCCCAACGGCTGGTGGTACGTCTCGAGCTACGGCATCCCCTGGTGGGACAAGGCGCCCAGTGTCCGCGGTATCGACGCCGCCACCGTCCTCCTGGGCCTGGCCGTACTGACCTTCGCCTTCGCCGGCTGGCAGCACCTCCGTCAGGACTACGTCGGCACGCAGGCACCCAGGACGCGTGAGGGCCGGCGGCGGATGCGGACGATCGCCGCCGCACCCATCGCGGTGGTCGCGGGGCTGCTCGTCGTGTTCTCCGTCGCCTCGTTCGCCAAGGGGGTCCACAAGCAGTACCCGGCGTACACGATCGCGGCCGGCAACTTCTCCGCGCTCGCCGGGAACCCGTGCATGCTCGCCGACCGCGTCCTGGTGGAGCCCGACGCCAACGACGGCATGCTCACCCCGCTCGCCGCGACCCCCGGGCCGGACGGTTCGATCGACCCCGCGGACCGCGCGGCGGCCATCGAGGCCGGCGGCAACTCGGGGTTCACCCCGGACGGCGTCGCACCCGACCTGTCCGCGGACGCGGTGGTGGCAGATCCCGGTGCCGCCAACACCACCCAGGAGCCCGGCGGCGGCCCCTCCGTCAGTACCGGCGAGAGTGCCGGCACCGGCGGCGGCCTGGGTGCCGAGGGCGTCAACGAATCGACCGTGGCCCTCCCCTTCGGGCTCGACCCGGCCACCACCCCGGTGCTCGGTTCGTACCTGGTGGGACCGCAGCGGGAGTCGAACCTGGAGACCGGCTGGTACCGGCTTCCGGAGAACCGCGAGACGCATCCGCTCCTGGTCATCTCGGCCGCCGGGCGGATCGGCCGCTACGACGCCGACGGCTTGTACAAGTACGGGCAGGAGGTCATCGTCGAGTTCGGTCGCTCCACCGAGGGCGGCGCGGACGTTGTGGGAGAGCCCGTCGTGCCGTTCGACATCGGCCCCGCCCCCACCTGGCGGAACCTGCGGGTCGACATGCAGGACGTGCCGGCCGAGGCCGACGTCATGCGGATCCTGGTCGACGACGACGACCTGACCCCCGACCAGTGGGCGGCGATCACCCCGCCGCGCGCGCCCGAACTCGTCACGGTCCAGGAGCTCGTCGGGTCGGACTCGCCCGTCATGCTGGACTGGGCGGTGAGCCTGCAGTTCCCGTGCCAGCGGCCGTTCTCGCACTACGCGGGCGTCGCCGAGCTCCCGGAGTACCGGATCCTGCCGGACCGCCCACTCGCGGTGAGCGCCACCAGCACGTGGCAGTCGTACGAGTCGGGAGGTCCGCTCGGGTGGATCGAGGTCGCCCAGCGCGCCCGCACGATCCCCTCGTACCTGCGGCACGACTGGAACCGGGACTGGGGCTCCATCGAGGCGTACACCCCGCTCGGGACCTACCAGGACGACCCGCCGGCCCCGGCCGAGGTGACCACCGGGACCGAGACCCGCTGGGGATGGTGGCAGCCCGAGGGGCCGATCCTCGTGACCGACCCGGAA
>JBKBUP010000052.1:0-14316 GCA_046289795.1 Dietzia sp. | reverse complement strand
CAGGACCTCGTCCCGGGGCTCGCCCTCGAACGCCACGTACGCCAGGCCCCGCGGGGTCGCCGCCAGGAGCAGCCCGCCGATGGGCGAGTCGACGGACCGGACCAGCACGTCGACCAGCCCCTCCTGTTGCGCCTCCCGCGCCAGGCGGTCGCGCAACCGGCCGGTGTCCGCGGGAACGCCGCGGAGTTCGTCGATGACGTCGTTCTCGGTCATGTCTCCTCCAGCGTCCATGTCTCCTCCTCCGACCTAGTCCTTGGCACCCGTCGTCTCAGGGCCGCCAACCCGTCGGCCGCCGCACGCCTGGCTGCCGCCTCACCCCCACCGGTGAGCGCCGCGATCTCGGCATAGGACAACCCGCCCAGGTACCGGTAGGCCACACAGAGCCGCTGCCGGGTGGGCAGAGCGGCGACGGCGCCCCAGATCGGGTGTTCGGTGAGCTCGTCGTCGTCGCCCGCACCGCCGCCACGCCCCCTGCCGCCAAGACCCCTGCCGCCACTCCCCGCCCACGAGTCGAGCAGGGCGACGTCGTCCGCACCTCCCGCCGGGGCGGCCGAGCGCGCCGACCTGCGCACCACGTCCACCGCACGGCGGTGGGCGACCCTGACCAGCCACGCCTCCACGTTGGTCTCCTCCGGCAGGTCCGGCCAGGCCCGCAGCGCGGACAGGAACGTCTCGGACCAGGCGTCGTCCGCGTCGGGGCCGGGCCCCAGGACCGCGCGGCACACGCGCAAGACGGTCGGCCCGTGCCGGACCACCGCACCGTCGAAGGCTGCCCTCATGTGTCAGATCCTCCCCTCGTCCCTTCCGCCTCGTTCACACGCCCCGACCGACCGTGTCCGCAGTAGTCGTTCCGCGCGACCAGAACGTGAGGTCGGCACCGCGCCCACGCGAGAAGACGCACTTCCTCGCGGCGCGGTCCCCGCACGCCCCGACCCTGCTCACGGACCCGATCACCCGAGACGCGTGATCACATGATGCCTCTCCTCGGACCGAGACCTCTAATAATGTAGAGGGCGAATCCCGGTATACGTTCTTGATCGCGCACTGGCACAGCGTTCCCTTGCCCGTCCAGTGCTCGGTACTGTCGAGTATCGGATATCTCCGGGCGGCACGCCGCATCGGACTTGCGTGTGGAGGACAGCGAATGGCATCGATCTTCATCTCGGGCGGGGCGGCTGGGATCGGTCTGGCGACGGCGGAGCGATTCGGCCGCGAGGGATGGACGGTCGGGGTGTACGACGTCGACAAAGGGGCTCTGGCCACGGTGCAGTCGAGGCATCCCGACTGGATCACCGGAGAGCTCGACGTCCGCGACATGCAGCAGTGGGAGAAGGCGCTGGGCGAGTTCACCTCGCACACCGGTGGGACCCTCGACGTCTTGGACAACAATGCGGGCGTTCTCGTCGCCGGCGACCTGATGGAGATCTCGGCGGACGCGGTCAAGGCCCAGATCGACATCGATGTGTTGGGCGTGACGCTCGGCGCCAAAGCCGCGTTCCCGTACCTCAAGGCCACGCCGGGGTCGCACCTGGTCAACATCGCGTCCGCGTCGGCGATCTACGGTCAACCCGGGATCGCCACGTACAGCGCCGCCAAGTTCTACGTCGCCGGACTGACCGAGGCGTTGGAGCTCGAGTGGGCACCGCACGGCGTGCGCGTGGTGGGGATCTGGCCGCTGTGGGCCAAGACCGCTCTGGCGGACCCCAAGGCCAAGACGACCCGGACGCTCGGCATCAAGATCACGCCCGAGCAGGTCGCGGACAAGGTCTGGCAGTCCGTCCATCCGACGACCCTTGACCGCCGCCTTCATCGAACGTCCTATTGCGTCGGCGAGCAGACGACCGCGCTCGCGAACATCTCCAAGTTCTCACCCAATTTCGCGACGCGCCTGGTCAACAAGTTCCTGGCCCAGTAAGGCCTCACTTCGAGCTGATCGTGGGGCACCTGCGAGCGTTGCACTGAGCCTTGTTAAGAACTCAGCCTTGTTGAGAACTGAGCCTTGTCTAGAGCAGAGGTCACCTCGGCGTCCGCGACCCGAGTTCGACCAGCCCCGGGCACCCGCCCCGGCCGACGGCGTCCGCAGTAGTCGTCCCGCGCGACGAGAACGTGAGGTCCGTGCGGTACCCGATCCTGCTCGGCACTCGCATACTTGTGTGACCTCACACTCTCTGGGAGTCACCATGCTCGGTTCCCGCACCCCACGCCGCCGGCGTTCCCGACTTGCCGGCGCCCTCGCCGCCGCCGCTCTGGCCCTACCCGTCGCCGCGGCGGTCACGGTCCCCGCCGCCGCTCCCGGCCTCCTCCCGTCGGCCGCGGCCGGGCCCGTCGAGGACGCGCTGGCCGACCTGGGCCGTGACCTGGACCCCGCCGGCGAAATCGCGCCCTACGTGACCGAGGCGCTCGCGGGCGTCAACGGTCCGATCGGCGCCCCCGGCCCGCCGGCCGCGGTGGACGCCCCGGTCACCTGCCGCCCGACCCCGGCCCACCCGCGGCCGGTGATCCTGGTGCACGGGACGTTCGACAACGGCCCCAACACCGTGCCGCGGCTGGGCGAACCGCTGCGCAGGCAGGGGTTCTGTGTGATCGCCCCGACCCTGGGCGCATACGCGGGCAACCCGGCCCGGGGCGGTCTCGACTCGATCGTCGGCGCGTCCGGTCCGCAGCTGGCCGGGGTGATCGACCACGTGCGCGCGGTCACCGGCGCGGCCCAGGTGGACCTGGTGGGCTACTCCCAGGGCGCCTCGATCGCGGGGTACACCACCAAGGTGCTGCGCCCGGGTGCGGTCGGCCGGGTGGTCTCGGTGGGCGGGTACTGGGGCGCCGACAACAGCGGCCTGATCCCCCACCAGCTGCCGCGGGAGGTCGCCGGCGCCGCGCTGTGGGCGGCCAACCTGCGGGGGCTCGCCGAGCTGTCGCCCGGCAGCCCCATGCTCACCGCCTGGTACGGCCTGGACCGCACGCCGTTCCTGCCCGGGGTCGGGTACACGCTCATCGCCACGGGAGGCGACCGTCTCCTGCCGCCGGAGCGGAGCTTCGTACCGGGGCCCGGCGTCGGGTGGCGGGTCCCGGAGCAGGCCTGTGGCGGCGGCCCCACCTCCCACGGCGGGATGGCCCTCGACCCGCGGACCCACTCGATGGTCGCCCGGGCGCTCGGCGGGGGCGGCCGCTGCTGAGGCGGAGGTCGGCTCGGACGGAGACGCCGGGTCAGCGGCTCTCCCTGCTGCGAGCCTCCACACTCCTGTCCTCGCCGCTGGCCCCGAACCACCACCGGCGGGCGGCCGCGGCGAAGAGCAGGACGGCGAGCGCGCTCCACAGCAGGACGTCCAGGGTGCCGGCCTCGGGGGAGGTCAGTTCCACGGTCGCCACCACCAGCGCGCCGATCCCACCGAGCACGGTGGCCACCACGTACGCGACCGTCTGAATACCGTGCGGTCCCGGGCCATCCGCACCGGATCCGGAGTCGTTCGGAGCGTGATCCGAGGGGGTGCGGGAGGTCACGGGGCGACCACCTCGTCGTCGTCGCCGTCTGTCGTCCCTCCCCCGGGGTCCGCAGCGAGGCCGTGTTGCAAGCGGCGCTCCACCCGGTCCACCTTGCCGCGCAGCTCGCCGGTGCGGCCGGGCCGCAGGTCGGCCTTGAGCACCAGACTCACCCGCGGGGACACCGCCAGCACCGCGTCGGTGGCGGCGCGGATGACGGGCATCACCTCGTCCCACCCGCCCTCGATCGTGGTGAACATCGAGGTGGTCTCGTGGGGCAGTCCGGACGCGCGGACCACCCGCACCGCTTCGGCGACAGCCTCGCTCATGGACGCCGACTCGTCCGCGGTCGTGGTGGGTGCGACGGAGAACGCGAAGAGCATGGCCCCACGGTAGGCCTCTCCCCGGCCCCGCGCAGATCGACGCCCCTACGGAACCGATGTCCTCGCGAGTCGACGCCGGCACCGACCGAGACCCGAGCGCGGCGCCGACCGTCAGGTGCGGGACACCTGCTGCGGCACACCCGGCTCGTACCCGGCCCCGGTCAGCAGTTCCCGGACGCGCGGGATGACCTTGCGACCGTAGAGGTCGACCGAGTTCATGAGGTGCTCGTGCGGGGTGGGGCCGCTGGCGTACTTGAGGTCGAAGCGGTCCAGGCCCAGCGTGCGGACGGTCGCGGCGATCTTCTGTGCGACGGTCTCCGGTGAGCCGACGTACATAGCCCCGGACCGCACCTCGTGGTGGAAGTCGGCCTCCCCCGCGTCCCCCCATCCGCGCTCGCGGCCGATCTGGTTGCGGTTCACCAGCCAGTGCGGCATGGCCAGGGCTGCGGCCTTCTCGTCGGTCTCCGCGACGAAGCCCGGCGAGTGCACGGCGATCGGCAACCGCGGCGAATCGGCACCCGACAGTTGGGCGTTGGCCTGGCGGTACAGGTCGGCGAACGGGGCGAACCGCCCGGCGGGCCCGCCGATGACCGCCAGCATCAGGGGCATGCGGTAGCGGGCCGCGCGCACCACGGACTCGGGGCTGCCGCCCACGGCGATCCACGCCGAGAGCCCACCCTCGGTCTCCGGGTACACGCGCTGGTCGACCAGCGGCCGCCGCAGCTCCCCGGACCACGTGACCGGCTTCTCGGGCAGCAGCGCGGAGAACAGGTCCAGCTTCTCGCTGAACAGCTGCTCGTACTGCTGGAGGTCGAGGCCGAACAGGGGGAACGACTCGGTGAAGGACCCGCGCCCCAGCACGACCTCGGCGCGCCCGTTCGACATGGCGTCGATCGTGGAGAAACGCTGGAACACGCGGATCGGGTCGTCGCTGGACAGCACGGTGACCGCCGAGCCGAGGGTGATGCGTTCGGTCCTGGTCGCGATGCCGGCGAGCACGACGTCCGGGGCCGAGACGGCGTAGTCGGGCCGGTGGTGCTCCCCCACCCCGAACGCGTCGACACCCACCTGGTCGGCCAGCACCGCCTGCTCGACGACATCCCGGATCACCCGGGCGTGGTGGACGCGCGCGCCTCGCTGGTCGACTGTGGTGTCACCGAAGGTGTCGAGGCCGAAGGCGACGGACTGTGACGACGAGGGGGTCGTGGCGGAGGTGGTGTGCTGAGTCATGCCCCCACATTAGTTGATCCGTCAACCATAGGGTCCGCGGACACCCCTTCCGCCCCAGCCGGGCAGGTCTACAGTTCGTTCATGACGTTCACAGAGGCCGTGGAACTGGTCGGCAAGACGATGGATGCGGCCGGTGTGGCCGCCATCGTGGTGGGGGCGTTGGTGGCGGCCCTGTTCGCCCTGGACCCGCGTCGGCGCTCCGGCCTCGAGGGCGACGTCTACACCGCGTTCCGTCGCCGACTCGGCCGGGCGATCCTGTTGGGCCTCGAACTCCTGGTGGCCGCGGACATCATCCGGACCGTCGCGATCTCGCCGAGCTACAACTCGGTGGGGCTGCTCGCGCTCATCGTGCTCATCAGGACGTTCCTCAGCTGGTCGCTCGAGCTCGAGATCTCCGGACGGTGGCCGTGGCAGAAGGGAGCCGGTTCGCGAGCCGACCGCGCCCGGCATGATGGAGGTGACCGGGCGTGAGCCGACGTGCACCGAACGAGAGGACCACACCATGACCACCACCGATCACGGACCCCAGCCCTACGTCGTCAACATCGAGGACGAGACCCTCACCAACACCAACTACCGGACCACGCTGTGGACCGGCAAGCACCTGCAGATGACGGTCATGGCGATCGCCCCCGGAGACGACATCGGACTCGAGGTCCACGAGGACCACGACCAGTTCCTGCGGGTCGAGCAGGGACGGGGCCGCGTCCAGATGGGGCCGGCAGAGGACCAGCTGGAGTTCGACGAGGAGGTCGGTGACGACTGGGTGATCCTCGTGCCCGCCGGGTCGTGGCACAACGTCACCAACATCGGCGACGAGCCGCTCAAGGTCTACTCGATCTACGCCCCGCCGGAGCACGAGCACGGCACCGTCCACGCGACCAAGGCCGAGTCGGACGCCGACGAGCACTGAGTGGTCGAGCACTGAGCCGTCGAGCGCTGAGACGGCCGGCGCCGCGCCGAGGTCAGGCGCCGGCGGGACCCTCGTCCCGCCGGCGCCTCGTCGCCCGCACGTACCTCGTCAGCATCCGGTCCATCAGCGCGGGCGACAGGCGCTGCAGCCGCCACGTCGCCCGGGCCCGCGCCGGCTCCACCACGAGCGCCCGGTTCCGGGAGACCCCGCGCAGGACGCTCTCCGCCAGCACGTCGGGGTCCAGCGGCTCACGCACGCCCTGGCCCTCGAGATAGAAGTGGCGTCCGTCGAACCCGTCGAGCTCACCCTTGTCGAGGATCGCGGTGTCGACCGCGGCCGGGCACACCACGGTCACCCCGACGCCGTGGCCGGCCGCCTCCGCGCGCAGCGAGAGCCCGAGCCCCACCACGGCGTGCTTGGTCATGGCGTAGCTGGTGATCAGCCCCGCCGGGCACAACCCGCCCATCGAGGCGGTGAGCACCAGCGATCCCGATCCCCGGCGGATCATCTCCGGGTACGCGGCGTGGACGCAGTGCACGACCCCGCGGATGTTCACGTCGACGATCGCGTCCCACTGCCCGAGGGTGAGCAGCTCGGTGTCCCCGCCCCAGGTGATGCCGGCGTTGGCGAGCATCAGGTCCAGGCCACCGTGCTCGGCGACCACCGCGTCGACCAGGTCGGACACCGCCCGGGCGTCGGTGACGTCGAGCTCGACCGCCCGAGCGGTTCCGGGGCCCGCGGTGATCTCCTCCGCCACCCGCCGTGCGCCCCCGAGGTCGATGTCCGCCACCACGACGTGGGCCCCGGCCGCCACCAGGGCGCGGGACAGCGCGGCGCCGATCCCCGAGCCGCCGCCGGTGACGATCGCGGATCGCCCGGACAACCCCGCGGCACCGCGGCCGTCCCCGCGACGGCCGCGACCCGGCCTCACGAGAACGCCTTGGTGGCCAGGCCGAGCACGTCCGGATAGCGGCGCAGCTGGGCGCCGCCGTCGACGGCCAGGTCCTCCCCGGTCATCCAGGGAGAGTCGGCGAGGTAGAGCACCGCCCGGGCGACGTCCTCCGCGGTGCCCCGGTGCGCGACCGCCGCGTTCTCGGCGTACTCCTCGGCGAGCCCGGGGATCTGCAGAACCGGTTCGGTGAGCGGGGTGACCAGGAACCCGGGCGAGACCGTGTTCACCCGGATCCCCCGCTCCCCGAGTTCGAGTGCGGCGACCTGGGCGAGCATCACCAGACCGGCCTTGGCGGCGCAGTACGCGGCCATCCCCCGGCCGGGCTGCCGCGCGTTGAGCGAGGCTATCGCGACGATCGAACCTCCCTCTCCGACCACCCGTCCCGAGTGTTTGAACACGAGGAACGCGCCGGTGAGGCACACGTCCACCACACGCCTGTACTCCGCGGTGTCGTGATCGGTGACCAACCCGAGCGTGCTCACGCCGGCGGTGGTGACGACGAGGTCGGGGTCGGCGCCGGAGAACAGCGCCTCCACCGACGACTCGTCCACCACGTCGACGACCCTGTGATCGTGGCCCGGATCGTCGGCGTCGGCCGAGCCCGCCAGCTCGGCCAACTCGGCCACGCGCGCCTCGGCGAGGCCGCCGTTGACGTCGGCCACCGTCACCCGCCACCCGTCCGCGGCGAGCTCCCGAGCGGTGGCCCACCCGATCCCGGATGCACCGCCGACCACCACAGCGTGCCGCCTGCCGGTCGTGTCGTCTGCCATTTCCGCCTCCGTCCGGGGTGGGGCCCGGGGCAGGGTGCCCCGTGAGCGCGCCCGGCACGCTGTTGACGCCCGTCAATCCCTGGCCATAATCTAGGACCGCAATGTGATTCGCGCCATAGCTTTCCGGCGCGGCGGTCCCCCGGCCTGAAGAGGTTCCCATGACATCCATCCCCACTGTCGCCGTCATCGGCGCGGGCATCAGTGGTCTCACGACCCTGAAGATGCTCGACGACTACGGCATCGGGGCGGTGTGCTTCGAGGCCTCCGACCGGATCGGCGGGAATTGGGCGTTCGACAACCCCAACGGGAGCTCGAGCGCGTACCGGTCGCTGCACATCGACACCTCCAAGCACCAGCTGAGCTTCCGCGACTTCCCCATGCCCGAGGAGTTCCCGGACTTCCCGCACCACTCGCAGATCAAGCAGTACCTCGACGACTACGCCGGGGCCTTCGACCTGCTGCGGTCGATCGAGTTCGAGAACCGGGTGTTGCACGCCGAGCGCCTCGAGGGCGGCGGCTGGGAGCTGACCACCGAGCGCACCGGTACCCGGCGCTTCGACGCCCTCGTGGTGGGCAACGGCCACCACTGGGACCCGCGGTTCGGCGACTTCCCGGGTGAGTTCACCGGCGAGATGATCCACTCGCACGCCTATGTCGACCCGTGGGACCCGCTGGAGCTGATGGACAAGCGCATCCTCGTGGTGGGCCTGGGCAACAGCGCCGCCGACATCGCGGTCGAACTGTCCTCCAAGGTGATGCGGAACGAGGTGGTGATCTCCACCAGGTCGGGGGCGTGGATCGTCCCGAAGTACATCGCCGGCCAACCGGCCGACAAGTACTTCGCCACGTTCCCGTTCCTGCCCTATTCGTGGCAGCGCAAGGCCATCCAGGCGATGCAGCCGATGTCGGCGGGTCGGCCGGAGTCCTACGGGCTCCCCAAGCCCAACCACAAGTTCTTCGAGGCGCACCCCACCCAGTCCGTCGAGTTGCCGCTGCGGCTGGGCTCGGGGGACATCACGGCCAAGGGCAACATCGCCCGTTTCGAGGGACGGACCGTGCACTTCGAGGACGGCACGGCGCAGGAGTTCGACGTGGTCATCCAGGCCACCGGCTACAACACCTCGTTCCCGTTCTTCGACCCCGAGTTCCTCAGTGCCGACGCGCACAACCACGTGCCGCTCTACAAGCGGATGTTCTCCCCGGGGATCGACGACCTCGTGATGGTCGGCTTCGCCCAGTCCACACCCACGCTGTTCCCGTTCGTCGAGGCCCAGGCCCGGCTGGCAGCCGCGTGGGCCGCCGGCCTGTACCGGACCCCGCCGATACCGGAGATGGAGCAGGTCATCCTGGCCGACGAGAAGAAGTACATCGGCCACATGCTCGACACCCCGCGGCACCAGCAACAGGTGGACTACTTCCTCTACGAACACGATCTGCGTACCCACGAGATCCCCCGGGGCCGGGAGCGCGCGGCACGCTCCGGCGGGATGATCCGGACGGCGGCGCCCGCGTGAGCGGGGGCGGCACCGGTGGTGAGGGCTCGAACGGTTCCCCTCGCGGGGACCGTCGCCGGGAGGCCTTGTTGGCCGAGCTCGACCGACAACTGCGCACCACCAAACTCGACGACATCTCCGTGGCCGATCTCACCGACGCGGCAGGGATCACCCGCTCGGCGTTCTACTTCTACTTCGACTCCAAGGCCGCGGCGGTGACGGTGCTGCTCTCCTCCATCCAGGCGACCGCGGCGAAGTCGAACGACATGCTGGTGAACTCCGACGGCCGCTTCCGGTCCCGCGTGTCCGCCACGCTGAGCCGCCTCGCGGACCGGATGGTCGACAACGCGCACGTCTACCGCGCCCTGCTCACCGCCCGCACCACGCACGAACCCATGCGCCGACTCTGGGACGAGGGACGGGCCGAGCTGGCGGCACCGATCGCCGAGTACATCCGCTCGGAGCGGGCGGCCGGCCGGGCCCCGGACGGGGCCGACCCCCACTCACTCGCCACGGCCCTCATCCAGATCAACGAATCGGTGCTCGAACACCTCGTCTTCGACCCCGGCGTGGATCGGGAGCCCATGATCGCCACCGCCTCGGACCTGTGGGTCCGGGCCATCTACGGCCGTCCCGACCCGGAGGTCGACAACCCAGGAGAGCATTCGTGACCAGCCAGATCACCCCCCTCGACCTCGACTTCCGCTCCGGCGGGGACACCTGCCGGGGCTGGTTCCTGCCGGCGGCCGGAACCGGTCCGGCCCCCTGCGTGGTCATGGCCCACGGCCTGGGGGGTACGGCCGACTCGGGCCTGCTCCCGTTCGCCGAGGCCTTCGCGGCGGCCGGGTTCGCGGCATTCGCCTTCGACTACCGGGGTTTCGGCCGGTCCGGTGGCGGGCCCCGCCAGGTCGTCTCGCCGTCCCGGCAGCAGGACGACTTCCGGGCGGCGGTCGCCGCGGTCGCGGACCGACCTGACGTCGACGCCGACCGGATCGTCCTGTGGGGGTGTTCACTGGGCGGCGGGCACGCGCTCGAGGTGGCTCGGGAACCGGGAGGGTCGTCGACCATCGCCGGGGTGATCTCGGTGGTCCCGCTGCTCGACGGCCGCGCCGCGGCGGTGGCCGCCGCGCGTCAGCACTCGCCGAGCACCCTGCTCCGCTCGGCCGGCACCACCGTCGCGGCCAAGGCGGCGGCGGCACTGGGCCGCACGGAACCGTTGGTCCCCCTGGTCGGCCCACCGGGGTCGAACGCGGTGCTCTCCCTGGAGGGATACGAGGAGGCCTACAACTCGGTCGTGGGACCGACCTGGCGAAACGAGATCGGGGGCGGGGTCGGGGCGGTACTGGGCTCCTTCCGGCCCGGTGCGAGGGCCGAGGAGCTGACCGGGATCCCCGTCCTGATGCAGATCGCCGACCTCGACCGGAGCGCGCCACCGCACTCCGCGGGCAACGCGGCGTTCGACGCCCGCGCCGAGGTGCGCCACTACCCGGGTGACCACTTCGACCTCTTCCCCGGTCGGCAGTGCCACGAGCTCGCGGTGACACATGCCCTGCATTTCCTGCGCCGTCACGTCGCGTGACCGACTCCTCCGAAATGCTTGTTGACGCATCACCATCGGGGCGCTACTGTAGGTGACACAACAACCAAATGCCCCGGCGCCAGCCGGGACACCCCACAAAGGAGTCACCATGACCGCGACACTCACCGACCTGACCGGCACCTGGAACCTCGACCCGACCCACACCCGCCTCGGCTTCGTCACCCGTCACGCGATGATCACCAAGGTCCGCGGCTCGTTCAACGACTACACCGGCAAGATCACCGTCCCCGCCGAGGGCGTCGACGGCGCGAGCGCGGAGATCGTCATCAACGCCTCCTCCATCGACACCCGCAACGCCGACCGCGACGGCCACCTCAAGTCCAACGACTTCTTCGACATGGAGAACCACCCGGAGATCACCTTCCGCTCCACCACGATCTCGGCGAACGGCTCCGGCGGCGTCGACGTCACCGGCGACCTCACCATCAAGGGCACCACGAAGTCCGTGACCATCCCCTTCGACTACGAGGGCACCGCCACCGACCCCTTCGGCAACCTCCGTGCCGGGTTCGAGGGCACCACCGTGATCAACCGCAGCGACTTCGGCCTGACCTGGAACGCCGCACTCGAGACCGGTGGCGTGCTCGTCTCGGAGAAGATCACCCTCGAGATCGAGCTCTCGGCCATCAAGGAGGCCTGAGCCCCCGCCCTTCCGGGCGACACCCGTGAGACGACGCCGCCCCCACCTCGTAGGAGGTGGGGGCGGCATTCTTCGCGTGGCGGCCCGGGACGTCGGGAGCGGTGTCGTCGAGAGCGGTCGTCGAGAGCGGAGCCGGCGGGTGTCAGGCGACGACGACGAAGACCGCGGTGTGCGAGCCGTCGGCATCCTGCCAGGTCCCGCTGAGCGTGCCCGGCGAACCGATGAGCGGGCAGTCCGCCTCGGCGTCGTTCTCCTCGGAGATCACCCGGATGACCTGGGGGGCGGCCTCGGTGTCGGCGTCGCCTGCGGCCCCGTCACCGCCGCCGCGGATGTTGACCGGCGACGGCGTGATCGTGCCGTCCTCCATCGCCAGATGGTCGGCGGCGGCGTCCCGGTGGCTGACCACCCGGCGCACCTCGGCGACGTACACGGGGTCGGCCGGCGCGTCGTACACCCAGCGCCGTCCGAGGACCGAGTGCTCGACGGTCCCCACCAGGGCGTCCTGCGCCTCCGTGAGCTCGGCGCCACGGTAGGTGACGGGGACGTGGAACGTGCGTGTGCCGTCCGTGACGAGGAATGACTCCATGCCCACCTCGCCGTCGGGGTCGACGAACCGATAGGCGGTCACCTGCTCCAATCGCGCCGGGTCGCCGTCGAACCAGGACTGGTGACGGATCCACGCCCGGAGCAGGTCGATCTTGCCCGGGTTGAGGACTGCGTCATAGATCTCAGCGGTTCCACTCATGGAATAAGCATCCCTGTAGAGCGGCGGCGCGGCAAACACTCGGCGAGATGAAGAAGAATTTGTCCGGGCGGCGTCGCTCCTGCGCATCACCGGATTCCACCGACTGCGGACCGGGGAGGTGTGAGCGCGGTCACAGCGCCGCGCTGACCTTCACCGTTACGGTGACCGCCGTGTCTCCGGGAGATCCCGGTGCTCGATCGAAAGGTGACCACCATGAAGAAGACCATCGCGATCATCGGTTCCGCTGCCGCACTGTCCTTCTCCGGTGCAGGACTGGCCGCCGCCCAGAGCGAGCTCCCCGGCCTCGACAGCGGTTCGCTGGGCGCCCCCACGACCGGCGAGACGGACATCGACGGCGCCGAGACCCCTGCCGAGGTGTCGGACATCGCGCTGCAGCTCTGCGGCACGATCTCCGCGTACGACTTCCTCGGCTCCGTGGGTGGCGTCGTCCCCGGCCTGTCGGGCGAGGAGTGCGAGGCGAACGCCGATCTGGCCATCTCCACCGCGATGACCGGCGACATCTCCGGTGCGATCGACATCCTTCGTGGCATCGACGCCGAGATCCCGGGTGATACCGACAACGGCGAGGGTGAGACCGGCGGGGAAGACGACGTCGAGGTCGACGTCGAGGTCGACGCCGACGCCTGACAGCTCGGACCCAACAGCTCCGACCCAGCCCCGGCCCCCTGCGAGGGGAGCCGGGGCTGACGGCATTTCCCGAGGCACCTACTGCCCGAGGCGCCTACTTCCCGGGGCGCCTACTGGTCGGCGCTCTCGGGCGCTACTGGTCCGTGTCGCCGGACGCGGTCACGAGCTCGCCGAGGAGCTGGTGGTCGATGTGCCCCGGCTCGGTCGACTCCATGAAGTCGGTGAGGATCCGCTCCACGGCGGCGGGATCCTCGACGTGTGGGTAGTGGCCGGTCCGCTCCACTATCGCCAGGCGACTGCCGGGGATCGCCTCGTGGGTGGCGTGGCCGTGGGAGACGGGGATGATCGGGTCGCGGTCGCCCCAGATCAACTGGAACGGCAACTGCCCGGCCAGGTACAGCCGGTTGGCCGCCGACACAGCCTGCCCCTTGTTGTCCACGACCGCGCGCAGCGTCTTGAAGAACGTCCTGCGGTGACCGGGCCGACTGAGTGAGTCGTACGACATCCAGGACTCTGTGATCGCATCCGCCCGGATGCCCAGGCCGGAGAAGAAGCGCCCCACCGAGTTCCCGGCATTCACCAGGAACGGGGCCGCGCCGACCGTCAGCAGGAGCTCGGCGCCGGGCACCGCCAGCATCCGGAGGATCCAGTTGACTTCCTTGCCCAGACCGCCGCTGCCGATCAGGACGATCCGCTCGCAGAAGTCGGGGTACTGGTAGACGAACTGCAGGGCCACACCGCCGCCGAGCGACTGGCCCACGACCGTGCAGCGCTTGATGCCCTTGACCACCAGCAGATCGCGCAGGGCCGACGCCATCGCACCGAGCGAATAATCGTCGAAGTCGAGCGAACTCTCCCCGTGACCGGGCAGGTCCGGAGCGATGACGTGGAAGTGGGCGTCCAGGCGCGGAATGAGTTCGCGCCACGTGGTCGAGCTGCCGGCCATGCCGTGGATGAGCAGGATCGTCGGCTTACCCTCGCCGGCGCCCGCCTCGCGGTAGGACATCTCGCGTCCGTGGAGCGTTGTCTTCTGCATTTCGGAATTCCGCATGTCGCATTCCCCCTCGGGGATGGTCTCCGCGACGTACCTCGTCGCAAGGAGTACCTGCCCCCATTGTGCGCCATCAGGGGCCTGGCGAGCAGTTCTCTCTATCACACCGTGCCGAAACCCTCACCCGAATTCCCGCGCGAGCCGCCGGTGTCGGTGGGCGAACAGTGCGCTGACCACCACACGGACGACCGATCCGGGTACCAGCGCACGTGGCACGGCCCGCAGGGTGTCGGTGACCCGGGTGGAGCCGTCGACCAGCGATTCGAGTTCGCGCCGGTGCTCCCACACCCGACAGGACCCGAGCTCCGAGCGCTCCTGGAAGTACCGGGGCGCCTCCAACTCGACCAACACCAGGTCGTCGTACTCCACCGGGATGACCCCGCCGAGCAGGATCCACGCCCGTCCGATCGACCG
>JBKBUP010000051.1:0-14569 GCA_046289795.1 Dietzia sp. | reverse complement strand
TGGGTAACGAGCGGCCGCCCGGCGGCCGCACCACGTCAAGGAGGATCGCCATGGCCGGAAAGGGACGGGCCGGACGGCTCGGCAAACGGATCGGGGAGATCGTCGCGACGGCGATCGAGCACGAGATCAAGGATCCGCGTCTGGAGTTCATCACCATCACGGACTCCCGCATCACGGCGGATCTGCGGGTGGCCACCCTCTACTACACGGTCCGGGGGAGGACACTCGACGAGGAGCCCGACCTCGATTCCGCCGAGGACGCACTGACCACGGCACGGGGCCGGCTGCGGACGATGGTGGGCAAGCAGACGGGGGTCAAGTTCACCCCCGAACTGAGCTTCGTGCTGGATGCCGTGCCGGATGCGGCCCGCCAGATGGAGGAATTGCTCGCCAGGGCCCGCGCGCAGGACGAAGAGGTCCGCCGCGTGGCGGAGGGGGCACGCCCCGCGGGGGACGAGGACCCGTACCGCAGGGACGATGAGGTGGGACTGCCGGAGGACGACGACCGGTGAGCACCGTGGTGGACGCGGGCGGCGCGGCCGAGGTCCTTGCGCGGCACCGTGAGGTGACCGTGCTGTGCCACGTCCGCCCCGACGCCGACGCCCTCGGAAGTTCTGCGGGCCTCGCCCGTGCGCTGCGGGCAGCGGGCGTCGTCGTCCACCACTCGTTCGACCCGGGAATCGTCCCGGATGCACTCCGGGTGATCCCGGGGACGGAACACGTGGTGCCGCTCGCGCAGGTACCGGAGCACGACGGTCTCGTGGTGACGCTGGACTGCGCGAGCCCGGACCGCGTGGGCGACTGGGCACGGCTCGCCCGGTCCGCAGCCGAGGTCCTCGTGGTGGACCATCATCGTTCCAACCCGGGATTCGGCACACACCTACTGCTGGACCCCGAGGCGGCGTCGACCGCGACACTGGTCCTCGACGTCCTCGAGGCCGGCCGCTACCCGGTCGATCCCGACCTGGCGACCAGCCTCTACGCCGGGCTCGTCACCGACACCGGGTCCTTCCGGTGGGGTGGCGCGGAGTCGCACGACACGGCCCGCCGCCTCCTGGCGGCCGGGGCGGAGTCCCGGGAGCTCGGCTTCTCGCTCCTCGACGCCCATTCGTTCTCCTGGCTCCGCGTGCTGGGCGAACTCCTGGGTACCGCCCACCTGGACGCGGACGCGGCAGGGGGACGGGGCGCGGTCTGGCTGACGGTCCCGCACGACGTGGTCGCGGCCGTCGACGAGGCCGACGTCGAGTCGCTCGTGTCCCACCTGCAGGGGGTCCGGGAGGCGCACGTCGCGGTCCTCGTCAAGGAGATCCGGCCGGGGGAGTGCGCGGTGTCGCTCCGTTCCCGCGGCGGCGACGGCGGCGACGGCGTTGACGTCTCGGCCGTGGCCGCGACTCTCGGCGGTGGCGGACACCCCGCGGCGGCCGGGTGCACCATTCGCGGGGACCTCGGGTTCGTCACGGCGAGGCTCCGTGAGCTACTCGGCTGACCCCGGGCGCGACGCCACGGTTCCGGACGTCGGTGTGGGTGAACTCGGGCGCCGTCTGTGGTCGATCGCGCTGCCGGTACTGCCCGTGTTGGCGGCCGAGCCGATCTACCTGCTCGTCGACGGGATCGTCGTGGGTCGTCAGGGCCCGGAGGACCTCGCGGCGCTGGGCGTCGGGGCGCTCGTCCTGTTGGTGCTCGGTACCCAGATGAACTTCCTCTCGTACGGGACGACCGCTCGTGCGGCCCGACTGCACGGAGCCGGACGCCGCGCCGACGCCGTGGCGGAGGGGGTCCAGGCCACCTGGATCGCACTGTCGGTGGGGGTCGTGGTGGTCGCCGGCGTGCACGCGACGATCGGGCCCCTGACGCGTGTTCTCGCAGCGGACGCCGAGGTGGCGGCGAGCGCGGCGGACTGGCTTCGGGTGGCGGTGTGGGGTATCCCGTGCATCCTGGTGGCCTCCGCGGGACACGGGTGGATGCGGGGAGTGCAGCGACTCCGAACGCCCCTGGTCCTGGTGGCCGTGGGGATCGGTGTCTCCACCATCGGGTGTGTGGTGCTGGTGCCCGGTCTGGGTCCCGCACCCGCGCTGGGGCTGGTGGGAAGCGCCTGGTCAAACCTCGCGGGTCAGTTGATCATGGCCGGTGGCTTCCTCGGGGCACTGGTCCTGGAGCACCGGGGGTCGTTGCGCCCGCGGTGGCACGTGATCGCCAGCCAACTCCGCCTCGGGGTGGACCTGGTGATCCGCACCGCGTCCTTCCAGGTGACCTTCGCCGTGGCCACCACGGCCGCCGCGGCGGCAGGAGTCGACTCCCTCGCCGCGCACCACCTGGCACAGCAACTATGGGCGCTGTACACCCTGGTCCTGGACTCGGTCGCGATCGCGGCGCAGTCTCTCGTCGGCGCGGCGTTGGGTGCCGGACTCGCCGCCCACGGCCGCGCCCTGGCCCGCGCGGTCGTCGTGTGGTCGCTGGGGCTGGGTGTCGGGCTCGCCGTGGTCACGGTGCTCTTCCGCGCCCCGATGTCGACCGTCCTGTCGGGCGATGCGGAGGTCGCCGGCCGACTCGTGGTGGCGCTGACGGGGATGGCGATCGTGGTGATCCCGGCCGCTCTGGTGTTCGGCCTCGACGGTGTCCTCCTCGGCGCGGGCGATGCCGCGTACCTACGCACCACAACGGTGGTCGCCGCCCTGTTCGGTTTCCTGCCCGTACTCCTCGCGACCAGGCACTTCGGGTGGGGGCTCGTCGGGATCTGGTGGGGAATGGGCGTGTTCGTGGCGATGCGACTGATCGCGGTCGTGGCGCGGGTCCGCGGGGATCGCTGGCTGGTCCTGGGCGCGGAGACCCCGGTCCGTCGGGCTCCAGAGGGGGCTCCGGCGTGACCGGCCTCCCGAGTCTGCGTGCGGTGTCCGACCTCCATGTCGGCCACCGGGGCAACGCGGACGTCATCGACGACATCCGGCCCGCCCATCCGGGCGACTGGCTGATCGTGGCCGGAGACGTGGCGGAGAAGACCGACCACGTGGTCGGCGCACTGGAACGTCTGGCCGGCCGGTTCGAGCGGGTGCTCTGGGTACCGGGCAACCACGAGTTGTGGATCGCCTCCGACGACGAGGGGATCACCTCCACGACCAAGTACGACCGTCTGGTGGACGCCTGCCGCTCGATCGGGGTGGACACCCCCGAGGACCCCTACCCGCTGTGGACCGGCCCGGGAGGCCCGGCGTGGGTCGTGCCGATGTTCCTGCTCTACGACTACTCGTGGACTCGCTCACCGGGCCAGTCCCGGGCGGAGGCACTGGCGGGGGCGCGGGAGCGACGGGTGGTGGCGTCCGACGAGTTCCTCATCGATCCCGCCCCGTACCCGGACGCGGCCGCCTGGTGCTCCGATCGCCTGGTCGCCACCACCACCAGGCTGGCGGCACTGGATCCGCGCCACCCGACGGTGCTCGTGAACCACTGGCCCCTGCTGCGCGCCCCCACGGAGGTCCTGAGCCATCCCGACTTCGCGCTGTGGTGCGGGACCGATCAGACCGCGGACTGGCACCGCCGCTACCGCGCCGCGGCATGTGTCTACGGGCACCTGCACATCCCGCGCACCACCGTCCACGACTCGGTCCGGTTCGACGAGGTCTCGCTGGGGTACCCGCGCGAGTGGGCCGCCCGCGGCCGACCGGACCCGCTGGCCCGTCAGATCCTCCCCGCCCCCGACCACCGACAGGTGCGGTGGATCCGGGGCGGGGACGGGCTACCGAGGATCGCCCGACCCGGTGAGGACGGGCCCGACCTGGAGGAGGAACGGTGATCAGGGACGTTCTACCCGACGACGTGGTGGCCGTGACGTTCGACGAGCTCGACATGTCCGACGCGGCGGCGCTGGCGGCGCTGTACCCGGTCGAGGTCGAACAGATCGGCAGGGCGGTCGAGAGCCGGAGGATCGAGTTCGCGGCGGCCCGTGCCTGCGCCCGCGAGGCGATGAACCGCCTGGGCGTGCCCACCGGGCCGATCACCCGGGGCGGCCGGGGGATGCCGGTGTGGCCGGCGGGGGTGGTGGGCACGCTCACCCACACCGGTGGACTGCGTGCCGCGGCCCTGGCACCGGTCGACCGGGTACGGTCCCTCGGCCTCGACGTCGAACCACACGGGCCGCTGTCGGAGGGGGTGCTCGAGGCGGTCTCGTTGCCCGAGGAGGCGGCGTGGGTGCGCGCGGCCCGCGGGGAGGAGAGTGCGGTCCACTGGGACCGGCTGCTGTTCACGGCCAAGGAGGCCACCTACAAGGCGTGGTACCCGCTCACGCGGAGATGGCTGGGCTTCGCCGACGCCCACATCACCCTGACACCCACGGACATCGACGGTGCGTCCGTCACGGGCGTGCTGCGTTCGCGGATACTCGTCGACCCACGGGCCGTGGACGGCGGACCCGATCTGGTGGAGTTCCGCGGCCGATGGGCCGTGCGGGACGGATTCGTGGCCTCGGCGATCGTGCTCCGGCCCGCCGGTGGGAGATAGCGTGTCCGGCGTGACTCCGCGCAGACCCGACTCCCGTCCCGCTCCCGCCCCCGGACTCGTGGTGGTCGACAAACCCGGTGGCATGACCAGTCACGACGTCGTCGGGCGGCTGCGCCGGTACTTCGGCACCCGCAAGGTGGGACACGCCGGCACGCTCGACCCGATGGCGACAGGCGTCCTGGTGGTGGGGATCGAGAGGGCCACCAAGCTCCTTGGACTGCTCGCGCTGGAGACCAAGTCCTACGAGGCCACCATCCGGCTCGGCGAGTCCACGACCACCGACGACGCGGAGGGCGAGATCACCGCGCGGGTCGACGCCTCCGAGGTGACCGACGAGGCGATCGACGCCGGGATCGCGGGACTGACCGGGGACATCGAACAGGTCCCGTCCTCGGTGAGTGCGATCAAGGTCGACGGCCGCCGCGCCTACGACAGGGTGCGGGCCGGGGAGGACGTCCGGCTCGATGCACGGGCGGTGACCGTGTCGCGGTTCGAGGTCCTCCAGCGCACGCGGTCCGGAGAGGTGGTGGACCTCGTCGTCGTCGTCGATTGTTCGACCGGAACGTACATCCGTGCGCTGGCCCGGGACCTCGGTGCCACACTCGGCGTGGGGGGACATCTCACCGCGTTGCGCCGCACGTGCGTCGGCCCGTTCGGGTTGGACGTCGCCCGGACCCTCGGGGACCTGGAGGAGGATCCGCGGTTGTCCCTGGACCTCGACGCCGCCGCGTTGACCGCCTTCCCCCGCCGGGACGTCGACGCCGACGAGGCGGAGGGTCTGCGACACGGACGGTGGCTCGAGGCCCGCGGCGACGACGGCGTGGTGGCCGCCGTGGGACCGGACGGGCGGGTCGCTGCTCTGGTCTCCGAGTCCGGACAGCGGGCGGCTCCGGTCGTGGTCATGCGACCGGCGGGCCTGTGAGGCCCGGGCGTAAGGTGGGCGCCGTGCAGCTGTGGCGGACGTTCGACGAGATCGTGATCCCCGACGGCGGGACCTCCGTCGCACTCGGGGTGTTCGACGGACTCCACCGAGGTCACCGGGGTCTGGTGGAACACGCGGTGGGTACCGGACGTGAGTTGGGGGCGAGCCCGGTCCTGGTGACCTTCGACCCGCACCCCGTGGAGGTGGTCAGGCCCGGCACCCACCCCCTCGTGCTGACCCCTCTGGAGCGACGCGCGGAACTGGCCGGCGGGTTGGGCGTCGACGCGGTGTTCGCCCTGCCCTTCGACACCGGCATGGCCTCGTGGGAACCCGACGAGTTCATCGACCGCGTGCTGGTCCGGGGGCTGCGGAGTCGCTCCGTCACCGTGGGGAGCAACTTCTCCTTCGGCCGACGTGCCGCGGGCACCCCGGAGACGATGCGCGAACTGTGTGCCGATCGGGGGATCGACGTCCGGGTGATGGACCTGCTGGAATCCGGGGGGGAGCCCGTCTCCTCCTCCCGGATCCGCCGCCTGCTCGCGGAGTCCGACGTCGCCGGCGCGGCCTCGATCCTCGGCCGCCCCCACCGCGTGTCCGGGATCGTCGTGCACGGCGCCGGACGCGGTGGGCGCGACCTGGGGTACCCGACGGCCAACCTGGACCTGCCGGAGTACACGGCGGTCCCCGTCGACGGCGTCTACGCGGGATGGTTCACCCTCCTCGACGACCACGAGGTCGACGGGTCGATCCTGCCCGGCCGGCGCTATCCGGCGGCGATCTCCGTGGGCACCAATCCCACCTTCGGGGACGCGGCGCGCAGTGTCGAGGCGTTCGTGCTGGACGAGTCGGCGGACCTCTACGGACGGGTGGCGGCCGTCGACTTCGTCGATCACGTCCGTGACATGGAGAAGTTCTCCTCGGTCGACGAACTGTTGGTGGCGATGGACCGCGACGTCGCCAGGACCAGGACCGTGCTCGGAGTGGACGCCAGGGGCCGGTGAACCACGATTGGGCTGGTAGGCCCGTCGGCTGGTAGCGTTTCCTCTCGGCCCTCCTGCGGTCCGCGGCGGCGGGGTCATTCATTTTCGCGGACTGGAACAACCAGGAGATACCCATGGCGATGACCACCGAAGAGAAGAAGGCCGTACTGGCCGAGTACGGGATCCACGAGACCGACACCGGCTCGCCCGAGGCCCAGGTCGCGCTGCTCACCAAGCGGATCAGCCAGCTCACCGAGCACCTCAAGAGCCACCAGCACGACCACCACTCGCGTCGCGGTCTGCTCCTGATGGTCGGCCGTCGCCGTCGTCTCCTCAAGTACATCGCGAAGGTCGACATCGCGCGCTACCGCTCGCTCATCGAGCGCCTCGGCCTGCGTCGCTGAGCGGACCCCGCCCACGCACTCACTGTTCCCCGTCCTCGTCGAGGGCGGGGAACAGCGCTGTCCGGGGGCGGTGCTCCCGTGTCCCCCGGTGACCCGGGGTGTTCTCCCTGGTAGCCTGATCACGGCCGGTGCACACGTACCGGGTGTCGACAGGTCCGATTGACGGTCCTCGGTAGTGGCTGCCGGAACCGAGGGTGCCCCGGGACGGGGCGCCGGTTCCGACCGCTTCGATCGAAGACCGAAGTCGTACCGGGACTCCCCGGCGTGTGACCCGGCGGGCCCGGCGGAGACGTCTCCGCCGTGAGGCCCCCAGTCACCGACAGGACAGGACTACACATGCCAGAGATCAAGGCCGTCGAGGTCGAAGACGGTGTCTTCGAGACCGTCGCGACCATCGACAACGGCGACTTCGGTCGCCGCGAGGTGCGATTCGAGACCGGACGGTTGGCCAAGCAGGCCGCCGGGGCGGTCGTCGCGTACCTCGACGACGACACCATGATGTTGTCCGCCACCACGGCGGGCAAGCACCCCAAGGAGCACTTCGACTTCTTCCCCCTGACGGTGGACGTCGAGGAGCGGATGTACGCCGCGGGTCGCATCCCGGGCTCGTTCTTCCGCCGTGAGGGCCGGCCGAGCACCGACGCCATCCTCACCTGCCGCCTCATCGACCGGCCGCTGCGTCCCACCTTCGCGGACGGGGTCCGCAACGAGGTCCAGGTCGTCGTGACCATCATGAGCCTGGACCCCAAGGACCTCTACGACGTCGTGGCGATCAACGCCGCGTCCGCCTCCACGCAGCTGTCCGGCCTCCCGTTCTCGGGCCCGGTCGGAGGCGTGCGGATCGCGCTCATCCCGACCGCTGCCCACCCGGAGGGGCAGTGGGTCGCGTTCCCGACCGTCGAGCAGCTCTCCGAGGCCGTCTTCGACATGGTCGTGGCCGGTCGCGTGGTCGGCTCGGGTGACACCGCCGACGTCGCCATCATGATGGTCGAGGCCGAGGCCACCGACAACGTCATCGAGAAGATCGCCGGGGGCGCGCAGGCGCCCACCGAGGACGTCGTGGCGCAGGGACTCGAGGCGGCCAAGCCGTTCATCTCCGAGCTGTGCGCCGCGCAGCAGGCGCTGGCCACCGCGGCGCCGTCCGAGGCCCGCGAGTTCCAGCTCTTCCCGCCGTACCAGGAGGACGCGTTCACCGCCGTGTCCGAGGTCGCGGAGACGAAGCTCGGCGAGATCATGTCCATCGCGGACAAGCAGGAGCGCGACGGGGCGACCGACCAGCTCAAGGCGGAGGTCCTCGATTCCCTCTCGGAGCGCTTCGAGGGTCGCGTCGGAGAACTCGGTGCCGCGTTCAAGTCGCTCACCAAGAAGATCGTCCGGCAGCGGATCCTCACGGACCACTTCCGTATCGACGGCCGCGGCATCCGGGACATCCGCGCGCTGTCCGCCGAGGTCGAGGTGATCCCGCGCGCCCACGGTTCGGCCCTGTTCGAGCGTGGGGAGACCCAGATCCTCGGCGTGACCACGCTCGACATGGTCAAGATGGCCCAGCAGATCGACTCGCTCGGTCCGGAGACCAGCAAGCGCTACATGCACCACTACAACTTCCCGCCGTACTCCACCGGTGAGACCGGCCGCGTGGGTTCGCCCAAGCGCCGCGAGATCGGTCACGGAGCGCTCGCCGAGCGTGCGCTCATGCCGGTGCTCCCCAGCGTCGAGGAGTTCCCGTACGCCATCCGCCAGGTCTCGGAGGCGCTCAGCTCCAACGGCTCCACCTCGATGGGTTCCGTCTGCGCCTCCACGCTGTCCCTGCTCAACGCGGGTGTTCCGCTGAAGGCGCCGGTGGCGGGTATCGCGATGGGACTGGTCTCCGACGAGGTCGACGGTCAGACCCGCTACGTCGCCCTGACCGACATCCTCGGTGCCGAGGACGCGTTCGGCGACATGGACTTCAAGGTCGCCGGTACGGGCATGTTCGTCACCGCCCTCCAGCTCGACACCAAGCTGGACGGCATCCCGTCCGAGGTGCTGGCCGGCGCGCTCACCCAGGCCCGTGAGGCTCGTCTGACGATCCTCGACGTGATGGCCGAGGCCATCGACGAGCCGGACGAGCTGAGCCCGTTCGCCCCGCGCATCATCGCGATCAAGGTGCCGGTCGACAAGATCGGTGAGGTGATCGGGCCCAAGGGCAAGATGATCAACTCGATCACCGAGGAGACCGGCGCGAGCGTCTCGATCGAGGACGACGGCACCGTGTACATCGGTGCCACCGACGGCGAGTCCGCGCAGGCGGCGATCGACAAGATCAACGCGATCGCGAACCCGCAGCTGCCCAAGGTCGGCGAGCGCTTCCTCGGCACGGTCGTCAAGACCGCTCCGTTCGGCGCGTTCCTGTCGCTGCTGCCCGGCCGCGACGGACTGGTCCACATCTCGAAGCTGGGCCAGGGCAAGCGGGTCGGCAAGGTCGAGGACGTCGTCAACGTGGGCGACAAGATGCAGGTCGAGATCGCGGACATCGACAACCGCGGCAAGATCAGCCTCGTCCCCGTCGGCGACGAGTCGGCCGCCTCGGCGCCGGTTGCCGACGCCGAGGGCGACGACAACTGATCCACCGCCGGGGGGCGGGCGCGCCACCCCGGCACCTCACGAGGCACGCACCCCGCATCCGGGGTGCGTGCCTCGAATCGCTGGAAGGGAGGGTCGCCGTGAGTTCGACGATCAAGGTGGACAGGTCGATCCCCGGAATCCGGGTGGTGACGGAGAACCTCCCGTGGTGCCACACGGCCGCGGTCGGGGTGTGGATCGCGGCCGGCTCCGCTGACGAGGCCCCCGACGAGCACGGCGCCGCGCACTTCCTCGAGCACGTCCTGTTCAAGCGGACCACGACGGCGTCGGGCCGCGAACTCTCCGAGCGGATCGACCTCCTCGGGGGTGACCTCAACGCCTACACGGGTCGGGAGCACACCTGCTACCACGTGCACGTCCCGGCGGAGGGTCTGGCGACGGCGGTGGACGTGCTCGTCGACGTGGTGGCCAACGGGTCGTGCGCTCCGGAGGACGTGGAGATCGAGAGGGATGTGGTGCTCGACGAGCTCGCGGGCCGCGCAGACGACCCCGAGGACCTCGCCTGCGAACTCGCCACGGGCGCCGTTCTCGGTGGTGACCCGTTGGCCCGCCCGATCATCGGCACCGAGGAGTCGGTGGAGGCTCTGGACGCGGAGACCCTGCGGTCGTTCCACCGCAGAGTTCTCCGCGCGGGGGACGTGGTGGTGGCCGCGGCCGGGCGCATCGACCACGAGGAGCTGGTCAGGCGCATCGCCGACGGACCGTTGGCCGCGGTGGTCGCGGCGGGGCCCGGGGACGGGACGGCAGGAGTCCACACCACCGCGTCCACCTCCGTCCAGGCGACCGGGCCGTCGGGGTGGGCTCCGTCGTCGGTGTTGGTGGGGGAGGACGACGACTCCGAGCAGGTGCTGCTGGCGCTGGCACGGAGAACCCCGGCCCGCGATCATCGGGACCGCGCCGCCGCACAGATCGCGACCGCGGTCCTCGGTGGAGGCCTGAGTTCCCGGCTCTTCCAGCGGGTCCGCGAGGAGCTGGGGCTGGCCTACACCGTGTACGCGTCGATGGACCAGTTCCGCGCGACCGGACTCGTCTCGGTCGTCGCCGGCAGTCCCGTCGGACGAGTCGACGCCCTGAGCAGTGCGCTCGCCGAGGTCGTGGCGGGGATGGTCCACGATCCCCCTGAGGTCGACGAGGTCGACCGTGCGATCGGACACCTCACCGGATCGATCAGGCTCGGGCTGGATGATCCGTTGTCGCGGATGACGCGGATCGGCCGCCACCTGTTGGACCGCGACACGGTGGTGACCGTGGAGGAGTCTCTCCTCCGACTCCGGACGGTCAACCGTGACGACGTCGCCGACTACTGGACCGGCGAGACCGCACCCTGGTGTCTCGCGGCCGTGGGGCCCGGCATGCCCGACGCCGGCGGCGCGGCTGGTCTGCTGGCCGGCGTGGGCGGATAGGCTGGTGACCGGCGTGACGACCGATGAGGAGACGATGACGGTGACGAAGGTCGGAGTGCTCGGTGCACGCGGCAAGGTGGGCACGGCGATCTGCGAGGCGGTCCGCGCAGCGGAGGACATGGAACTCGTCGCCGAGGTGGACCAGGGCGACCCGCTGCAGACTCTCACAGACCGCGGCGTGGAGGTGGTCGTGGACTTCACCCATCCCGACGTGGTGATGGGCAATCTCGAGTTCTGCGTCTCACACGGCATCCACGCGGTCGTCGGCACCACCGGGTTCACCGAGGAGCGCCTCGAGACCCTTCGCGGGTGGCTCGAGTCCAGCCCCGGGACCGGGGTCCTGGTGGCGCCGAACTTCGCGATCGGAGCGATTCTGATGATGCGCTTCGCCGTCCAGGCCGCCAAGTACTTCCCGTCCGCGGAGATCGTGGAACTCCACCACCCGAACAAGGCCGACGCGCCCTCGGGTACCGCCCACCGCACCGCCGAGATGATGGGTGCCGCCCGCGCCGAGGCCGGACTCGGACCGTCCCCGGACGCCACGTCGACCGAGTTGGAGGGCGCACGAGGGGCCGAGGTCGGAGGTGTCAGGGTCCACTCGGTCCGTGTGACCGGCCTGGTCGCACACCAGGAGGTCCTGCTGGGATCGCAGGGGGAGACCCTGACCATCAGGCACGATTCGCTCGATCGCACCTCGTTCGCCCCCGGGGTGCTCCTGGGGGTGCGCGCGATCACCGGTGCCCCCGGCCTCACCGTGGGGCTCGACGCCTTCATGGATCTGTAGGCCGGCCCGTGGACAGAATCGTCAAACCCCTGGTCATGGCCGTCACGGCGCTCGGCCTGATGGTGGCCTTCGGTTACCTCCTCTACCTCGGTTGGTCCATGATCAGCCGATCGGAGTATCTCGCCATGCGGGGACTGGGCGTCGGGATCGTCCTGCTGACCTTCGTCGGCGCGTGGGCGATGTGGGCGATCCTGCGGAACGGCCTCGAGCTCCAGCGGATCTCCGCCGCCGCCGCCGAGGAGGGGATCGAGCTCGACGTCACCGGACTGGACCAACGCCCGTCCGGGCGACTCGAGCACGCTGCCGCCGACGAGTTGTTCGACAGGGTCAGCGCCGAGTACCAGGCGGACCCGGACGACTGGCGTACCAACTACCGGTTGGCGCGTGCCTACGACCACGCGGGTGACCGCATCCGCGCCCGCCAGGTGATGCGGGCGGCCATCAGCCTCCGGGAGGCGGAGGCCTCCACGGCTCAGGATCCGCGATGAGCACCGTCCTCCTGGTACACCACGCGCCGTCACCCCGGCTCCGCCGCATCCTGGAGGCCCTGGAGAGCGGGCTCGCTCATCCCGACCTCGAGGGGATCGAGGTCGAATCGGTTCCGGCCCTGGCCGCGACCGACGACCACGTGCTCCGCGCTGACGGCTACGTCCTGCTCACCCCGGCCAATTTCGGATACATGTCCGGAGCGCTCAAGCACTTCTTCGACCGCACCTACTACACCTGCGAGGGCGCCGTGAACGGTCGCCCCTACGCGCTCTGCGTGCACGGGGACAACGACACCTCGGGGGCCGTCACCTCGGTCGAGCGGATCACCACCGGGTGGGGCCTGAGACAGATCGCGCCGGCCATACAGCTCACCGGCGAGCCCGATCGTGAGGAACTCGACGACGCGGCCGAGGTGGCCGCGACCGTTGCCGCACATCTTCTCGGCTGACCCGCCGGGCACGTAAGCAGAGGGAGTCCAACCATGTCCGAGCTCGTCCGGCGGCAGGTCCGCATGGTCGCGCACACCGCGTTCACCCCTCCCGACGAGATCGGCTGGGAAACGGATGCGGACGGCGGATCCGCCCTCGCCGAATTCGCCGGCCGGGCCTGTTACCAGAGCTGGGACAAACCCAACCCGCGCACCGCGTCCAACGCCGGGTACCTGAGGCACATTCTCGAGGTGGGGCACCTCTCGGTGTTCGAGCACGCGAGTGTGACCTTCTACATCACCGGGATCTCCCGATCATGTACCCACGAGCTCATCAGGCACCGGCACTTCTCCTACAGTCAGCTCTCGCAGCGGTTCGTGCCCGAGCACGACTCCAAGGTGGTTCCCCCGCCCGCGATCGCCGACGACCCGGAACTGGTGGAGATCTTCCGACGCGCCACCGACGCGTCCCGGGAGGCCTATGCGGAGATGCTCTCCAAGCTCGAGGACAGGTTCGCCGACGTCCCCAACCCGATGCTGCGTCACAAGCAGGCCCGGCAGGCCGCCCGTTCGGTTCTGCCCAACGCCACCGAGACCCGCATCGTGGTGACGGGAAACTACAGGTCGTGGCGGCACTTCATCGGAATGCGCGCGACCGAACACGCGGACACCGAGATCCGGGGGCTGGCCATCGATGTCCTGCGCCAGTTGCGGGAGGCGGCGCCGGCCGTGTTCTCCGACTTCGAGATCGCCGCGTTGGAGGACGGTTCCGAGATCGCCGTGAGTCCCTACGTCCTGGAGGGATGAGTCGGATCACCGGGTCGGAATCGGGACTTCACATAGTCTGCGGGTACTCTGGGAGGCCATGACACACGTGACCACTGGGGGCCCGACGTCGGCGGACGGTCGGCCGGCCTCCACCGAACCCGGACGCCCCGCGCCGTTCGGCACGGTGCTCACGGCGATGGTCACCCCGTTCGGGTCCGACGGTTACGTCGACCTGAAGGCCGTCGCATGTGTCGCGGAGCACCTCGTGGATTCGGGGTGCGACGGTCTCGTCGTGTCCGGGACCACGGGCGAGTCGCCCACCACCACGGACGCGGAGAAGATCGCGATCCTGGAGGCCGTTCTGGCCGCGGTGGGGGACAGGGCCACAGTGGTGGCCGGAGTGGGGACCTACGACACCGCGCATTCCGTGCACCTCGCACGCCAGGCGGCGTCCGTGGGCGCTCACGGCATGCTCGTGGTGACGCCGTACTACTCCAAACCCACCCAGGCGGGACTCGACGCCCATTTCCGGGCGATCGCCGACGCCACCGACCGACCGGTGATGCTCTATGACATCCCGCCGCGGTCCGTGGTTCCGATCCAGGCGGACACGCTCATCGGACTGTCGTCCCACCCGAACATCGTGGCCGTCAAGGACGCCAAGGGTGACTTCCACGACGCGGTCACCGTGATGTCCCACTGCGACCTCGTCTACTACTCGGGCGACGACCAACTCAACCTCCCGTGGCTGGCTGTGGGAGCGAGCGGATTCGTCAGCGTGATCGGCCACGTGGCCGCTCCGCGTCTCGTCGAACTGCGCCGCGCCTTCCTCGCCGGCGACATCGAGACAGCACGGCAGATCAACCTCGGACTCCTCCCGCTCTTCGACGCCCAACGGGCGCTCGGCGGCGTGTCGATGTCCAAAGCAGCACTTGAACTTCTCGGGATCCCGGCCGGAGTGCCGCGACTCCCGCAGTTACCACCGACCACCGAGCAGCGGGACGCACTGGCGTCGCTGTTGCACAGATCAGGAGTCATCAGATGACGGAGAACCCGACCAACAGCCGCGGACGCGGCCGCCCCCGCCGCGCCGCCGGCCGCCCCACGGGCGAGCCCGCACCCGCGACCGCCGTGCAGTTCACCGAGCCCAAGGCCGTCTCCGACGCGCCCGCGGCGAGCAGTGGCGACGACCGGCCCAAGCAGGACCAGGGCAAGCAGGATCAGAGTAAGCAGGGCCAGGACCAGCAGAGCGGCGGCCAGCAGGGCAGGGGCCAGGCCA
>JBKBUP010000050.1:278-14656 GCA_046289795.1 Dietzia sp. | reverse complement strand
CGGTGATGAACATGGTCGACGACCTGGTGTCGGAGGGCTCGATGATGGCGAAGCCTCCGGACCGCATCATCACCGAGGAGAACAGGGAGTTCCGGAGTTTCTCCGCGACTCCCGCGTCCCCGAGGGTCGCGACGTTGCTCCATTCCAAGGCCGCGAACCCGAGAGCTCCCGCGAGCATGAGCAGCACGCTGAACTCGACGGTCAGTCTGGTGTGGAGGTTCCACCTGCCGAGGTGCCACTGGTGTTTCCACAGGACCAGCAGGACGGGGAATCCCAGACTGCCCAGGAAGACGGCGCAGATCAGAGCCCAGAAGACGACCGGGTCGTGGGCCACCGCCGCCAGACCCTCGGGGTGGAGGACGAATCCGGCGTTGTTGAACGCGGAGACGGCGTAGAAGACGGCGTGCCAGATCCCGTCCCCCACCGAGCCCTGCTGGGCGATCAGGCGCGGCGCGAGGATCAGGGCGATGACCAGTTCGACGACGGCCGACGAGACGATGATCGTCTTGATCAGCGACCTGACCTCACCCAGCCCGCCCGCCGACGTCCCCGTCTGGGCCAGGAGTCGGGTGCGCACCCCGAACTGCCGGGTGACCGACAGTGCCAGCATCGACGAGATGGTCACGATGCCCAGGCCGCCGACCTGGATGGCCGCCAGGATGACCACCTGCCCCGCCGACGACCAGTGGGCCGCGGTGTCGACCGAGGTCAGGCCCGTCACCGACACCGCTGACGTGGCCGTGAAGACGGCGTCGTGCAGCTGTGGTGAGGAGCCGGAGGACGTGACCCACGGCATCATCAGCAGCGCGGTGAACAGGGCGATGGCGGAGGCGAAGGCCACCAGGGCGGACCGGGCCGGTGAGCTGTAGGAGAATGCGCGGATCGCCTGCGCGCCCGACGAGAGGACGCCCGCGCTCCTCGACACCATGGGAGTGAGGGTAACCCCAGCGGTCTCCCCCGATGTCAGCCGCGTGCGCGTCGTGCCGCGAGACCCAGGAGTGCGTCCAGGATGAGGAAGGCCGCCAGTGAGATCCCCAGGAGCGGGACGGCCCACCCGATCACGACGACCACCGTCACACCGATCAGCGCCGCCAGGGGGCGGCGGCGCAGCAGTTCGAGCGCGGCACCGCGTACGGGTGGCCGGGCCAGGCCCCGGGAGCGGGTGGGTCGCCTCATCCACCACATGGCGTATCCCCGGACGGTGACGACGACGACCGCCGCGGCCACGGCCGCCAGCAGGAGCTGGTTGGCCAGCCCGAACAGGAACCCCATGTGCAGCCGGATCCCCCAGTCGGTGAGTCTGGCGGCAGCGGGGTAGCTGGAGAACGGTATCGACTGCACGACCGTCCCTGTCGCTGCATCGATGCCGACCGCGTCGGGGCCGGGGGTCCAGGAGCGCCGGACCTCCTGGACCCGCCAGGGGCCACCGTCCCCGGCGGGCGGCGTGAGTTGCACCGGCTCCGTCAGCCCGGCGGCACGGGCGCCGGCCAGGGCGGCCCCGGCGTCGTCCGGGGTCCAGGTGATGGCGGAGTCGGTGTGCGTGCCGGTGTCGGTGCCGTGTGCGCCGGTGTGAGAGCCGTGACCCTCGTGTCCGTCCGCGGCCGGAGCGGAGGGCGACCCGGTGCGGGACGGTTCGGGGGTGTGGGCTGACAGGGTGGGCGTGGTCCAGCCCATCGCGGCGCGGAGGTCGGAGACCCGTTGTCCGGCGTGGGCCGACCAGGTCAGACCGGTCGCCGACAGGACGAGCATGCCCAGCAGCGCCCAGGTCCCCAGGACGGCGTGGCGGGAGCGTTGGCGTGCCCGGCCCGTGAGCCCGGGCGCCGACCTCAGCACTGTCGACTTCGGCGAAGAAGTGCCGCCGCGGCGGTTGCGGCGGGTACGGCCCCACCACAGGTACAGCCCGGCCAGGGCCAGCGGAGCGAGCCAGCTGGCGGCCAACTCGGAGTACAGGCGGCCCGTCTCACCGAGATGCAGAGTGCGGTGGAGCCCGGACAGCCAGGTGCGCAGGGGCAGCGCCTGACCGGAGCCGTACTGGACGGTGTCGCCGCGGATCGCTCCGTCGGAGGGGTCCACGAAGACCACTCGGGAGTGCGATTCCGACGGCAGTGACCCGTCCGAGAACAGCACCCGGGTCGTGGAGCCGTCGCTCCCGGGAACGATCCTCGACACCGGAAGGTCGGGATGCGCGGTGCGGGCGGTGGTGATCTGCCGGGCCAGCGGGACGTTCTGTGCTGTCGAGGCGGCGGTCAGTTGCTCGGTGTAGACCACCTTCTCGATCGTCGGTGCCAGCGCGTAGAAGAAGCCCGACACCGCGGCGATGAGCAGGAACGGGCCGACCAGCAGGCCGACGTAGAAGTGCAGCCGGAGCATGAGCTGCCGTACGGGGCCACCGACGTCGGCTGTGCGGGCGTCGGAAGGGGAGTCGGCCGTCGGGGGCGTCGCACGCGCCGTCGCGACACCGCCGTCCTCGTCCTCGTGGCGGGAATGTGCGGTCGTGGTGGTCATGGGGAAGGTACTCCTGATCCACGGCCCGGTGCCGCCGGTGCGCCAGTGCGCGACCGCCGGGGGCCGTTCGAGATGAGAGAAGGACTCGCACACCCACCTGGCACCGGGCGATAGACCGGGGGAGCGGGTGTGGTGGATCAGGCCGGCAGTGGGGGGCCGCGAAGCGACCGCGCGGTCAGCAGCAGCACCGGGGCCGGGGCGCAGTCGCGGGCGGCCGCGGGGGTACCCGGATACGGGGTCGTCGGCACGAGCAGAGCACGGACCAGCAGGATCAGTCGCGCTGCCACCCGGCGCAACCCCTCGGAGGCGGCGGCCACGAGCACCGCCGTCAGCGCCGCCCCGACGAGGTGGGCGACCAGCATCGCCGGTTCCATGTGCGCCGGATGGGCCAGGGCGTCGGTGGTGACCCCCCAGCCCGTGCCCGGGGGAAGGAGTGGGACCTCGTGACCATGGCCGGGCCCGTTGCCGGCGGGGGCCACCGGGGGGTGCCCGGAGGCGGGCGAGTGGTGGCCTGCGGTTCCGGAGTATCCGGAGGTGGCGGAGAGGGTCACGACCGACAGGGCGACGTGGCCGACTGCTTGGCCCAGGAGCCCTGCCACCGCCAGGCCGGGCGCCCCTCGACCGGTCCGGCCCCGGGCCAGCGCGGCGACCGGGATCAGGCACAGGAACACGACGGCCCATCCGCCCGGACCGGGCACTCCGCCCCCGGCAGCCGTGTGTGCGGCCCCGGCGGTGAGCACGGATGCCAGCACCACCGCCACAGCGCGGCACTGCGCCATCGGGTCGCAGTGCCTGGTCACGACGTAGAAGCTACGGCACCCCGTCGGCGCCCCCGGCAGCGGTGGGTGGGCGATCAGTCGGTGCGCGTGTCGACCGTCCACGGGTGGTGCGCGAACGCCTGGGCAAGTGTCTCTGCGGCGGGGGTGAGATCGTCGGGGGCGGCCAGGCGGGGGTCACCCATGGCTGGCACCCGACGGACGGGTCATCGCGGTGGACTCCTGTCCGGGCCCCGTGGGCACGGTGCCCACGGGGAGGAAACCGAACCGTTCGTACAGTCGGCGGCTCCCCGAGGTGGTCGCCTCGAGGAACACCGGCTCCGACGCACCTCGATCGATGATGTCCAGGCGGTGGCGCAGGAGAGCCGACCCGATACCTTTCCCGCGAGCACGGGGTCCGGTGGCGATGTCGTGGAAATACCAGTGCGGCTCGGACGGACGGTGTGCCTCGACCGCCCGGGTGTGGGCTCTCCCGCGCCTCGCGGTGGGGGAGATCAGTAGACGGAACCCCGCGGCGACCCTCTCGCCCCACCGCGTCCACCGTCCTGCGTCGCGGTGGGGAGGTTCCCAGAGCAACGCCCCCAACGTCTGCCCGTCCTCCACGGCCACGTCGACCCGGTCCGGGTGTCGGCGGACGTAGTGGCGATAGTGGGCGGCCAGGTGTGTCGGCCTGGAGGCCCCGTCGGGGAAGAACAGCGCCCACGCCGGATCGTCACCGAACGCCTCCCCCAGCATCTCTCCGATGGCCGGTGCATCTGACGCCACCGCGGGTCTGACCTCCACCATGACTTCCTCCCTCGACTCGACGCTATTCTACGATGTAGAAAAAGCCTTTCGGGCCAGTCGGCCCGAAATTGGGGGGACTGATGACGCAGCGCCAGGTCGGACGTGGGCCGAGGGGGCTGTCTCCCGCCTCGATCGTCGAGGCCGCGGTCGGCGTTCTCGAGGAGGGCGGGCACGACTCGTTCAGCATGCGCAACGTCGGTCGCGCGGCGGGGTGTGACGCGATGTCGGTGTCCTATCACTTCGGGTCAAAGCAGGGCCTGGCCCGCGCGATGGCGTCGTGGCTCGACCGTCAGGTGCGGACCGCCCCGCCCGGCGAGCCCTGGCGACCGGCCCTGCGGCACGTGGCGGAGCAGTACCGCACGCTGGCCAGGTCCTATCCCCGGACCTTCCCGTTGCTGCAGCGATTCACCCACACCGGCTCGGCCGACTACGCCACGACCGAGGTGGTGCACGCCGCGATGCTGAGCGCCGGGGTCCCCCGCCCGCAGATCGTGTCGGTGACCGTGGGTTGGTACGCGACCGTCCTCGGGCTGGCCACGGCGGAGGCACTGGGGATGGTCGCTCCGGTGGACGACGCCACCGCGGCAGAGATCGAGGCACTGCCCGCTGAGGACTACCCGCTCACCACCGCGCTCCTGGACGACTATCGCGGGATCGATCCCGGTGCCGTCTTCGAGTTGGCGCTGGAGATGTTGCATGACGGGATCGAACGGCTGGCCGGGGGCCGGGGACAAGGCGGTTCGTACGGTCGGCCATGACCGTGCCCCGCCGACCCTGCCGAACCCGCCCCCGCCTCGACCCCCGCCTCGACCCCCGCCTCGATCCCTGCCTCGACCCCCGCCTCGACCCGCGAGTCGGGTCAGCCTTCGGGGCTGCGCAGCGGCATCTCGTGGACCTCGCGGACGAACTCCGGCAAGGGGTCGCCGGTGCGGAGGACGCCGGCGATCGCCGGATCCGCGAGGTGGAGCCGGCCCACCGAGATGAGATCGAACTCCCCGGCCTCCAGGCAGTCCACCACGGCATCGATGTTGTCCGCGGTGTGGGCCGGCGTGCCGGACTTCTGCTCGCGGAGCGAGGCCCCGATGCCGACCCCGCCCACCGCGCCGGTCGGCAGTCCGGTGAGTCGGCGGGCCCATCCGGCCAGGGACACCTCGCCGTCGTCGCCCGTCAGGTCTGGGAAGGCCGGGTCGTCGAACCGCCTCGTGGAGGCGTCGAGGAGGTCCACCCCGGCGTCGGCGAGTGCGCCCAGGTACACCCCGAGCTCGTCCGGGGTGGTGGCCTTGCGGACCGTGTAGTCCTGCTGGGTGTGTTGGGAGAAGCGGTAGAAGAGCGGGGCGTCGGGTCCGATCGCCTCGCGGACCCCCGCGACCACCGCGGCGGGGAACCGGCTGCGTGCCGCGAGGTCGCCGCCCCAGCCGTCGGTGCGCCGGTTGGTGTCGGACCAGACGAACGAGTCGAGGAGGTACCCGTGGCCGCCGTGGAGGGTCACGCCGTCGAATCCGGCCTCCATCGCCAGTCGGGCGGAACGGGAGAACGCGCCGATCACCTCGGAGATGTCGCCCTCGGTCATCGGCGCGACCTCCGGTGACCACCGGGCTATGCTCCGCTCGGAATAGGTGGTGACGCCCGGGGTTCCCCACAGGCCGGACGGTCGCATCGGGTGCATCTCCATCAACCTGTCCCGATTCGCCCGGTCGAAACGGGCGTTGGCGCCCCAGAGCGGGCCGACGTGCCACAGCTGGGCGAGGATGCGGCCCCCGGCCGAATGGACCGCGTCGGTGACCACCCGCCAGGCGGCCACGGACGCGGGGCCGTCGAGGCGGGGGATCCAGGCGTGATCCACCGAGGTCGGGTGGTCGACACCGATCCCCTCCGTGACGATCAGCGCGGTACCGCCGGCGGCGCGGGAGGCGTAGTAGTCGCGGTTCACCTCGTCGGGCAGGGCGTCCGGGCACCCCATGCGTGTCATGGGCGACATGACCAGGCGGTTGGCCAGCTGCATGGACCCGACCTCGAAGGGGCGGAACAGCGCCTCACGAGTGGTGGTGACCGATGGCGTCATCTCTTGCGACCTCTTCTTCTCGGTGACGGCGGCCCGGCGGACCCTGCCGGTGCGGGTGCCGGTGCCGCCATCACTTGACAACTGTCAATAGTAGAGAAGTCTGCCCCTCGGGGGAAAGCGTTCCGCCCAACCGACTCCCGCGGGTCCTACGCTGAAGTGATGAGAGTCCTGGTCACCGGGGGAGTGCGCTCCGGTAAGTCGAGGCACGCCGCCGGCCTGCTGGCGGGTCGCGACCACCTCACCTTCGTCGCACCCGGACCGGTGGCGGACGGCAGCGATCCCGACTGGGAACTCCGGGTCGCGCACCACCGCGCCCACCGGCCCACGGGATGGGACACGGTGGAGACCGTGGACCTCGCGTCAGCGCTCGGGGCCGCCTCCGGGCCCGTGCTCATCGACTGCCTCGGTACCTGGGTCACCGCGGTCCTGGACCGCGCGGAGCTGTGGGATGCCTCGATCGACGCCGCGCACAGGGTGGTGGACGCGCATGTCGCCGCGATCCGTGAGGCGCTGTGGGATCACGACGACGAGGTGGTGCTGGTGACCAACGAGGTCGGTTACGGGGTCGTGCCGTCCCATCGCTCCGGCGGGGTGTTCCGCGACCTCCTGGGCGCCGTCAACCAAGGGGTCGCCGAGGCGTGTGACGAGGTGCACCTCGTCGTGTGTGGTCGGGTACTCCGACTGTGACCCGCCCCGCCCCGACGTCAGAGCGCCGCCGGGGGGGGGGTAGCAGGTAGCGGAACGGAATCGCCGTAACCGGGCCGTCACAGTGCGTCGACTCCGTGCTTACACCGCGGACCTACGTTGATCCGGTTCGCGCACCCCGCGCGACATCCGTCGATCTTGCTTCGGGAGAGGCCGCGCATGTCTGCCACAGAATCGATCAGTAGTCACCACGACGGCACGCAGTCGCACGTCGAAGGCAGTGACTATCTGGCCAAGCGCCAGTTGAAGAAGGGCACCGCGGGGTGGGTGCTGCTCGCGGGTCTCGGCGTCAGCTACGTGATCTCCGGCGACTATTCCGGCTGGAACTTCGGCCTGGAGCAGGGCGGGTTCGGTGGCCTGCTCATCGCGGCCGTGATCATCGCCGGAATGTACCTGGCCATGGTGCTCGGCATGGCCGAGATGTCCTCGGCGCTCCCGGCCGCGGGCGGCGGCTACACCTTCGCGCGCCGAGCCCTGGGACCGTGGGGTGGGTTCGCCACCGGAACGGCCATCCTCATCGAGTACGCCATCGCGCCCGCGGCCATCGCGACGTTCATCGGCGCATACGTGGAATCCCTGAACCTGTTCGGCATCACTGACGGCTGGTGGATCTACCTCGCCGTGTACGTGGTCTTCATCGGGATCCACCTGTCCGGAGCGGGCGAGGCCCTCAAGCTCATGTTCGTCATCACCGCGATCGCTCTCGTCGGACTCGTCATCTTCGCGGTGGCGGCGGCGGGTCAGTTCGAGGCGTCCAACCTCACCAACATCGCTCCCACCGACGCCGCCGGTGCCTCGAGCTTCCTGCCGTTCGGCTTCCTCGGGATCTGGGCTGCCGTGCCGTTCGCGATCTGGTTCTTCCTCGCCATCGAAGGTGTGCCACTCGCCGCCGAGGAGACCAAGGACCCGTCCAGGAACGTCCCCCGCGGCATCATCGCGGCGATGGTCGTCCTGCTCGTCACCGCGACCACCGTTCTGGTCCTGGCCACCGGAGCCGGGGGCGCGGATGCCATCCAGTCCTCGGGCAACCCGCTGGTCGAGGCGCTCGGAGACGGCACGGCCGCGAAGATCGTCAACTACATCGGGCTCGCCGGACTCGTCGCCAGCTTCTTCTCGATCATGTACGCCTACTCCCGACAGCTGTTCGCCCTCTCCCGCGCCGGCTACCTGCCCACGACGCTGTCCGTCACCAACTCGCGCAAGGCGCCGACCCTGGCACTCATCGTCCCGGGTGTCATCGGGTTCCTGCTCTCGCTCACCGGACAGGGCGACATGCTGCTCAACATGGCGGTGTTCGGCGCCGCGCTCAGCTACGTCCTGATGATGGTCAGCCACATCGTGCTGCGTCGCAGGGAGCCGGACATGGAGCGCCCGTACCGGACCCCAGGTGGCGTCGTGACCACCGGTTTCGCGCTCGTCATCGCGGCACTGGCCGTGGTGGCCACCTTCCTCGTCAACAGCACCGCCGCGCTCTGGTGTCTGGTGGTGTTCGGTGCGTTCATGCTGTACTTCGGTATCTACAGTCGGCACCATCTCGTCGCCAACTCCCCGGACGAGGAGTTCGCCGCCCTGGCCAGAGCGGAAGCAGAGCTCGGATGAATACCTACACCCAGCAGGTCTCGGGAACGACCTACCAGTTCGACGGCCTCGTCGAACTGATGGCCAAGGCGTCGCCCCAGCGATCGGGGGACGAACTGGCCGGGTGCGCGGCGTCGTCCGACGCCGAACGAGCCGCCGCGCAGTGGGCGCTCGCCGACGTCCTGCTCGAGACGTTCCTCGAGGACCTGCTGGTGCCGTACGAGACCGACGAGGTCACCCGCCTCATCGTGGACTCCCACGACCGCGCCGCCTTCGCTCCGCTGGCCCACCTCACCGTGGGTGGCCTGCGCGACTGGCTGCTCGAGGTCGCGGCCTCGCCCGGGGCGGCCGCGACGCTGGGCTCCGTCGCCGCGGGGCTGACCCCGGAGATGGTGGCTGCGGTGAGCAAGCTGATGCGTAACCAGGACCTGATATCGGTGGCCCGCGCGGTCCGGGTGACGTCCGCGTTCCGCACCACCATCGGGTTGCCGGGCACGCTCGCGACGCGCCTTCAGCCCAATCATCCGACCGACGATCCGCGGGGCATCGCCGCGGCCACCCTGGACGGTCTGCTCCTGGGCTCCGGCGATGCGGTGATCGGCGTCAATCCGGCGACGGACTCCCCGCACGCCACCTCCGATCTGCTGTACCTCCTCGACGAGATCCGGCAGCGCTTCGAGATCCCCACGCAGTCCTGCGTCCTCTCACACGTGACCACGACGATGGAACTCATAGACAAGGGAGCACCGGTCGACCTGGTCTTCCAGTCCGTCGCCGGCACGGAGGGGGCCAACTCCGGTTTCGGTGTGACGCTCTCGCTGCTCCGCGAGGCCAACGAGGCGGGCCGCTCTCTGCACCGCGGCACCGTGGGCGACAACGTGATGTACCTGGAGACAGGCCAGGGCTCCGCGTTGAGCGCGGGCGCACACCTGGGGACGGGCGGCCGGCCAGTGGACCAGCAGACCCTGGAGGCCAGGGCCTACGCGGTGTGCCGCGACCTCGAGCCCCTGCTGGTCAACACCGTCGTCGGGTTCATCGGGCCGGAATACCTCTACGACGGCAAACAGATCATCCGCGCCGGGCTCGAGGACCACTTCTGCGCGAAGCTCCTCGGACTGCCGATGGGTGTGGACGTCTGCTACACCAACCACGCCGAAGCCGATCAGGACGACATGGACACCCTGCTCACGCTCCTCGGTGCGGCGGGGACCGCGTTCGTCATCGCGGTCCCCGGCGCCGACGACGTGATGCTCGGCTACCAGAGTCTGAGCTTCCACGATGTGCTGTACGTCAGGCAGGTGTTGGGACTGACCCCGGCTCCCGAGTTCGCTGCCTGGCTCGACCGCCTGGGCATGGTCGATGCGCACGGACGGCTCCTGGACGTCGACGCGACCGGGTCGCCGCTCCGAGCATTGACGGGGACACGATGAGCGAGGTCGAACCGTCCTTCTGGGACGAACTGCGGCGCAGTACCCAGGCGCGCATCGGACTGGGCCGCACCGGCGACTCGTTACCGACTCGACGGGTCCTGGAGTTCCGATCCGCCCACGCCGCCGCGCGCGACGCGGTGCACATGCCGCTGGACGTCGACGCTCTCGCCGCGGAGGTGGAGGAGGTCGGCATCGGGGTGCCCGCCGTGATCACCTCACAGGCCTCCTCGCGTGCGGAATACCTGCGGCGTCCGGATCTGGGCAGAGTGCCGCAGGACCTGTCGTCGATCGCCACGGGAGAGTTCGATGTGGGCCTCGTCCTGGCCGACGGCCTGTCGCCGCGGGCACTGATGGACCACGGCGCCGGGCTCCTCGGCGCACTGGTGTCCGAGCTGTCCGAGCCGTATTCGATCGCGCCGCCGGTGATCGCGACCGAGGCCCGGGTGGCGCTGGGCGATCACATAGCCCAGGCGATGGGTGTGCGCACGGTCGTGGTGATCATCGGCGAGCGGCCGGGACTCTCGGTCGCGGACAGCCTGGGCATCTACCTGACCCATCTGCCCGCCCCGGGCACGTCCGACGCCGGTCGCAACTGCATCTCCAACATCCACCCGCCGGACGGGCTGGGCTACGCGCAGTCCGCGCACATCGTCGCCCGGCTCATCGCGGGTGCCCGGGCGCTCGGCGCGTCCGGAGTGGCGCTCAAGGACACCTCGCGGGCGGTCGAGATGGACGCCTCGGACGCACTGACGATCGACTAGCTCCCGCGCCTGGAGTGCGGTTGTTCGGGCCGTCGTGCCGAGAACAGTGCGACCTGCCCGACCTGCCGGGTTCTCACGTCGGTCATGCCGTCGAGTGCGGTGTCGAGATCCGCCATGGTGTCCTCGGCGTTGCCGAAGACGCCCACGCGGTTGTACGTGCGGTTGAGCACCCGTGCGGCGGGATTCGCGGTGGCAGGACTGGGCAGGACGGTGGAGCCGAACAGGGTGCCCCCGGGGCGCAGGTGCCGGCGCAGCTCGGCGAGGCGATCCCACTTGGCGTGGCCGGGGATGCAGTGCAACAGGAAGTTGAGCCCGATCGAGTCGAAACGTCGCTCGTCGTCGAGGGGCGCGAAGAACGACTGCTGGATCTGCTCCACCTTCTTCCCGGACCCGATGCGGGCCTCGGCTGCGGCGAGTGAGGCGCTGTTGAGGTCCAGGAGGGTGATCGACGCGGAGTCGATGCGTTCGAGGAAGTAGCCGGTTCCCGGGCCGATGTCGAGATGGGACTCGCCGGCGTGACTCCGATAGTGGTCGACCAATTTCCGCGTCGGGCACCGCCAGATCAGCGTGTTGGTCACCCCGAGCACTCCGATGTCGTAGATGCGGAGCGTGCCCCGGTTGTAGATGCCACTGCTGGCGCCCCGGTCCCGGTGGCGGGCGGATCCTGTGGGCATGGGCTCTCCTGTCGTCGCGTTGCGACACTAACCCGCTGAGGTCGCCCAGAGGGGAGGCCTCCGGGTCGGCTCAGGTCGCTGCTACCGGCACGCGGTGGCGCAGCAGTCTCGCGAACTCGCGCGACGAGCGGGGTGAGGGGAGGCGGTCGGCGTTGGCGTCGGCGAGCAGGGCATCGACCGACTCCCGCGCACAGGTCTTGTTGGAGCCGATGAACCCGCGCGGGCCGCGCTTGATCCACCCGACCACGTACGTCCCCGGGACCTCGGTCCCGCCGGGACCGTCGAGGACCCGGCCGGCGCGATGGGGGATCGTCGACGTGACCGGGTCGAACGGCACGCCGGGAACGGGCACGCCGCGGTACCCGACCGAGCGCAGCACGAGCCCCGCGGGGAGGATCTCCTCCGACCCCGGGAGGACGGCCGCACGCACCCCGTCGGCCTCGGGCACCAACTCCGTCCGGGCGATCCGCAGACCCTCCACGCGCGAATCCCCGACGATCTCCACCGGCGCGGCCTGGAACCGCAGGACGATCCGGGGGCTACCCGCCCGCGGCGGACGGGCGGCGACCTCCCCGAGGAGGTCGAGCGTGAGACGCCTCTGGGGATCGGTCTCCGCGCCCGGGTCGATCCCGTCCGGGGCGTCGACCCGCAGGTCGATGTCCTCGCGACCGGCCAGCCCGACCAGTTCGGGGAGGGTGAACGCGGCCTGTGCAGGCCCACGACGACCGAGGACCACGACCTCACGGACGCGACTGCCCCGCAGTGCCGCGAGGGCCCCGGGCGCGATGTCGGTCGTGGCGAGCGCCTCCGGGGAGGTGGTGAGGATGCGGGCGACGTCGAGAGCCACATTCCCGTTGCCCACGATGACCGCTCGTTCGTGGTCGAGAGGGACCAGGGTGTCGGCGTGGTCGGGGTGCCCGTTGTACCAGGACACGACCTCCGTCGCGGACATGCTCCCGTGGCGTTGGACGCCGGGGATGTCGAGGGGGCGGTCGGCGCTGGCACCGGTCGCGTACAGCACGGCGTGATGGTGTGCGGCGAGCTCGTCGGCGGTGACGTCAGAGCCGATGCCCACCCCGAGTCGGTAGTCGAACCCGGGTTGGCGCTCGATGAGGGTGAACAGGTCGGTCACAGAGCGGGTCCGCGGGTGATCGGGCGCCACCCCGTGCCGTGCCAGTCCGTGGGGGACGGACAGGCGGTCGAAGACGGTCACCTCGACGCCCGGTTGTCTGAGCAACTCGTCGGCGGCGTACAGGGCCGCGGGCCCGGCCCCGACGATCGCGACCCGCAGTGGCTCCCGGCGGGGCGTCAGCCGGCGGAGCGTGGGGACGGGGGCCTGGGGCGGGTACTTGCGCGACGGGTCACTCAGCGCCGAGTTGAGGTCCAGGAACACCTGCTCCGCCGGGGTGAGGCGGTCGTCCGGGACGATGGCACCGACCGGGCAGGCGCCCACGCACGCGCCGCAGTCCACGCAGACGTCCGGGTCGATGTAGAGCATCTCGGCGGTGGCGAAATCCGGCTCGTCCGGAGTCGGGTGGATGCAGTTGACCGGACAGGCGTGGACGCACGAGGCATCGGCGCAACAGGCCTGGGTGACGACGTGGGGCATCAGGAACGGGCCGAGAACGCGACGGGCGGCTCGCTGCGGTAGCGGGAGGCGCGGCCGTCGATCTTGAGGGCGCGCCACAGGCGGCGCGACACGGGGTTCATCAGGCCCGACTCCTCTGCCAGCTTCCGTACGTCACCGAAGAGGTCGGACAGGAACTGCCGGGATTCGGGGCTGTCCCAGAACAGCTCGTCGATGACCTCCTTGGGGATGTCGAACTCCTCACGGAACTCCGCCGAGGGCTTGAGGATGGAGTCGCACAGCACCCGCATGATGACGGGGAAGCCGAGCGACGCCGCGATCGTGCTGGCGCGACCCATCCGGGGAGCGTGGCGCGCGACATAGGTGTGCGCGAAGGAGATGTGGCGGGCCTCCTCGGCGACGTGGATCTCCATGATTCGACTGAGTACCGGGGGGAGCATGCCGGCCCCGCGCAGGACCTGCTTCTGCGTGTGGTCGATGGGTTCCTCCCCGGCGAGGACGCCGATGAAGAAGCCCACCGGTGCGAGGGTCGCGAACAGGGGGATGATCGGCGAGACGCGGCGGATCCACCGCGGCATCCCGGGCACGTCGACTCCGATGATGTTCACGCCCTGCTGGAACATCTGCGTGTGGTGGCACTCCTCGGTTGCCTCGTGGGTGAGATAGCGGAACTCCGCCGACCCGTTCTCCCGTGTCGAGACGTACTGCATGATGCCGCGGATGAGGATGTTCTCGAACTGCAGCCCGACCTTCATGATGTTGGCCTGACGCCACAGGCCGATGTCGATCTGCTTCTGGAGGGGCAACTGTTGGTACCAGGGGTGACTGCCCAGGGGATCGATCCCCGCGGGCAGGACCCACCGCTCGTCGGTCCGGTCCACGCGGAAGTCGGGGTCGTCCCAGGGGATGTCGGTGAAGGGATCGAAGTTGCGCGTGACCGAGGCCTCGGAGAGCCGGAGCAGAGTGGCGTCGTACTCCTCGCGGGACATCGAGGGAGCGGGCGTGGGTGCGGACATGGTGATCCCTTTCGTTGCCGACCTTCGGGGTCGGGAGGGAGACCGTCGATGTACAGAGTGACATTCTCAGTCTCTTTGTAACTGAGAGTAGGGAGCCGACCACCCCGTGTCAACGGATGGGAGAGATCCGCCTATCCGCCGTCGGTGCGTCCCCGACCGGCTCGCAGATGCGGGCCGAGGTGCCTGCGTGCGAAGTCGCGCGCCACGTCCGGGTCGTCCAGGTCGATGGTCGTCGAGGGGGTGAGGACGAACGAGATCACCAATCGGACGGCCACCTCGGCGGCCACCAGCAGTTCCTCGTGCGTCCGGGAGTCGTCGAGGCTCGTGCTCATCTCCGAGGCGAGGAACTCGGCACTGCTGCGGACCAGCGGTTCGCCCCGGACGGTGAGGTAGGGGACGGAGACCTCGGGCTCGCTCTCCAGGAGCCGGTTGAGCAGGCTGTGCCCGCGAAGGGTCTCGACGGTGTAGAGGAAGCCCTCGGTCAGCTTGGTCTCCAC
>JBKBUP010000050.1:0-268 GCA_046289795.1 Dietzia sp. | reverse complement strand
GTCGTCGTACCGGTCGATCTCCTGCTTCAGTCCGGCCAGGATGCGTCCGGATTCCCGGAGCAGGACGGAGTTGATCAACTCCTGCTTGTTGGCGAACCGGCGGTAGAGGGTCATCCGCGACAGCCCGGACCGCTGGGTGACGTCCCCCATCGTGGACCTGGTCACCCCGAAGAGTTCGAACTGCCGCAACGCCGCGTCGAGCAGTTGCTCACCGATCTCGTCGGTGGTTCCGCTCGGGCCGTGGCGATCCAGGGCCGCGCGGATGAAC
>JBKBUP010000004.1:0-38065 GCA_046289795.1 Dietzia sp. | reverse complement strand
GTGTCGTGCACTACTGCTACACGGATAAGGAAGAGCTTCTGCGCGAGGTGATCGGCGCGGTCAACTCCGAGGTGCACCAGGCGGCCAGGGCGTTCATCAACGTCGACTTCGATTCGGGCGCCCGCGGCCGGGAGGGTCTGCGGCGGAGGCTCTACGAGGCCATCGACCTGATCTGGGCGGTCATCTCCGCCTCGCCCGACCGCCAGCTCCTCACCTACGAGATCGTCTCCTACTCGTTGCGCACTCACGGTTCACCCGAGATCGGTCTGGCCCGTCACCAGCAGGAGTCCAACGAGGAGATCATCCGCTCGGTGCTCGAGCGGACCGCCCAGTCCGCCGGCATGTGCTGGGGGATGGGGCTCGACGACATGGTGCGCGTCGTGGAGGGCACGGTGGCGGGCATCGGGCTGCGCTGGCAGATCTGCCGGGACGACGACGAGGCGATCGCACTTCTCCACCGGGCGGTCGACCTCGTCGTGGCGGACGCGCGTCCGATCGACGGTGACTAGCCCGGTGGGTGGAGGCGAGCCCGACGCCCTGGACGCCGTCGAGGTGGCCACCGCGGGACTCGATGCGCCACTCGCCGCTCTCCACCTGCCCACCCTTCGAACGAACCTGGCCGACCTCAGGCGACGAGCCGGTGGTACGCGGATACGGATCGCCAGCAAGTCCGTCCGGTCGCGCGGAGTGCTCGAGGAGGTCCTGGGACCGGAGCTCCGAGGCGACGACACCGTACGCGGGATCATGGCCTACTCGCTCGACGAGGCACTGTGGCTGGTGGACGCGGGGTGCGACGACGTCCTGCTCGGGTACCCCACGGTCGACCGTGGGGCCCTGGCGCGGCTGGGTGCCGATCCGACAGCTCTCGCGGCGGTGACCCTGATGATCGATGACGTGCGCCAGTTGGAGATCGCGCGCGACGCCGGCGCGGAGCGCACGCGGGTGTGCCTCGACGTGGACGCGTCGCTCAGGCTCGGCCCGATCCACCTGGGCGTCAGGCGGTCACCGCTACGTGGTCCGGCCGACGTCGAGCCGCTGGTCCGTCGAGCCGTGGCCATGGGGTTCCGGGTGGTCGGGGTGATGTTCTACGAGGCGCAGGTCGCCGGTGTGCCCGACGACGTCCGGGGTGTCGGCCTGGTCAAGAAACTGTCCATGCGTCGTCTTCTCGGGGTGCGGGGGGCCGTTGCCGCGGTGATCGCCGACGTCACCGGGGAGCGACCGGAGATCGTCAACTCAGGGGGTTCCGGTTCGGTCACCGAGAGCGCCGCGGACCCGGCCGTCACCGAGGTCACCGCCGGATCCGGTCTCTACGTGCCGGGGTTGTTCGACCACTACCGGTCCTTCACGCCGCGCCCCTCGTTGTTCTTCGCCCTGCCCGCCGTCCGGACTCCTGCTCGCGGCCTCACGACCTTCCTCTACGGCGGATACGTGGCCTCCGGGGTGCCGGGATCGGATCGGCTGCCCATCCCCGCCCGCCCAGCGGGACTGCGCTACCTGGGCAGGGAGGGCGCGGGTGAGGTGCAGACCCCCGTGCGAGGGGAGGTGGCGATAGGCGACCGCGCCTGGTGGCGCCACGCGAAGGCGGGGGAGGTCTGCGAGCGGTTCGACACGCTCCACGTGGTGGACGAGACTGCACACGGGCCCGCAGTGGTGGACCGCTGGCCCACCTACCGTGGGGAAGGGAAGTGTTTCGGATGACGGACACCGCGCCGATGACCGACGAGAAGCGGGAGTTGTTGCACGCCGAGGTCGTCTCGATCACGGCTGACCTGGTGTCCATCGACTCGACCAACACGGGCGATCCCGCGACGATCGGTGACGGCGAGACCCGCGTGTGTCGGCGGATCGCGGAGTACCTCGACGAGGTGGGGATCCCGAGCGAGCTGGTGGAGTCGGTGCCCGGCCGCGGAAGCCTGTTCGCCCGCGTCGACGGATCGGACCCCGGCGCAGGCGGCCTGGTCGTGCACGGGCACGTCGACGTGGTGCCGGCGGTGGCCGAGGACTGGACCGTCCCGCCTTTCGCCGGTGAGATCCGCGACGGCTGGCTCTACGGCCGTGGGACCGTGGACATGAAGAACATGATCGGCATGATGCTCGCCGTCGTGCGTCACTACCGCCGTGAGGGCATCGTGCCGCGCAGACCCCTGCTGCTCGCCTTCTTCGCGGACGAGGAGGCCGCGGGGACCATGGGAGCGCAGTGGGTGGTGCGGGAACGCCCCGAGATCTTCGACGGCATGACCCACGCACTCAGCGAAGTCGGGGGATGGTCCGTGCCGGTGGCCGGGCGTCGGCTCTACCCGATCGCGGTCGCGGAGAAGGGTGTCGCCTGGGCGAGGGTGAGCGCGAAGGGAACCGCCGCCCACGCGTCCCGCCCGACCCCGGACAACGCGGTCGCCGCGATCGCGGGAGCCGTCCACAGGGTCGCGAGCCTGGACTTCCCCGTGGCGCCCACCGAGGCCAACACCGCGCTGGCAGCAGCGGTCGGCGAGATCGCGGGGGTGAACGGGGACGTGTCGGATCTGCCCTCGCACCTGGGGGTCCTCGGGCACTTCGGACCCCTGGTGGAGGCGTCGCTCTCGCACACCGCCTCGCCGACTATCCTGTCAGCCGGATACAAGACCAACGTCATCCCCACCGAGGCGTTCGCGGAGATCGACTGCCGTGTCCTGCCCGGTGGCGAGGACACCTTCCGCGCGGAGATCGAGGAGGAGCTCGGACCCGACGTGACGGTCGACTGGATCTGGGCGCCCCCGATCGCCGCGCCCGCCGACGACCCGCTGGTCTCCGTCATCCGGGAGGCCGTCCGCGAGTCCGACCCCGATGCGCTCGTCGTGCCCTACCTCCTGCCGGCGAGCACGGACAACAAGCACCTCGCACCCCTGGGGATCGACGGGTACGGGTTCGTCCCGCTGAGGGTGCCGGACGAGTTCGACGTCTTCGGCCATTTCCACGCCGTCGATGAGCGGGTCCCCGTCGACGCGCTGCACTTCGGCGCCGACGTGCTCGCCCGCGTCCTCCGTACGGCGTGAGGGGCCCGTTCTCGGGTAGACGGACCACGCAACCGCGAACACCGCTACCCGCCGATGTGTGGGTGTTGGTCGCCGCGGCCTTCGCCGTCGCGATCGGCTACGGCCTCGTCGCCCCGGTTCTACCGCAGTTCGCGCGGAGCTTCGACGTCTCGGTGACCGCCGCGTCGGTGGTGGTGAGCGCCTTTGCGTTCTTCCGCCTGGTGTTCGCTCCCGCCGGCGGGTTCCTCGTGGACCGCCTGGGTGAGCGCTGGGTCTACATGTCGGGGCTGCTCATCGTGGTGGTATCGACACTGGCCACGGGCTTCGCCCAGACCTACTGGCAGCTGCTGGTGTTCCGGGGGCTCGGTGGTCTCGGATCGACGATGTTCACGATCTCAGCCATGGCGTTGCTCACCCGGCTCTCGCCACCGGGGGCGAGGGGACGGATCGCCGGGCTGTACGCCACCGCGTTCCTGATAGGCAATATCGGCGGGCCGGTCCTCGGCGGGTTGCTCGCCGGCTTCGGGATGCGGGTGCCGTTCTTCGTCTACTCCTTCACCCTGCTCGTGGCGACCGGAGTGGTAGCGGTCTTCCTCAGGGGCGGCCGCCGTCCCTCGGCCGACGACGGGATGCCCGACCAGGAGGCGCTCCCGGTGCGCGAGGCGCTGCGCCACAGCGGGTACCGCGCCGCGCTCGTGTCGAGCTTCGTCAACGGGTGGAGTTCCTTCGGCGTGCGGGTGGCGATCGTCCCCCTCTTCGCAGCCGCCAACTTCGACGCCGGCGCGGGGATCGCCGGTACCGCGCTCGCCTCCTTCGCCGTGGGCACCGCGGCCGTCATCTCGGTGGCCGGGTGGTTGTCCGACAGGTACGGGCGTCGGCCCCTGGTGATCGGGGGGTTGCTGGTGTCCGGGGTATCCACACTCGTGCTGGGCTGGTGCGACACCGTCCCGCTCCTCGTGGCGGCCTCGGTCGTGGCGGGTATGGGAGCGGGGGTGCTCAACCCGGCGCAGCAAGCCTCGGTCGCAGATGTGATCGGAGCTGATCGCGCGGGCGGAAAGGTGCTCGCGACCTTCCAGATGGCCAGTGACTCCGGCGCGATCCTCGGTCCGGTGCTGGTGGGACTCGTGGTGGACCTGTTCGGCTACACCGCCGGATTCGCGCTCTCGGGAGGTCTTCTGCTGGCCGCCGTGGTCCCGTGGTTGTTGGCCAGGGAGACCCACGAACACCTGGTCCGTGGACCGACGGGGGAGTGACCTGCGCCGCCGTGTCGCGTGCGGGGCCTCCGACGCCGTAACATGAGATACCTCATGGACAACGACAACGAGGACCGTACCGCCACTTCCGGCGACGAGGTCGACACCGCCGCCAGCGCCCCAGACACCACCGAACCCGCCGCCGAGAAGACGGACGACCGGGTTCACCCCGAGGTCGAGGCCGCCGGAGAGGCGCCCGCCGAGGAGACGTCGGACGCAGAGGCGCCCGCAGTGGAGCAGGCGGAAGACCCCGCGCCCGCAGTGGAGCAGGCGGAGAACCCCGCCCCTGTCGAGGCGAAGACGGATGACCCCGCTCCTGTCGAGGCGAAGACGGATGACCGCGCCCCCGCCGGGGAGGACTCGGACAGCGACACCGTCACGTTCGCCGACATGGGGCTCGCCCCGGCCGTCGCCCAGGCGGTCAAGGACGTCGGCTACGAGGTCCCCTCCGCCATTCAGGCGGCAATCATCCCTCTGGTGATGGCGGGCCGTGACGTCGTGGGGTTGGCGCAGACGGGTACCGGTAAGACCGCGGCCTTCGCGCTGCCGATCCTCTCGCTCATCGACCCGGCGGTGAAGAGCCCCCAGGCGCTCGTGCTCGCCCCCACCCGCGAACTCGCGCTCCAGGTCGCGGAGGCGTGCATCACCTACTCGGCCAACATGCCCCAGGTCAACGTGCTGCCGATCTACGGCGGCCAGGCCTACGGGATCCAGCTGTCCGGTCTGCGCCGGGGTGCGCAGATCATCGTCGGCACGCCCGGCCGCGTGATCGACCACCTGAAGAAGGGCACTCTCGACCTGTCGGGCCTGCGCCACCTCGTCCTGGACGAGGCCGACGAGATGCTCGCGATGGGTTTCCAGGAGGACGTCGAGCGGATCCTCTCGGACACCCCGCAGACCACCCAGGTCGCACTCTTCTCGGCCACCATGCCGGCCGCCATCCGCCGGATCTCCCAGAAGTACCTCACCGATGCGGCCGAGGTGAAGGTCGCGTCGAAGACGGCCACGGCGCCGACGATCCAGCAGCGCTACGTCCTGGTCAACCACCGCGACAAGCTCGACGCGCTGACGCGGATCTTCGAGGTCGAGGACTTCGACGCGATGATCCTGTTCGTCCGCACCAAGTCGGCCACGGAGGAGCTGGCGGAACGTCTCCGGGCCCGCGGTTTCTCGGCGGCGCCGATCAACGGCGACATCCCGCAGAACCTGCGCGAGCGGACCATCGAGGCGCTCAAGGACGGCCGCACCGACATCCTCGTGGCCACGGACGTCGCCGCGCGTGGTCTGGACGTGCCCCGGATCAGTCACGTGGTCAACTACGACATCCCGCACGACACGGAGTCGTACGTCCACCGGATCGGCCGTACGGGACGTGCGGGCCGCAGTGGTCAGGCGCTGCTGTTCGTCACCCCCCGTGAGCGCCGGTTGCTCGCGCAGATCGAGCGGGCGACCAGGCAGCCGCTGACGGAGATCCAGCTCCCGAGCGTGGACGACGTCAACGAGATGCGGATGGCCAAGTTCGCCCAGTCGATCACGGAGAGTCTGAGCGACACGAACCTAGCGATGTTCCGCCGACTGGTGGAGGAGTACGCCTCCGAGCACTCCGTCTCGATGGCCGACATCGCCGCCGCCCTCGCCACGCAGTCCCGGAATTCCGCCGACTTCCTCATGCGGGAGCCGGAGCGGCCGGTGCGGCGTGAGCGTCAGGACGACCGGCGCGACACTCGGCGGGACGACCGGCGCGAGCGTCCGGGCCGCGACTTCTCCGACGGCCCCCGGCCGTCGCGAGGTGGCAAGGACATGGCGCAGTACCGGATCGCCGTGGGCAAGCGGAACAACGTCAAGCCCGGGTCGATCATGGGTGCGCTCGCCAACGAGGCCGGGCTCAGCGGGGGCGACATCGGACGCATCTCGATCCGGTTCGACCACACGATCGTCGAACTCCCGGCGGGTCTGTCCCGGGATCAGGTCGAATCGATGCGGGGGATCCGGGTGGCCGGGTCGGAGATCGACATCCGACCGGACTCCGGTCCGCCCGCCGGTCGCCCGTCCGCGTCCAGGGACGACCGTGGTGGTCGTCCCCGCGGAGGCGACCGTGGCGGCCGGGACGACGACCGTCGCGGCGAACGCCGTGACGAGCGCGGTGGAGGGTTCCGGCGGGGCGGCGACGGTGACGACCGCCGCGGTGGTGGCTTCCGCGGACGCTCGGGCGGCGGTTCGGACCGGTACTGACTCGGACCGGTACTGACTCGGACCGGTATTGACCTGGTCCCAGACCGATAGCGTCCCTGACCGACCCCACCGCCGCTGCCCTCCCGCCGTTACCCGCCGGGAGGGCAGCGGCGTACCGCCACTTCCAACACCTCCCGGTCCCCTTCGGTCACCGGAAGCCCGTACGCCACCGCTGCGGTGAGGTACCGGGCCGCATAGAAGCAGTGCCGGCCGGGGTCGGGGGGGAACCAGTTCTCCGGGGTCCAGTCGCTCTTCCTGCTGTTCACGGAGCCTGTCACGGCGAGAAGGTTGCGGTCGACATCGTTGGCGAACGCCGCTCGTCGCTCGGCTGACCAACTCCAGGCACCCAGATCCCACGCGGCGGAGAGGGGGAACACATGATCCACGTGTATCCCGCTGAGCCCGGAGCCGCCGACGTCCACCACCCGGCCGGTGTAGGGGTCCACCAGGATCCCCCCGTCGACCGTGCACCGGGAGGCCGGATCCGCCGTGGCGCCGAGGAGGTCACGGGCCAACACGTCGTGACGGGTCGAGCAGCCGTTCCCTGAACCCGGTGCTCCAGTCGTGTCGCTCCAGGCAGGACCGAAGACGCATGCAGACGCTCCGGAACAGTCGCGCTCGTAGCCGGGGACAGGGACCCGCTCGCGGACCACGTCGACCTGCCCGAGCAGGGGTTCGACGCTGTCCCGTCCCGGGCTGCCCGGAGCCGAGGTCCGCGGCTCGGCCCACCACATCACCGCGCAGATCGCCGCCACGACCGCCAGCGCGAGGACGAGTGCCCTCGGGCCGACCGGTGGGAGTGCCCGTCCGGACGTCCCGGGGCGGAGTCCGGGAGGCGAGTGGTTGGTCACGGGGCGATTATGGGTGTCCGTCTCCGCCCGACGGTCCGGTCGACCGGGGTCGGCGGCCCGGGACTGTGGAGGAGCCACGGGGTGTGGAGGGTCAGGGCGTGGAGTCGCGGTCGGCGCCCTGGCACGGCCCCGCACCCTGTGCCGTGTCCGACGAGCATGCTTACATGTCCGTCGTGACCCCATCCGCCGATCCACGTCTCCACGCCGTCTGGCAGTCCGGGGTCCTGGGGTTGTGGTGCGACACGGGGCTGCGCCGGCCGCACTCCGTCGCACCGGCCGCCACCGTGACGGCGGTGGCCCGGGCCGGGGCACCGGATCCGGTGGTGGAGTTCCTCGGCGGGTACAAGCTCTCCCACCGGATCGGCGTCCGGGCCGTGGTGGACGGCCGGGCCAGATCGGCGACGGTGCCCGGGATCCGGATCTCCGTCGGCGCCGCGATCGACCTGTGTCGACTCCTCGGGGCCGAGAAGCAGTGGGTCGGGCCCGGTCTGGGAGCGTTCTCCGCGCTGTCCTCGGGTGTCGCGGCCCTCGTCTCCGCGGGCCATGTGGTTCCGTGCCTCACCCGCCTGGACGGGGGGTGGGAGGCGTCCTGGGATCTGGTCGCCTCTCCGGTGATCGGGGCGTGGACGACCGAGAGCCTGCAACGCAGTCACGGGCTGGTCGCCTCCCGCGAGGAAATGGTGCGGCTCCTGTCGGCGCTGGCGGACCACCACGCCCGGGCCGCGTTGGCCCCGCTGGCGGCTGATCGCCACAGTGACCTCGGCGATGCGCTTGTCGTCGGCGGGCAGGTGGCATCGGGCGGGCAGGGGCTGGCCGATGCGGTCGGGGAGTTCGGTCGCGCGGCCGCGGCGAAAGACGTCGAAGTGGTGTTCCGGGTGGTCGAACCGTCCGGCGACGACGCGGTGGACCACTCGGCGGACCGGGACGCGGTCGACGGCTCCGCAGTCGACGGCCCCGCGGGTGAGCAGCCCCGGGGCGCCGGGGTGTTCTGGCGGCTACAGGTGTTGGTCCGGACGGGCGCCGATTCGCTCCGCCCCTTCTCCGACCTGGCCGACGCGTCCTCGGTCGCCGGACCGGTACGCGACGTCGTGGACCGGGCCGTCCGCTCGTGGCCGCCGCTGACGCGGGCCACGCCGGCGGCCGGCGGTCCCGATCTGCTCCTGCCGACCGACCTCGTGGTCGATCTGGTGGACGAGGGTGTGGAGGCGCTCCGCGGCCGTGGTGTCGAGGTGCTCCTGCCCAGAGCCTGGACGAGGATCAGGACAGCGGTCAGGGTGGCCGTCAAGGAGCCCGGGACCGAAGCGGTGGACTCCGGACACCGGTTGGGGCTCGAACAGCTGGCGGACGTGGACTGGGAGATGGTGGTCGACGACAGCCCGTTGGACGCCACCGAGGCCCGGATGCTGCTCGACGCCGCCTCGGACCTGGTCAAGCTCCGTGGCCAGTGGGTCCGGGCGGACCCGGGTGCGCTCCGGCGGGCGGCCCGCTTCCTCGCCGCCAGGCGTGGGCAGCGGATGACCGCACCCGCCCTGGTCGGGGCGTTGATGTCCGAGGAGGCGGAAGGCGTCGAGGTGGAGTCGCCCTCCACGCTCGACTGGATCCCCTCGTCGTCGTCCCCGGTGGTACTCCCGGAGTGGTTCCGGGCCACACTGCGGCCATACCAACTGGACGGGGTCAGGTGGCTCTCGGCGCTCTCGAGCGCGGATACCGGGGCGGTCCTGGCCGACGACATGGGGCTCGGCAAGACCATGCAGGTCCTCGCGCTCACCGCGGCCGAACACGCGGCCGGGCGGACCGGCCCCACCCTGGTGGTGGCTCCCCTGACCCTGGTGGCCACGTGGGCCCGCGAGGCCTCCACGTTCGCGCCGGAACTGCGCGTCCACGTCCACCACGGTCAGGGACGTGACCGGGGGGAGGGCGCGGCCGATCGGATGGCGGCCTCGGACCTGGTCCTGACCTCGTACGGGACGGCGGCACGTGACGCCGAACTGCTCACCGGGGTGAGATGGCGACGCCTGGTCGCCGACGAGGCACAGACGATCAAGAACCCGACCACCGCGGTGTCCCGGGCGATCAGATCGATTCCCGCTCAGCACCGGATCGCGCTCACCGGGACCCCGGTGGAGAACCGACTGGACGAACTGCGGGCGGTGCTCGACTTCGCCAACCCGGGTCTGCTGGGTTCGGCCAGTACTTTCCGCGCCCGGTTCGCGGTCCCCATCGAGTCCCACAGGGACGAGGCCGCGGCCACCCGTCTGCGTGCCCTGGCGGCCCCGTTCGTCCTGCGCCGCCTCAAGTCGGACCCGCTGGTGGCCGCGGATCTGCCGGCCAAGCTACACATCCGGGTCGACTCGCCCCTGACCCGTGAGCAGGCGACCCTCTACCAGGCGGTCGTCGAGGACATGATGGAGCAGGTCAAGGAATCCGAGGGCGCGGCCCGCAAAGGTGCGATCCTGTCCGGTCTCACCGCTCTCAAACAGGTGTGCAACCACCCGGCGCACTATCTCGGCGACGGATCCTCCCTCCTTCGCGGTGGCCGGCATCGGTCAGGCAAACTCGCGGCACTGGACGAGGTCCTCACCGAGATCCTCGACGCGGGGGAGAAGGTCCTGTTGTTCACGCAGTACCGGGCCTTCGGGGATCTCATACTGCCGCTGTTGGAGCGCCGGGCGGCGACAGGGGTCCCGTTCCTCCACGGCGGTGTCACCGCGGGCGGTCGGGCCTCGATGGTCGAGGAGTTCCAGAGTGCGGACGGTCCGCCGCTGATGCTCGCCTCCCTCCGGGCGGGCGGGACCGGGCTCACCCTGACCGAGGCCAATCACGTGGTGCATCTGGACCGGTGGTGGAACCCCGCGGTGGAGAACCAGGCGACGGATCGTGTGCACCGGATCGGGCAGACCCGGGTGGTCCAGGTCCGTACCCTCGTCGCGCCGGGGACGGTGGAGGACCGGATCGACGAGTTGCTCGAGTCCAAACGCGAGCTGGCGGATCTCACGCTGGGCCCTCTCGCGGGTGTGCTGACCGAACTCACCGATACCGACCTGGCCGCACTCGTGGCCCTGGCAGATGAGGGGAGCGACGAACCGTGAGCGGGCGTGGCGGGATCCCCACCAGGTCGAAGGCGGGTCCATTCGGGGCGCACATGTGGAGTCGGCGATGGTCCTCGGACCTCGAGTCAGGAGTGGGCCGGAGCGACGCCTTCCTCGGCCGCAAGGACGCACGCAACGGAAAGGTGCTCTCGCTGGAACACTCCGGCCGGATCGTGCGGTGCGACGTCGCCGGCAGCCAGCCGGAACCGTTCACGGTGGAGTTCGAGTTCGCCCCGCTCGACGGGACCGACACCGACGCGCTCCGTTCGGCTCTGCGCCGCGAGGACGGCGGAGTCCTGGGCGCGCTGTCCGGCGGCTTCTCCGACACCGTCGGGTTCCTGCTGCTCCCGGCGGTCCACGGAGCCACCAGGCACTCCTGTCGGTGTCCGGTTCAACCCGGCCCGTGCCGGCACGTGCTCGCCGCTGCACACGTGCTCGTGGAGTGGTGGGACGCCGCGCCGGAGGTGATGTTCGCACTCCGGGGACTACGCGCTGACACGCTGGGCGCGGTGCTGGCCGGAACGGGCGACGGGGACGACGGCGCCGTGGCGTTCGACGTGGAGGAGAGCCTGTGGGGCCGCGATCCGCTCCTCCCGACCGTTCCCGCTCCCGACCCGGCGGGACTGGAGGACCTGTTGGACGCGCCGGTCACCAGAAGGCTCGCCGCGGCGGCGACCGGGGACCCACTGGAGCAACTGCGCGTCGTGGCCGACCTCGAGGATTTCCTGGACGCGTTCTCCCGGTACCGGCCGACGTGAGCGGCACACCCGGCGAGGAGCCCGCCGCGGCGATGTCGGAGGCCCGACCTACGATGCGGCCATGGACAGGCGACGGGACGGCGACATGATCCGATTCCTCCACTCGGCAGACTGGCAACTGGGGATGACGCGACGATTCCTCGGGACCGAATCGCAGGCGGTGTACACCGCGGACCGGCTCGCGGCGGTGGCGTCACTGGGCGAGCTCGCCGTCGAGCACGGGGCCGAGTTCGTGGTGGTCGCAGGTGACGCGTTCGAGGACAACGCGGTACCGCGGTCGGTCGTGCTCCGTGCCGCGGAGGCCCTCGCGGCTTTCCCTGTACCCGTACTGATCCTCCCCGGGAACCACGACCCGCTGGACGTGTCATCGGTACTCCGGTGCCGGGACTTCTCGTCGGCCGTGGACGGCGGAGCCGTCACCGTCATCTGCGACTCCGAGCCCGTCGAGGTGCGCCCGGGAGTCGAGGTGGTCGGGGTCCCGTGGACCTCCAAGCGCCCGGATCCCGCCCGCCTACCCGCGCTGCTCGCCGACCTCGCCCCGACCGAGTCACTGCGTATCCTGCTCGCGCACGGCGGCACCGACGAGGTCTACGGCGGAGACTCACCCTCTGTCGAGGCGATCCGCGTCGCGGAACTCGAGGACGCCGTCGGGGCAGGTCACCTGGACTACGTGGCACTCGGCGACAGGCACTCGGTCACCCGTGTCGGATCCGGCGACAGGATCTGGTTCTCCGGAAGCCCCGAGACGACCGCGTTCGACGACGTGGAGAGGGAATCCGGTCACGCTCTGCTGGTCGAGCTCGGGAAGCGAGGCCCTACCGGGGACCGGGGTGGCTGTGTGGTCACACCCGTGCGGACCGGGCGGTGGTCGTTTCTCGCGATCAACGCCGAGATCGAGACCGAGTCGGACCTCGATGCGCTCGCCGAGAGCGTCGAGGCGGTCGAAGACAAACCCAGGACGGTCCTCAAGCTGGGTCTCACAGGGACTGTCGGGGTGGCGCTGCGGGCCAGGATCGACGACCTGCTGGAGACGTGGGCGGCATTGTTCGCGGCCGCGTACCTGAGAGAGCGACTCACTCATCTCGTGGTCCGCGCCGAGGACTCGGACTTCACCGACCTGGTCGACGGGTACGCGGGGCGCGCGGTGGAGGATCTCGTGGAGACGGCGGCCTCGAACGGATCGGACTCCGAGGACGCGGGCAATGCTCTCAGCCTGCTGTACCGGCTGGTGGACGGAGGCGTGCGATGATCCTGCACCGGCTGACCATCGAGGACTTCCGCGGTGTCGACCGCGAGGAGGTGCAGATGCCCCCTCGCGGTGTCTTCGTGATCGAGGGCCCCAACGAATCGGGCAAGACGAGCCTCATGGACGCACTGGAGATGCTCCTCGAGCACAAGGCGTCGTCCGGGCGGGCGGATATCAAGGCGGCGAGCCCCGTGGGTCGGGACGTCCCGGTGATCGTGGAGGCGGAGTTCACGATCGACAGGGAGAGGATGAGGTACCGGAAGGAGTTCGTGCGGGGAAAGCGCACGTCGCTCGAGTTCCCGGAATCCGCGAAGGTGGCGCTGACGGGCGACGACGCCCATGACTACGTGCGGGACCTACTCGACCGCCGGGTGGATCGTTCCCTGTGGAGGGCCCTGCGTATCGCCCAGGACGAGCCCATCGGTCAGGTGGAGGCGGGCAAGGGGATGGAGTCGCTGAGGCGGGCCCTGGACACCGCGGCCGGCGGCGCCGATCCCACCGGCGACGACACCCTGGTCACGCGTGTCGCGGAGGAACGGAACCGCTACCTGACGGCACGACGGGGTGAGCCCACCGGTGACCTGGCGCGGTCCCAGGCCCGGCTCGCGGACGCCCGCGCGACCCTGGAGGACGCCAGGGCGAAACTGTCCGAGCTCGATGCCGCGGTGACCGAGCACGCCGAACAGACCGCAGTCCACTCCAGCGGGCGATCATCACTGGCCGCCATCGAGGCGGAGGTGGCGCGGCTGGAGGAGGCCGGCCGAACGGTGGCCGAATGCCGTGACGCCTTCCGGGCCGCTGAGGTGGAGGCCGACCGCGCCGTGGTGGCGCACGACGCATCGAGCCGACTGCACCGCGAGCGCACAGACCTCATCACACGGTGCGACGAGGAACAGGTCAGGGGAGCCGGTCTACGGGAGGCCGCCGCGGCGGCGGCGACGAGGCTTGAACCGGCCGAGATGAGGGCCGGGGAAGCGCGGGCCGCGCTGGAGGCCGCCGAGGAGCGGGTCACCCGTGCCCGCGCACTGGTCGATGCGCAGCGGGACGCGCGCGAGCAGGCGCGGCGGTTCGCGGACCTGTCGGCGCTCGACTCCCTCCTCGAGACCCTCGGGACCGTCGGGGAGGAACTGGCCGGGAAGGAAGAGGAACTCGCGGCGATCGACCTTCCCGGCGGAGTCGTCGACCGGATCCGCACCGCGGACGCGGCCCTGCGTGAAGCCGTCGTCCGGAGCGCGGCCAGCGCCCCGAGAGTGGCGGTGTCCGGCGAGGGGCCGGCCCGTATCGGAGAAGAGACGATCGACGCCTCCGAGGGATGGGAGCGCGAGATCGTCGAGGACACCGTCTTCGAGGTGGGCACGGTGTCACTGACCGTCTTCCCCGCCGGAGACACGGACGCGGTCCGCCGCGCGGAATCGGCTGCCAGGTCCCGCCTCGACGCGCTTCTCCGGGAGTGCGGTTGCGGTTCGCTCGCCGAGGCCGAGGGACGTGAGCGGCGGGCGGAGGGGCTTCGTGCCGACATCGCAGCACACCGGAGACGCAGGACGGATCTGCTCCACGGGGACACCCCCGAGGATCTGACGAGACGACGGGCGACCCTCGCCGCGGAGGTGGACTCGGACGGGGAGACGTCCGCGGAGTCGACAGGAGGACCCGGTGGAAATAATGGCGCAGGGGCAGAGGTCTCTCCGGATCCGGTAGCGGAGTCGGCGTCGGCCGAGGAGGACCTGGCCACTTGCCGCGCGGAGGACCGGGCGGCCTCGGCGGAGGCCGAGACCTTGAGGACCGACCTCGCCACCCGGGACGCGTTGGCCGCGGAGGCCGCGGAGCGGTTGCAGGGTTGCGAGAACGCCCTCGCAGCGGCGAGGGCCACCACACCGGACGTGGAGCTCGCGGCCGCGATGGAGCGGACGAGGGTCGTGGTGGACTCCACGCGGGAGACCGCGGGTCAGGCGCGGTCCCGACTGGACGAGGCGCTCGCCGACGCCCCTCCGGAGTTGCTCGAGAACGCGCGGGCGTCGCTGGCGGTGCTCGTCGTCGAGGAGCGGGAGAGCGCCTCGGCAGTGGCCACGGCACTCGGTCGGGTGAACGCCATCGGAGATCAGGGCCGACTCGGGGACGTAGCGGTGGCAGACCGCGAGCTCGAGGCGGCGCAGAGGGAGAACGACGCGCTGTGGCGGCGGGCCCGCGCGGCGGACCTGCTCCACCGCACCCTCGAACAGCGCCGGTCCGAGGCGCTCCGGGCATACCAGGAACCGTTCCACCGGGCGGTGGTCGAGCTCGGGCGACTGGTCTACGGGCGCGACTTCGACGTGCGACTGGGGGAGGACCTCACCATTCTCAGCCGGAGGATCGGCGAGGTCACCGTCGACTACGACTCCCTGTCAGGTGGTGCCCGGGAGCAGCTGGCAGTGATCGTCCGGATCGCCTGCGCGAGGCTGGTGGGGGACAACGGTGTGCCGGTGTTCCTCGACGACACGATGGGGTACACCGATCCCTCCCGGCGGCTCACGATGGGTGCTGTCATCGCCGCCGCGGCGGCGACGTCACAGGTGATCGTCCTCACGTGTGATCGCTCTCGATTCGCGGGGGTCGGGAGTGCACGGACCCATGTCATGCGGAGGTCGCGTGCGGCCCGGGTCTGAGGGCGGGGACGTGCGGTCGACGATGGACCGGTGGCTGGGGGACGCAGCGGCCGGGCGCCGTGTTGTAATAGCCCCATGAGCGAGACACGCTGGTTGAGCGACCAAGAGCAGTGCATGTGGCGCCGGTACAGGGAAGTCAATCAGCTGCTCGATCTCGCGATCGAGCGACAGCTCCAGCGCGACGCGTCGATGTCCCAGTCCGACTACTCCGTGCTGGTCAGCCTCAGCGAGGCGGACGGACGTGGGCTGCGCGCCCGTGATCTGGGTGCGGCTCTGGGCTGGGATCGCAGCCGCGTGTCGCATCAGGTCAGGCGGATGGAGGGTCGGGGCCTGGTCGCCAAGGGAGAGTGCGCGGAGGATGGACGCGGCACGATCGTCACCCTCACCGAGGAGGGGGCCGAGGCGATCGCCCGGGTGGCCCCCATGCACGTCGAGAAGGTCCGAGAGCTACTCGTCGACGTCTTGACCGAAGACGAGATCGGCTCGCTCACGGAGATCTTCGAACGGGTGGTCGCCCGCATCGGTGAGGTCGACGGGATCACCCTGCCGGGCTGACCGGGTCGGGAGACCCGCCGGAGACGGGTGCCGGAAATACGAGCAGGGCCCGGGCTGTGAAGCCCGGGCCCTGCTGTCGTGGTGCCCCCGAAGGGAATCGAACCCCTGACCTTTGGTACCGGAAACCAACGCTCTATCCCCTGAGCTACGAGGGCGGGATACCGGCCTTTCGGGGCCGGAGGCTGATCGCGGGACGACTGCATCGAACCGCCCTGCTGAACAGCGAGACCGATCGTAGCACCGGGGTGGGGCCGCGACCGCATCGGCCCCGCAGGGGTCGCGGAGTCAGGCTCGGGCCGGTGTCCGATTCCGCTGCCGACGTGCTGACACCTAGGATAGGAAGACGTGACTCCCGCCGACCTCGCCGCCGTCATCCGTGCCGCACTCATCACCGTTCTCACCGAGCGCGGAGCCGACATCTCGGTAGTGCCGGACACGGTGACCGTCGAACGTCCACGCAACCCGGAACACGGCGACTATGCGACCAACGTCGCGCTGCAGTTGGCCAAGAAGGCCGGAGCCGCCCCGCGAGAACTGGCGCAGGAGATAGCTACCGCGCTCGCCGCGGATCCCGGCGTGGCGTCGGCGGACATCGCCGGCCCCGGGTTCCTCAACATCCGCCTCGACTCAGGGGCGCAGGGGTCGTTGGTGGCCTCCGTCATCGAGCAGGGCGAGGCGTACGGCACCGGGGACGCCATGGCCGGTCGGCGGGTGAACCTCGAGTTCGTCTCCGCGAACCCGACCGGTCCGATCCACCTGGGTGGGACGCGCTGGGCGGCGGTCGGTGATGCCCTCGGGCGCGTCCTCGAGGCCTCCGGTGCGCAGGTCACCCGTGAGTACTACTTCAACGACCACGGTGCCCAGATCGACCGATTCAGCCGGTCGTTGGCCGCCGCGGCGCGCGGCGAGGCGGCACCCGAGGACGGGTACGCGGGTGCGTACATCGAGGACATCGCCGCCCGGGTCGTCGCCGATCACCCGGATGTCCTCGAGAAGCCCGAGGCAGAGGGGCTCGAGACATTCCGCGCCGAGGGCGTCGATCTGATGTTCACGCACATCAAGGCCTCGCTCGCGGAGTTCGGGACGGTCTTCGACGTCTACACCCACGAGAACTCGATGTTCACCTCCGGCGCCGTGGACCGCGCGATCGAGGTGCTCAAGGGCAACGGGAACCTGTACGAGTCCGAGGGCGCCTGGTGGCTGCGCTCGACGGACTTCGGGGACGACAAGGACCGCGTCGTCCTCAAGTCCGACGGCAACGCGGCGTACATCGCCGGCGACATCGCCTACTTCCTGGACAAGCGGGACCGCGGTTTCGACCTGTGCATCTACATGCTCGGCGCCGACCATCACGGCTACATCGCGCGTCTCAAGGCCGCGGCAGCCGCGCTGGGAGACGATCCCGCGACGATCGAGGTCCTCATCGGTCAGATGGTCAGCCTCGTGCGGGAGGGTGTCCCGGTCAAGATGAGCAAGCGCGCCGGAACCGTCATCACGCTCGACGACCTGGTGGACGCGATCGGGGTCGACGCCGCGCGGTACGCGCTCATCCGCTCCTCGGTGGACCAGACCATGGACATCGACCTGCAGTTGTGGACGTCGGCGACCAACGACAACCCGGTCTTCTACGTGCAGTATGCGCACGCGCGCCTGTGCTCCCTGGCCCGCAACGCCGCCGACCTGGGCGTCACCACCGACGCCGCCGACCTCGCCCTGCTGGTCGAGGACCGGGAGGGTGCGCTCATCCGGACCATCGGAGAGTTCCCCCGGGTCGTGGCGAGCGCGGCCGAACTCCGTGAGCCGCACCGGGTCGCCAGGTATCTGGAGGAGCTCGCCGGCGCCTATCACCGCTTCTATGACACGTGTCGCGTCCTGCCCATGGGCGACGAGGAGGCAGGGCCGCTCCATGCCGCACGGCTCGCGCTCAGCTCGGCCACCCGACAGACGCTGGCGAACGGACTGCGGCTGATCGGCGTCACCGCCCCGGAGAAGATGTGAGCGCGCATCCGGCCGGCGCCCGGCACGAGTTCCCGCACGCACCCGGAATCGGCGAGCGCCCCACCGACGCGGGCGGCGTGATGGCCCTGGACGCGGCCGTGTGGCCGCGGGGTGCGGGCCGACGCGACGACGGAGTGGTGGAGTTCGCCGGGGTCGCGGCGGATGAGTTGGCGGCAGAATTCGGTACCCCGCTGTTCGTGATCGACGAGGACGACTTCCGCTCCCGCTGCCGCGAGATGTCGGAGGCCTTCGGCGGTGCGGACCGGGTCCACTACGCCTCCAAGGCGTTCCTGTGCACCGAGGTGGCGCGCTGGGTGGCGGAGGAGGGGTTGAGCCTGGACGTCGCCTCCGGCGGCGAACTCGCGGTGGCCCTGCGCGCCGGGTTCCCGACGGCTCGGATCACGGTGCACGGCAACAACAAATCCGCCGACGAACTCCGGCTCGCCGTGCGCAGCGGTGTCGGGCACGTGGTCCTCGACTCGATGTCCGAGATCGCGTTGCTCGACCGTATCGCCGCCGAGGAGGGCGTGGTCCAGGACGTCTTCATCCGTGTGACGGTGGGCGTCGAGGCGCACACCCACGAGTTCATCGCCACGGCCCACGAGGACCAGAAGTTCGGGTTCTCGCTCGCGGGCGGCGCGGCCATGGCCGCCGTGCGCGGGGTGTTCGACGCACCGCACATCCGGCTCACCGGTCTGCACAGCCACATCGGTTCCCAGATCTTCGACGTCGACGGCTTCGAACTCGCGGCGCGTCGGGTGATCGGTCTGCTGCGCGACATCGTCGACGAGTTCGGTGTCGCACGCACGGCTCAACTGGATCACCTGGACCTGGGAGGCGGCCTGGGAATCAGCTACGTCCCGTCCGACGACCCGCCTCCGGTGGCACAACTGGCCACCGCGCTGACCGAGATCGTCGAGGGCTTCTCACGAGACGTCGGACTCGCGCCTCCCACGTTGGTCGTCGAGCCCGGCCGCGCGATCGCCGGCCCAGGCACGGTCACCCTCTACGAGGTCGGCGTGGTCAAGGACGTCGAGCTCGCGGGTGGGGAGAGCCGCCGCTACATCAGTGTCGACGGCGGGATGAGCGACAACATCCGGACGGCGCTGTACGACGCCGTGTACGACGCCCGCCTGGTGGGTCGCACCTCGTCGGCCGAGCCCGTGGTCGCGAGGCTCGTGGGCAAGCACTGCGAGAGCGGTGACGTGGTGGTGCGTGACCTCTGGATGCCCGAGGACGTGGGGGCCGGCGACCTGGTGGCCGTCGCGGCGACGGGCGCGTACTGCTACTCGATGTCGAGCCGGTACAACCTGATAGGGCGGCCCGCGGTGGTCGCGGTCCGTGACGGACGGGCACGCCTGGTGCTACGACGTGAAACCCTGGACGATCTGACGAGCCTGGAGGTGGGACAGTGAGCGACGCAACGGCGTCAGGCGTGCGACCCGTGGGAGTGGCGGTGCTCGGAATGGGCACCGTCGGTACCGAGGTCATCCGCTACATGACGGAGAACGCGGAGGCTCTCGCCGCCCGCATCGGAGCCCCGCTGGCGCTGCGGGGTGTCGCTGTGCGCGACCTGACCCGCGACCGGGGGTTGGACCCCGCGCTCCTCACGGCGGACCCGGCCTCGCTCGTCTCGCGGGACGACGTCGACGTCGTCGTCGAACTGATGGGCGGCATCGACGTACCCCGTCCCCTCCTGTTGGAGGCACTCCACCACGGCAAAGCCGTGGTCACCGCCAACAAGGCGCTGCTGGCCGAGTACACCGACGAGTTGGCGGAGGCCGCGGACTCGACCCGCACCGACCTGTACTTCGAGGCGGCCGTCGCCGGTGCGATCCCGGTGATCGGACCCCTGCGCCGTTCCATGGCGGGCGACCAGGTGGAGCGGGTCCTCGGGATCGTCAACGGCACCACCAACTACATCCTGTCCGCGATGGGGTCCACGGGCGCCGACTACGCGGAGACCCTCGCGGAGGCCTCCAGGCTCGGGTACGCGGAGGCCGATCCCACAGCCGACGTCGAGGGTTACGACGCGGCGGCCAAGGCGGCGATCCTCGCCTCGATCGCGTTCCACAGCCGTGTGACCGCGGGCGACGTCTACCGGGAGGGGATCTCCAGGATCTCGCCCGACGACTTCGCCTCGGCCCGCGACATGGACTGCACCATCAAGCTCCTCGCGATCTGCGAGAAGCTGCAGCGGGAGGACGGGACCGAGGCCGTGTCGGCGCGCGTGTACCCGGCGTTGCTGCCCAACAGCCATCCGCTCGCGACCGTCAACGGCGCCTTCAACGCGGTCGTCGTGGAGGCGGAGGCGGCCGGCCGTCTCATGTTCTACGGGCAGGGTGCCGGTGGTTCCCCGACCGCGTCCGCCGTCCTCGGTGACATGGTCGCAGCGGCCCGCAACAAGGTGGACTCGGGCCGTGCGCCCGGCGAGTCGACCTACGCGGCCCTCCCGGTGGCCTCGATGGACGAGGTCTCCACCCGCTACCACGTACGGATGCGCGTGGCCGACAAGCCCGGGGTGCTCGCGCTGGTCGCCGCCGAGTTCTCACGCCACGGGGTGTCCATCGCCCAGGTCCGTCAGACCGAGGTCGAGTTCCCCGAGTCGGAGATGGACGATTCCGAACCCACCGCGGAGCTGACCGTCCTGACCCACCGGGCTTCGGAGCGCGCGCTCGCCGACACGGTCTCCGCGCTCTCCGACCAGGACGCGGTCTCGGTCATCACCAGCGTCATCCGACTCGAGGGAGTGGACACCGAATGAGCAGCACCCACCAGCCCGTGCACCACCGCTGGCCCGGCCTCATCGAGGCCTACCGCGACCGGCTACCGATCGGCGACGACTGGGAGCCGGTGACGCTCTTCGAGGGCGGGACACCACTCCTCCCGGCGCCCTACCTCTCCGAGGTCACCGGCTGCGAGGTATACCTCAAGGTCGAGGGTCTCAACCCGACGGGCTCGTTCAAGGACCGCGGCATGACCATGGCCGTCACCGACGCCAAGGCGCGTGGCCAGAAGGCCGTGCTGTGTGCCTCGACCGGCAACACCTCCGCGTCGGCCGCCGCCTACGCGACCCGCGCCGGCATGGGCTGCGCGGTACTCATCCCGCAGGGCAAGATCGCGGCGGGGAAGCTGGCGCAGGCGGTCATGCACGGCGCCACGATCATCCAGGTCGACGGCAACTTCGACGACTGCCTGGAGTTGGCGCGCAAGACCACCGCGACCTACGCGGAGATCGGTCTGGTCAACTCGGTCAACCCGGTGCGGATCGAAGGCCAGAAGACCGCCGCGTTCGAGATCGTCGACGTGCTCGGCCGGGCTCCCGATCTGCACTTCCTCCCGGTGGGCAACGCGGGCAACATCACCGCGTACTGGAAGGGGTACAGCGAGTACCACGCCGACGGGATCATCTCGGCCCGCCCCAGGATGATGGGTGTCCAGGCCGCCGGCGCGGCGCCCCTCGTGGACGGCGCGCCGGTCAAGAACCCGGAGACCATCGCCACCGCCATCCGGATCGGCGCCCCGGCGTCGTGGGATGGCGCCGTGACCGCCCGCGACGAGTCGGGTGGCACGTTCCGCAAGCGCACGGACGAGCAGATCCTCGAGGCCTACCGCACCGTCGCGGGCAAGGACGGCGTGTACGTGGAGCCGGCCTCGGCGGCGTCGGTCGCCGGGCTCCTCGACGCGCACGCCAACGGAGAGCTCGAGGCCGGTCAGACGATCGTCTGCACGGTCACCGGCAACGGGCTCAAGGACCCGGACACCGCGCTCCTGGGCATGCCCGAGGTGGAGGCCATCCCGGTGGATCCGTCGGCCGTCGCCGGCGCACTCGGGTTGGAATGATCGACGTGATCGGTACCGGTCCGGAGGTATTCGGCAGCTCCGGGGGACGCATCCTGCCGGTCGGCCGATCGGTCACCGTCGAGGTGCCCGCGTCCAGCGCCAACCTCGGGCCGGGTTTCGACGCCCTGGGCGTCGCCCTGGGCCTCTACGACACCATCACCGTGACCACCATCGGGTCGGGGCTCGAACTCGAGGTGTCGGGGGAGGGCGCCGGCCAGGTTCCCGCCGACGCCTCACACCTCGTGGCCAAGGCGGTGGAGGCGGGTCTGCGGGCCGGCGGAACGGGCGCCCCGGGGGTCAGGATCGCCTGCACCAATGCGATCCCGCACTCCCGAGGCCTCGGTTCGTCGGCGTCCGCCGCGGTAGGGGGACTGGTCGCGGCGAACGGTCTCATGGGCGGCGTGTTGACCGACGAGCACCTGGTGCAGCTCGCGAGCGAGTTCGAGGGGCATCCCGACAACGCGGCGGCGAGCGTGCTCGGTGGGGTCGTGGTCTCGTGGACGGAGCGGTCGGCGACCAACGTGACCTACCGGGCGGTCCGCATGGAAGTCGATCCGACGATCGTCGCCACCGTGATGGTGCCGGAGGAGACCTCCTCGACGGCGCAGACCCGTGGACTGCTTCCGGAGATGGTCCCCCACGAGGACGCGGCGTTCAACGCCAGTCGGGCCGCACTGATGTCGGTGGCGCTGGCCTCGCACCCGGAGTTCCTCCTGGCCGCGACCGAGGACCGGCTCCACCAGTCCTACCGCGCCCCGGCGCTCGTCGGCACCACCGAGTGGATCGGTCGGCTGCGGGACCGCGGTCTCGCGGCGACGGTCTCCGGAGCGGGCCCCACCGTGCTGGTGCTGGGGACCTCCGCGCTCCCGGCAGACCTGCGCGGGGACGCCGAGGCCCAGGGGTGGCAGGTCCTGGATCTGCAGATCGCGGAGGGCGCCCGCGTCCTCGCCGGGGAGTGAGGACCGCACCACGCTGGTGTCGGTCAGCGGCTGGAGCCCGGTGAGATCGTGGTGACCCGGTACGCCCCGTCGGCGTGGAGCGAACGGATCGCACGCTTGTCGTATTTTCCCACGGACGTGCGGGGGATGTCGTCGACGAACGCCCAGTGGTCCGGTCGCTTCCACAGTTCGATGTGGCCGTCCAACGCCTCCCAGAGCGACCGCGCGGTGGCCGCGGCGCCGGGCTTGAGGTGGACCAGGACCATGGGTCTGTTGCCCCAACGTTCGTCCGGTACCCCGATCACCGCGGCGTCCGCCACCCGCTCGTCCCGCAGAACGGCGTGTTCGAGCTCCACCGAGGAGATCAACTCGCCCCCCGAGGCGATGATGTCGTCCACCCGGTCCACCACGTCGAGGTAGCCCCTGGGGGAGATGGTGGCCATGTCCCCGGTTCGCAGCCAGCCGTCGACGAACCGGTCGGTCGCGTCGTCGTCCAGATATCGCGCGGTGACCCACGGGCCCCTGATCTGCAGTTCGCCGACCGACCAGCCGTCATTCGGCAGTATCCGCCCGGCCTCGACGACCCGGGCCTCGACCCCGGCGGGAAATCTGCCCTGCCCGAGGATCTGTGCCCGGCGGTGGGTTGCGGACGAGTGGGGGTCGGCGCGGGCGAAGGTGGCTATCGGGCTCGACTCGGTGAGGCCGTAGGCCTGCATGATGGTGACCCCGTGCCGCGTGACGAAGGCGTCGAACAGGGCCTCGGGCACGGGGGAGCCACCGACCAGTACCTCTCCGAGGTGGCCGAGTGGTTGTGGGTTGGTCTCCAGACGTCGCAGGAGCCGCTGCAGCGAGGCGGGCGTGGTCGCGACCTTGTTGGGCCGGAACGTGGCCAACAGTTCGGCCAGGTCACGTCCGGTGTGAATGACCTGACCCGGTCGCGGCCGCGCGGTGATGACGCTGGCCCCGGTCATGAAGGCGGCGTAGGGCAGACCCCAGGACAGGACGTGGTACATAGGCACCGTCGTCAGGACCATGTCACCGCTGCGGAGCGCTGCGCTCTCGGCCATGCACATCTCCATCGAGTGCAGCCAGATCGACCGGTGGGTGAATGCCACGGCCTTGGACAGGCCGGTGGTGCCCGAGGTGTAGGCGAGCGCGGCGGCGGTGCGTTCGTCCAGTTGGGGCCAGGGATAGGTGGTGGGTCGCCCGTCGAGGAGTGATTCGAGCGCGTGGAGCTCCACCGCGTGACCCGCCCCGGACAGATCGACGGTGTCCCCGGGGACGTGACTGTCGAAGACGACGAGGTGACGCACGTGCTCCAGATCGGCGACGACGTCGAGCGCGAGGGTGATCATCTCGGGATCCACCAACAGCACGGATACGTCGTTGTCGCGAAGTGCCGCCCGGAGGAAGGAAGTCGATCGGAGGACGTTGACCGAGAGCGCGACGGCGCCCATCGACGGGATCGCGAACATCGACTCCACGACCTCGGTGCGGCTTCCGGACAGCACGGCCACCACGTCCCCGTCACCCACACCGAGATCGGCGAGGGCGTGGGCCGTGGCCGCGGCCCTGGCGGCGATCACATCGAACCGAGTGGTCCGCGGCTGCATATCCCCCACGAAGCCGGTGACCGTGGAGCTGGCGTGGCGCTCCGCGGCGTGGTCGAGAATCCGGGACACGAGTAGCGGGGTGTCGAGCATCGTTCCGAACATCGGACCTCCCTCCGCGTGGCCACAGTGGGCTGTAGGTTACCGCCCACAGGCGGAGAAGCGGACACGGCCGGTGGGACTCGCGAGGGGGACGCGCGTGGAAACGGACTGGGGGTAGTATGCTTGCCGGAGCCACGGACGCCCGGTCGTCCCCGCATCCCGAGACATCTCCAGTTCGCCTTCCGCCTCCGCGGTCGGCAGCTCGCGAGTCGGTCTCGGCGGGAGCGGCCGATCGGCGAGTGGCCAATCGGGATGTCGTGCCCGTGAGTGGTTCACGTCCGTAGTCGACTTTCAACGTCAAGTCGGCCCGGTGGGTACCACCTCGTGTACATCCCCCTCAGACGAATCCGTGTCCGGCCAGTTCGCCGCCACGGAAGGCCTCAGCGGCCACCCGGGACGCCCAGCCGCGTCCCGGACAGATGCTCGGTGCGAGGCGGTTGACACCGCCCCGGCCCGGGCCCAGAAAGGACACCCGTGACCTCGACGGAAACCCAATCCACGCCGCCGCAGGGTGCTGCATTGGCAGCCATGCGCCTGGCGGACCTCAAGTCCCTGGCCCAGCAGATGGGCCTCAAGGGTCTGTCGGGAAAGCGCAAGGGCGACCTCGTGGCGATGATCGACACCGCCCGTGGCGGCAAGGCGCAGGCCTCATCCCAGTCCGCGCCCGCCGCGACCCCGGAGAGTGCCCCCCAGCCCGAGGCTCAGAAGGCCCCGCGAGGCCAGCAGTCCAGGCGTGAGCCCAAGAACCCTGACGAGGGCGGTAGCCGCGACGAGGGTCAGAACCGCGACGAGAGCCAGAATCGCGGTGACGGTGAGGCCCGCGACGAGAGCCGGAACCGCGGGGACGGTGAGAACCAGGGCGAGCGGAGCCGTCGGGAGGACGGCCCGCGTGGCGGCGGTCAGAACCAGGGCCAGAACCAGAACCAGAACCAAAACCAAAACCAGGGCCAGGGCCAGAACCAGGGCCAGAACCAGGGGAACCGGCAGCGTCGGGGCGGGCAGAACCGCGACGATCAGGGCTCCGGTCAGCAGGACGGCCGCAACCGTGACCAGCAGAACCGTGAGCAGAACCGCGACCAGCAGGGCGGCCGCAACCGTGACCAGCAGTCCGGTGATTCGGGGAACCCGCGCAACCAGGGAAGCCAGGGCAACCAGGGCAACCAGGGCGGAGACAACGGCCCGCGGGGCGACGGCCAGAACCGTGACGACGACGACGGGAGCGGCCGCGGTCGGCGGAGCCGGCGCCGGCGCGAGCGCAATCGCGGCGGTGGCGGTGGACGGCCGGTCGAGGGCGAGGCCGAGGTGCGGGACGACGACGTCCTCCAGCCGGTCGCCGGGATCCTCGACGTGCTGGACAACTACGCGTTCGTGCGCACCTCCGGCTACCTCGCCGGTTCGAACGACGTCTACGTCTCGATGAACATGATCCGCAAGCACGGCCTCCGGCGCGGCGACGCGATCGTCGGCGCGGTCAAGATGCCGCGGGACGGCCAGACCGACGGCCAGATCGACGGACCGGGCGGCGGGCAGGGCGGTGGCGGCCGAGGCGGCGGTCAGGGCGGCCAGGGCGGCAAGAACCGGGCGAAGTTCAACCCCCTGGTCCGGATCGACTCGGTCAACGGCGGTCCCCTCGAGGATGCCCGGAACCGTCCGGAATTCGGCAAGCTCACGCCGCTCTACCCCAACCAGCGGTTGCGCCTGGAGACCGAGAAGAACATCATCTCGACCCGTGTGATCGACCTGATCATGCCGATCGGCAAGGGCCAGCGTGCGCTGATCGTGTCCCCGCCCAAGGCGGGCAAGACCACGATCCTGCAGAACATCGCCAACTCGATCGCGGTCAACAACCCGGAATGCCACCTCATGGTCGTGCTCGTCGACGAGCGACCGGAGGAGGTCACCGACATGCAGCGGTCGGTCAAGGGCGAGGTCATCGCCTCGACCTTCGACCGTCCGCCGTCGGACCACACCCAGGTCGCGGAGCTCGCGATCGAGCGGGCCAAGCGCCTGGTGGAGATGGGTCAGGACGTCGTGGTCCTCCTCGACTCCATCACCCGGCTGGGTCGCGCCTACAACAACTCCTCGCCCGCCTCGGGGCGCATCCTCTCCGGTGGCGTCGACTCCACGGCGCTGTACCCGCCCAAGCGGTTCCTGGGCGCGGCGCGCAACATCGAGAACGGTGGATCCCTGACGATCATCTCCACGGCGATGGTCGAGACCGGTTCGGCCGGAGACACGGTGATCTTCGAGGAGTTCAAGGGCACCGGCAACGCGGAACTCAAGCTGGACCGGCGCATCGCGGAGCGGCGGGTGTTCCCCGCGGTCGATGTGGGCCCCTCCGGTACGCGTAAGGAAGAGCTGCTGATGACGCCCGAGGAGGCCAGCGTCATGCACAAGCTGCGGCGGGTGCTGTCGGGCCTGGACTCGCACCAGGCCATCGACCTCCTGATGTCACAGCTGCGCAAGACCAACAACAACTACGAGTTCCTGTTGCAGGTGGCAAAGACGACCCCGACCCTGCCGCAGGACGAGGAGTGACAGACGCCCCGGGACGTTCGCCGTCCTCGGTCGACGACGTCCTCTCCGAGTACGGGGGCCTCGAGGCGCAGTTGTCGGACCCGACTCTCCACGAGGACCCGGCGGCCGCGCGCAGGGTTGGTAAGCGCTTCGCCGAATTGACCCCCGTCGTGCAGTGCTACCGCGCGCTGGAGTCGACGCGGGGTGACCTGTCGGCCGCCCGCGAGCTGGCCGGTGACGACTCCTCGTTCGCCGAGGAGGCCGAGCGGCTGGCGTCCGAGGCCACGCAACTGGAGACGCGGTTGGCGGACCTGCTGGCGCCGCGGGATCCCCACGACGCGGACGACGTGCTCATGGAGATCAAGTCCGGTGAGGGCGGCGAGGAGTCCGCGCTGTTCGCGGCGGACCTCGCACGCATGTACACCCGGTACGCCGAGAAGCACGGGTGGGTGATCGAGGTCCTGGGCGTGACGGAATCGGACCTGGGGGGATACAAGGACGCCTCGTTCTCCATCCGGTCCCGGCAGCCCTCACGGGACGGCGTGTGGTCCCGTCTGAAGTTCGAGGGTGGAGTCCACCGGGTCCAGCGAGTCCCCGTGACCGAGTCCCAGGGGCGCGTGCACACCTCCGCGGCCGGCGTCCTGGTCTTCCCGGAGCCGGAGGACGTGGGTCCGGTCGAGATCGACGAATCGGATCTGCGCATCGACGTCTACCGCTCATCCGGCAAGGGCGGGCAGGGGGTCAACACCACCGACTCGGCGGTGCGGATCACGCACCTGCCCACCGGCACGGTCGTCACGTGTCAGAACGAACGTAGTCAGCTACAGAACAAGCAGCGCGCGCTCGAGGTCCTCGCCGTCCGGCTCCAGGCGGCGGCCGAGGAGGCCGCGAGCTCCGAGGCATCTGAAGGAAGGGCCACGCAGGTCCGGACGGTCGACCGTTCGGAGCGGATCCGAACCTACAACTTCCCGGAGAACCGGATCGCGGATCACCGGGTCGGGTTCAAGGCACACAATCTCGACGCCGTGCTCGACGGCGACCTCGACGCGGGGCGCGGCCCCCGCGCCCGCGCGGGCCGCCCCAGGCGGATGGAAGACGCGTAGGCCGTGGGCCCGGGCCCCGTCCCGGCGACCGGGGTCGTCAGGTCGGCCGCGCGCGAGTTGCAGGCCGCCAGTATCGACTCCGCATTCGTAGAGGCGCAGCTGATCTGCGCGCACGTCCTGGGTGTCGACCGTTCGGCGCTCGCGATGTCCGAGGGGATGGACGCCAGCGGGGTCGCCGAGGTCGAGCGGATAGTCGCCGCCCGCGTACTCGACCGCACCCCGCTCCAGTACCTGCTGGGCCGGGCGGTCTCGGGCCGTCTCGATCTGGCCGTGGGACCGGGCGTCTTCATCCCCAGGCCGGAGACAGAACTCCTGGTGGAGAGCACACTCGCCGCGCTGCCCGCACCCGGCGCGGGTGCCGGGCCGGTCGTGGTGGACCTCTGCGCGGGGAGCGGGACCCTCGCCCTCGAGATCGCCCACGCCAGACCCGATGCGCGCGTCCACGCCGTGGAACTCCACGACCACGCTCTGGGGTGGCTCCGGCGGAACGCCGCCGAACGGGCCGCTGCGGGGGACACTCCGATCGAGGTCCACGAGGGGGACGCGACGGATCCCGAGCTGCTGTCGCACCTCCGGGGTCGGGTCGGCGCGGTCGTGTCTAACCCGCCCTACATCCCGCAGTCCGACGACCTCCCCGTCGACGTCCTCGGGCACGAGCCCTCGACCGCGCTGTTCGGGGGAGTCGACGGCCTCGCCGTCATCACGCCGCTCGTGGGTGTCGCGGCCGGACTCCTGGCTCCGGGAGGGCACCTGGCGGTGGAGCACGACGACACGACCGGCGCCGCCGTCGCGGCGGTGGTCTGGGCGCAGGGACGCTTCGGTAACGTGGAACAGCACACCGACCTCGCCGGACGTCCGCGGTTCGTCACCGCCAGAAGACTCGACGGACATGACGACGACGACGAGGTCGACCCGACAGCCCAGAAGGGGATCACCCGGTGACCATCACCTACGACTGCACCGAGGACACCGGCCGGGAGGTCGGCCTCAGTTCCGCGGCGGGCGCACTGCGTGCGGGTCGGCTCGTCGTGACCCCCACGGACACCCTCTACGGCATCGCCGCCGATGCCTTCGACCCGGACGCGGTCACCCTCCTGCTCTCGGCCAAGCGCCGCGGACCGGACATGCCGGTGCCCGTCCTGGTGGGTTCCTGGGAGACCATCGACGGGTTGGTCGTGAGCACGCCGGCGACCGCGCGCGATCTCATCCGCGCCTTCTGGCCTGGCGGCGTGAGCCTCATCGTGCACCAGGCGCCGTCCCTCAACTGGAACCTGGGGCACACCCGGGGCACCGTGATGCTCCGGATGCCGCTGCACCCCGTCGCGATCGAGTTGCTGCGCGAGGTCGGTCCGCTCGCCGTCTCCAGCGCCAACGTATCCGGTCAGCCTCCGGCCACGACGGTCGCCCAGGCGCGTGAGCAACTCGGCGACTCGGTGGCCGTCTACCTCGACGGCGGTCCCTGCGCGGTCGGTGAGCCCTCGACGATCGTCGACCTCACCGGACCGGCGCCCCGCATCGTCCGGGAGGGTGCCGTGAGTGCGGAGCGTGTCGGGGAGGTCCTGGGGACCGACGCCGCGACCCTCCGCGGCTGACCGGCGTGGGCATCGGGGTCCCGTTCCGCGAGCTCCTGCTCATCGCGGTCACGGCCGGCCTGGTCACCTTTGTCGTCACGGGCCTGGTCAGGGGAGTGGCGCCGGCCATCGGTGGCCTGGCCTATCCCCGCGACCGGGACGTGCACGTGGTGCCGACGCCCCGCCTCGGTGGGGTCGGCATCTTCACCGGCATGCTGGTCGCGGTCTACCTGTCCGCACAGCTGCCGGCTCTCAACAGGGCGTTCCCGCCGTTCGCCCCGGACGTGGAGGCGACGATCATCGCCGGCGGGGTGATCGTCCTGGTCGGGATCGTCGATGACATCCTCGGCCTCGGAGCGGTCACCAAGCTCGCAGGTCAGGCCGCTGCAGCCGGCGTGCTGGTCGCGATGGGCGTGTCGTGGAACCTGGTGTACATCCCCTTCGGGGACGGAAACATCCTCGTCCTCGACCAGCTCCAGGCGGGACTGCTCACGGTGGTCTTCACCCTGACGATCGTCAACGCGATGAACTTCGTCGACGGACTCGACGGTCTCGCCGCCGGTCTCGGTGCGATCGCGGCCCTGGCGATCTGCGTCTTCTCCGTCGGGATCATGCTCGACCAGGGCGGCACGGTCGGGGCGTACCCCCCGGCGCTCGTCACCGCCGTCCTCGCCGGGGCGCTCCTGGGTTTCCTGCCACACAACTTCCAACCCGCCCGCATCTTCATGGGCGATTCGGGCTCGATGTTGATCGGCCTGGTCCTCGCCGCCGCCTCCACCAGCGCCTCCGGGAAGATCTCGCAGAGCCTGTACGGGCCGCAGGAGATGATCGTCCTGCTCTCGCCGATGATCGTGGTCGCGGCCGCGATGTTCGTCCCGATGCTCGACCTGGTCATGGCGGTGATCCGCCGGGTCGGCGCCGGTCGGAGCCCGTTCTCCCCGGACAAGATGCACCTTCATCACCGCCTGCTCGACCTCGGGCACTCCCACCGACGGGTCGCACTGGTCATCTACGCATGGGTCTCGCTCATCGCGTTCGGTGCGGTCGGGGCGACCATGCTCCCGAGGGAGGTGATCGTGCCGCTCGCCGCGGCCGGACTCATCTCGGTCCTCGCCGCCACCCTGGTCCCGCGCCTGCGGAGTTCGAGGGGCGAGCGCGGCACCGGTGATCCGAGGGGCTCCCGCTAGGCTGCTCGACATGACGGACATCCCCGCGACTCCCGCGCAGCCCGCCGAAAGCCCACACACAGCAGGCCTCCGAAAGGCGGTCCGGCTCGGCACGCTGGCGCTCGTCGTGCTCACCGTGATCAGCGCGGCGGCGTGGACCGCGGTCGACGGCACGCCAGGGCTGTGGGGCGCGCTGATGGGCGCCGCGGTCGGCGGGGCGTTCGTGCTCACCACTGCGATCGTGGTCATCGCCACGGCCCACGCGGCGCCGCAGACCACCGCGGCCGTCGTCCTGGGGACCTGGCTCGTCAAACTCCTCGCCGCGATGGGCATCGTCGCCGTGCTCTCCGGGTTCGACTTCTATTCGCGCCCCGCCTTCGCCGTGACGGTCATCGCCGCGCTGATCGTGGTCCTCGCGGGGGAGACGTGGGCCATCCTCAAGACCCGCGCGCCCTACGTGGAACCCTCCGCCACGTGACGGGTCCCCCTGTGTCCCCGTACCGAGACCAGGGTGTTATCCTCGACGACGGTGAGACGAGCACGTCACCGGGCCGTTTCACGGCCCGAGACGTTCGCGCGGAATCCCAACACGGCCGCGACCATCGGGCCACTCGTACCGAACGCGCTCGGGCGCCAGTCGCCCAACACGACCAGGGGAGAACACACTGAGTACCACGCTTCTGGCCTTCAAGGGCGAGTTTCATCCCCCGAACATCGACTATGAGTTCTTCCCCACCGATCAGTGGTTGACCGGTTTCGCCGGTGACGCGTTCGTCCTGGACCGACTCATGATCATCCGGTTGCTCATGACCGTGGTCCTCCTGGGCTTCTTCATGATCGCCATGCGGAACCCCAAGCTGGTCCCCAGCGGGGTCCAGAACTTCGCCGAGATCTGCCTGGACTTCGTCCGGGTCCACATCGCGGAGGAGATCCTGGGCAAGGAGCAGGGACGTCGTTTCCTGCCGATCATCGCGACGATCTTCTTCGCGGTGTTCGCGATGAACCTTCCCACGATCATCCCGGGACTCAACATCTCACCGAACGCCAGGATCGGCTTCCCGCTGATGCTCGCGCTCCTGGGTTACCTGACCTTCATCTACGCCGGTTCCAAGCGGTACGGGTTCGCCAAGTTCATCAAGGCGAGCGTGGTGATCCCGGGGCTTCCTCCGGCTCTGCACATCCTGGTCGTCCCGATCGAGTTGGTGTCGACGTTCATTCTCCGCCCGGCCACGCTGACCATTCGTCTCATGGCCAACATGTTGGCGGGACACCTGATCATCGTTCTGCTGTTCAGCGCCACGAACTTCTTCTTCTGGCAGTTCAACGGCTGGACGCTGCTGGCGGTGGGCACCTCGTTGCTGTCGGTCGCCTTCACGCTGTTCAAGCTGTTGGTGCTCTTCCTCCAGGCGTACATCTTCGCGCTGCTGGTCTCGGTCTACATCGACCTCGCACTCCACGCGGAGAGCCACTAGAACCCGGGCCGTCAGGCCTGGCACGACCACCTGTCAACCCGACAATTCACGTCCGACCGGTGCGGAAAAGCCCGCACCGGCCATCTGAAAGGGAATACCCATGGACATCGTCACTCTCGCCCAGGCCACCGAGTCGACCGTGAGCGGTTACGGCGCGATCGGCTACGGCCTCGCCGCCATCGGCCCCGGCATCGGCATCGGCATCCTCGTCGGCAAGACCGTCGAGGGCATGGCCCGCCAGCCCGAGATGGCCGGCACCCTCCGTACCACGATGTTCCTCGGTATCGCCTTCACCGAGGCGCTCGCCCTGATCGGTATCGTCGCCGGCTTCCTGTTCTGATCGACGAACACCGACCTCGTAGGGACGCGCCATGAACAACGTCATCGCCATCTTGGCGGCCGAGGGTGGAGAATCACTCCCCCTGGAGGACAGCCCCAACCCGCTGATTCCTCCGCTGTATGACATCGTCTGGTCGCTCATCCCGCTCGCCGTCATCCTGTGGCTCTTCTGGAAGTTCATCCTCCCGAAGTTCCAGCAGGTTCTCGACGAGCGTTCGGAGCGCATCGAAGGCGGTCTGCGTCGTGCCGAGCAGACCCAGGCCGAGGCGAAGGAGGAGCTGGCCAAGTACAAGGCCCAGCTCGCCGAGGCGCGCAGCGAAGCGGCCAAGATCCGCGACGACGCGCGTGCACAGGGTCAGCAGATCCTCGCGGACATGAAGACCGAGGCTCAGGCGGAGAGCGAACGCATAGTCGCCTCCGGTGAGCAGCAACTCGCGGCGCAGCGCCAGCAGATCATCGCTGAGCTCCGCAGTGACCTGGGTCGTCAGTCGGTGGATCTCGCCGAGCGGCTCATGGGTGAGCAGCTGTCGGATCCGGTCCGGCGTTCGGGGACCATCGACCGCTTTCTGGCAGACCTCGACCGGGTCCCCGGCGCGGGCAAGAACTAAGGGAAGTGGAGCCGATGCACGCAGCGAGTCGCGAAGCGCTCGACCAGACCCGGAGCGCACTGGAGCAGACCCTGGCGGAGAACCCGTCCGGAGGAGCGACAGGAGCGAAGGTGGGCCAGGAACTCTTCGAGGTCGTGAACGTCCTCGAGGACAATCGCGCCCTCCGGGTGTCCGTGGCCGACACCGCGGCCCCGGTGGAGGCCCGACAGGACCTGGTCCGTGGGGTGTTCGGGTGGAAGGTCGACCAGACCACCCTCGATCTACTCCTCGCTGCGGTGTCCCGGGACTGGTCCACCCCGCGAGAGTTGCGGGAGGGACTGATCCTGCTCGGCCGTGAGGCGCTCCTGCGGTCGGCGGACCAGCAGGGCCAGCTGCAGGCGGTCGAGGACGAGTTGTTCAGGCTCGGCCGAATCGTTGCCGGCGATCCCCAGTTCGAGCAGCTCCTGGCGGACCGGACCGCGGACGAGGGCGCCAAGCGGGGTCTGCTCGCCGAGGTCCTGTACGGCAAGGTCACCGCGGTGACCGAGGCGCTCGCCTCCCAGGCCGTGGCCCGCCCGTCCGGTATGCCGGCGGACGACATCATGGCGGTCTCGATCCAGGCTGCGGAGTTGCGCGGCCGTTCCGTGGCGGTCGTGACCAGTGCGGAGCCGTTGACCGACCAGCAGTCGGATGATCTCAGGGCCCGTCTGGCGTCGCTGTACGGGCGGGAGATCGCCATCCACAACGACGTCGATCAGGCACTCCTGGGCGGCGTGGTCGTCCGGGTCGGTGACGAGATCATCGACGGTAGCGTGGCAGGGCGGCTCGACGCGATGCGTCGTTCCCTCCGCTGACCGGCTGGTCCGGCGCAAGACGAGCTGCGACTCGGCCGTGTTCCAGCGGTAGTGGCTCACGTAAACACCCATAAAGCACATCCCGACTTTGAGAGCAGGAATGACATGGCGGAGTTGACGATCTCCTCCGAAGAGATCCGCAGCGCGATTGCGAACTACACCTCGACCGTTTCGACCGACGCGACGAAGGAGGAGGTCGGCATCGTCGTCGACACCGGTGACGGCATCGCGCACATCAGCGGACTTCCTTCGGCGATGGCCAACGAGCTGCTGGAGTTCCCCGGCGGGATCCTCGGTGTCGCACTGAACCTCGAGGACCGCGAGATCGGTGCGGTCATCCTCGGCAACTTCGACGAGATCGCCCAGGGTCAGGAGGTGCGCCGTACCGGGAACGTCCTCTCCGTGCCCGTCGGCGACGGCTTCCTCGGCCGCGTCGTCAACCCGCTCGGCAAGCCCATCGACGGCCTCGGTGACATCGAGTCGGCCGGGATCCGCGCCCTCGAGCTGCAGGCACCGTCCGTGCTGGACCGTCAGCCGGTCGAGGAGCCGATGCAGACCGGCATCAAGGCGATCGACGCCATGACGCCGATCGGGCGCGGACAGCGCCAGCTCATCATCGGCGACCGCAAGACCGGCAAGACCGCGGTCTGCATCGACGCCATCCTGAACCAGAAGGCCAACTGGGAGTCGGGCGACAAGACCAAGCAGCTCCGTTGCATCTATGTCGCGATCGGCCAGAAGGGCTCCACCATCGCGGGCGTCAAGGCGACGCTCGAGGAGAACGGCGCGATGGAGTACACCACCATCGTGGCGGCCCCGGCCTCCGACTCCGCCGGTTTCAAGTGGCTCGCGCCGTTCACCGGTTCCGCTATCGGTCAGCACTGGATGTACGAGGGCGCCCACGTCCTCGTCGTGTTCGACGACCTGTCGAAGCAGGCCGACGCCTACCGTGCGATCTCGCTGCTGCTGCGTCGCCCGCCGGGTCGCGAGGCCTACCCGGGTGACGTCTTCTACCTGCACTCCCGGTTGCTCGAGCGTTGCGCCAAGCTCTCCGACGAGATGGGCGGTGGTTCGTTGACCGGCCTGCCGATCATCGAGACCAAGGCCAACGACGTCTCGGCGTTCATCCCGACCAACGTCATCTCCATCACCGACGGCCAGGTCTTCCTTGAGTCCGACCTGTTCAACCGCGGTGTGCGCCCCGCGGTCAACGTCGGTATCTCCGTCTCCCGAGTCGGTGGCGCAGCCCAGACCAAGGGTATGAAGAAGGTCTCCGGTTCGCTGCGTCTCGACCTCGCCGCGTACCGCGACCTCGAGTCCTTCGCGACCTTCGCGTCCGACCTCGACGCCGCGTCCAAGGCGCAGCTCGAGCGTGGTCAGCGTCTGGTCGAGATCCTCAAGCAGGATCAGAACTCGCCGGTCGCCGTCGAGGACCAGATCGTCTCGATCTACCTCGCCGGGGAAGGCTTCTACGACACCGTTCCCGTCGAGGACGTCCGCCGTTTCGAGGGCGAGCTGCTCGAGAGCCTGCGCCACTCCGCGTCTGACGTCTACAGCCAGATCGACGGCGGTGCCGCACTGTCCGACGAGTCCAAGGCGACCCTCGAGTCCAAGACCAACGAGTTCAAGGAGGGCTTCGTCGCCTCCGACGGTTCCCGTGTGGTCAACGAGCCCGAGGCCGAGGCGCTCTCGGAGGACGAGATCGACCGTGAGACCCTGACGGTCACCAAGAAGAAGAAGGCCTGAGGCCTGCGATGACAGCCATCCGATTCAAGGCCGAAAGGAGAGTGATCTGACGCAATGGCGAACATGCGTGAACTACGCGACCGGATCAAGTCGGTCAACTCGACCAAGAAGATCACCAAGGCCCAGGAGCTGATCGCCACCTCGCAGATCTCCAAGGCCCAGGCGAGGGTCGCGGCGGCCCAGCCGTTCGCCGATCAGATCACGGCCATCCTGACCGACCTGGCCAGCGCGTCATCGGTCCAGCACAGGATGCTCAACGAGCCGGAGGACGCCAAGCGTTCCGCCGTCCTCGTGGTGACCTCGGACCGCGGCATGTGTGGTGGTTACAACCACAACGTGCTCAAGGAAGCCGCCGAGCTCATCGCGTTCCTCGAGGACGCGGGCCGTGAGGTCGACATCTACGTGTTGGGCAACAAGGGAATCGTGTACTACACGTTCCGCGAGGTGGAACTCGCCGGTTCGTGGCAGGGACACTCCCAGAAGCCCGAGTACCAGGAGGCCCGTCCGGCCTTCCAGCTGCTGTCGGCGGCCTTCGCGGCCGGCGGTGAGGAGTCGTTCGACGCCTCCGAGTTCCTCGGCAACGACTACCCCGGGGACACCACCCGCAAGGGTGTCGACGAGGTCCACATCGTCTACACCCAGTTCAAGTCGATGCTCACGCAGACCCCGCGTGCTCGGCGTCTGGCCCCGATCGAGACCCGTGTCGAGGTCGAGGAGCTGGATCTGGGGGAGGACATGCTGGACACGTCCAAGACGGACTTCAAGCCGGAGGTCACCTTCGAGCCCGACGCGGACACTCTGCTCGACAACCTCCTCCCGAGGTACATGTCGACCAGGGCTTTCGCGTCACTGCTCGAGTCGGCTGCATCAGAGTCGGCCGCGCGACGTACGGCCATGAAGTCGGCGACGGACAACGCGACCGACCTGGTGGAAGGCCTGAGCCGCGAGGCCAACCAGGCCCGCCAGGCACAGATCACCCAGGAAATCAGCGAGATTGTCGGTGGCGCTGGTGCGCTCGCCGCTAGCGCAGGAAGTGACTAAGCAATGACCACAGCTGTTACCGATCAGAGCACGACGGGCACGGCCGGTCTCACCGGTCGGGTAGCCCGCGTCCTGGGTGCGGTCGTCGACGTGGAATTCCCGCGTGGCGCCCTCCCGGCCCTCTTCAACGCACTCACCACCGAGATCACTCTCGAGGCTGTCGCCAAGACGGTGACCTTCGAGGTCGCCCAGCATCTCGGCGACAACATGGTGCGCTGCATCTCCATGCAGTCCACCGATGGACTCGTCCGCGGCGCTGACGTCGTCGACTCGGGCAAGCCGATCTCGGTCCCCGTGGGCGACGTCGTCAAGGGCCACGTCTTCAACGCCCTCGGCGACTGCCTCGACGCACCCGGCACCGGCCGGGACGGCGAGCAGTGGGGTATCCACCGCGAGCCGCCCGCCTTCGATCAGCTCGAGGGCAAGACCGAGATCCTCGAGACCGGCGTGAAGGTCATCGACCTTCTCACCCCGTACGTCAAGGGTGGCAAGATCGGTCTCTTCGGTGGTGCCGGCGTCGGCAAGACCGTTCTCATCCAGGAGATGATCACCCGTATCGCCCGGGAGTTCTCCGGTACGTCGGTGTTCGCCGGCGTGGGTGAGCGCACCCGTGAGGGCACGGACCTCTTCCTCGAGATGGAGGAGATGGGCGTCCTCCAGGACACCGCGCTGGTGTTCGGCCAGATGGACGAGCCGCCGGGGACGCGTATGCGCGTCGCCCTCTCGGCCCTCACCATGGCCGAGTACTTCCGTGACGTACAGGGCCAGGACGTGCTCCTGTTCGTGGACAACATCTTCCGCTTCACGCAGGCCGGTTCCGAGGTCTCGACGCTGCTCGGTCGCATGCCGTCCGCCGTCGGTTACCAGCCGACCCTCGCGGACGAGATGGGCATGCTGCAGGAGCGGATCACCTCGACGCGTGGTCGTTCGATCACCTCGCTCCAGGCGATCTACGTCCCGGCCGACGACTACACCGACCCGGCGCCCGCCACGACGTTCGCCCACCTCGACGCCACCACGGAGCTCTCCCGCTCCATCGCGTCGAAGGGCATCTACCCGGCCGTGGACCCGCTCACCTCGACCTCTCGGATCCTCGAGCCGGGCATCGTGGGCGAGGATCACTACCGCGTGGCGCAGCAGGTCATCCAGATCCTCCAGAAGTACAAGGAACTGCAGGACATCATCGCCATCCTCGGTATGGACGAGCTCTCCGAGGAGGACAAGGTCACCGTTCAGCGTGCCCGTCGCCTCGAGCGCTTCCTCGGCCAGAACTTCCTGGTCGCCGAGAAGTTCACCGGCCAGGTCGGCTCGGTCGTCCCGTTGTCCGACACCATCGAGGCGTTCGACAAGCTCTGCAAGGGCGAGCTGGATCACCTCCCGGAGCAGGCCTTCAACGGAATCGGCGGTCTGGACGACGTCGAGGCGGCCGCCAAGAAGCTCTCGGGGAAGTGACCGTTCATCATGGCTGACATCGAAGTCGAGTTCGTCACGGTCGAGCGCCGTTTCTGGTCCGGTACCGCCACCATGGTGGTCGCCAAGACCAC
>JBKBUP010000049.1:8787-14684 GCA_046289795.1 Dietzia sp. | reverse complement strand
GAGGCGGTGTTCGTCGGTGACACGCCTGGACCAGTAACCGGCGAAGTCGTATTTGAGGGGTTCGGGTTTGCCGATACCGTCATTGCCGTTGCGTTTTATGTCGAGTAGGAGAGCATTGATCCTTTTGAGGATCTTCCGATCCTGCTGTTGCCACCAGAGGTAGTCCTGCCAGGCGTTCTCGTCCCAGACGAGCAGCATGTCAGTCGGCGTCGAGCAGGTCGCGGGTCTGACCTCGGCCGGCCTCGAGCCTCTCCATTGCGTCCAGGAGCCGGCGAGCGTTGGCTGGGGATCGCATCAAGTGGGCTGACTCGCGCAGTGACTCGTAGTCATCGAGGGAGACCATGACCACCGGCTCGTGGCCGGCACGGGTGATGACGACCTCTTCGCGGTCATTTGCGACCCCGTCAAGGACCTCGGCGTAGCGCGCTCGGGACTCGGTGTAGCTCATGGTTTTCATGTCGAACCTCCTGTACGCGAAAGTGTACGTAGTGCGGGGGGTCGGCGCAATCGCCTCCGTCGACGCAGATCGGGCGCATCCCGAGTGTCGATCCGCGGGCGGTCGGTGCGCCGTCGAGGGGTCGATTGACTGCTGGTGGCGGACGGGACTCTGAGGCGCGCGAGTCGCCCTCCGGCTAGCGACGGCAGATGGATGACCGCCAAGTGCCCCCGTCGGAGGAGTGCAGGTCACTGGTGCGATAAGCACCATTCGACTTTACATAATGTAGATTATCGGCGCTTTGATAACGGTTGGGTCGCGTACTGGTTCGCAACCATCCACCCCGCGCGACGCTCCGAATCAACAGTGAGGCGGCACCGGGCCGCTCGGCAGAGAAAGGTACGTCATCATGCGCGGATCGGTCGAGAACGCATTCATGTTCATCCACAACCCTCTGGTGGATCTCTACCAGTGGCTCCTCAGTGTTCTCCCGGCCGACATGGCTTGATGTCCTTGCGGCGCGTTGTCGCCGTGCTGATCGTGAGGCCCCGGGCCGCGGATATCGTGAGGTCACCTCGCGAACCTGCTCCGGGGCCTCACGACTTTGTTCCGCTACGGGCTCGGACCCGACCACCACGCGCCTGAGCTTCGTCACAGTGACGTTTATTGGGCATGTGGATCCCGCCGGCTGAACTCACGTAGGCGGTCGCCGGTGGAACCACGGGAGAGCCTGCTCGAGTTGGCCGGCCAGACGTAGCAGCATCGACTCCCCCTCGAGGGGCGCGGTGAACTGCACCCCCATGGGCACGCCCTCGGGGGTCCAGTGCAGCGGCAGGGACAGTGCCGGTCGGCCTGTCAGGTTTGCCAACTGGGTGTAGGGAATCCAGTTGAGATTCGCGTCGATCATCGACTCCACGAGGCCTGAGTGTCGCAGCACGCCCGCCGTTCGGGTCCTGAGCAATCCGGTCGCGGCCCGGCGTGCGAGTCGCGGGGTGTCCAGCGAGCCGATGCGCGGTGGAAGGTCCGCCAGGGTGGGCGTCATCAGCAGGTCGTAACCGGTGAAGTACCCGGACAACCGGCGAACATGCTCGTGCCGCCGCATCACCGTGTCGACGTACTCGACGCTGCTGTGGGCTCTGCCGAGCGCTGCCATGATCTGTGTGTCTAGCTCGAAGGCGCGATCCTTGCACCCGGAGCGCCTCTTGGCGTCGTCGACCTCCCACGCCAGGTACACGAACCAGGTGGTGAGGAAGTCACGGGCAAGCGCCAGGTCGTCCACCGGTTGTTCGTCGAGGTACTCCACGTGGTGGCCGAGATCCGAGAGCGTCCGTGCGCTGGCCTCCACGGCCGCCACGGCCTCCGGATGGGGTTCCGGGTTGATCGACGACGTGGTGCACACGCCGATCCGCAACCGACCCGGATCCCGACCGACCTGTGAGAGAAAGGTGTCGGAGGGTGTGCCGGGTACATAGGGCCCGCTCGGTTCGCCGCCGGCCAGGACGTCCAACATCGCGGCGGTGTCGCGGACGGATCGGGAGACCACGCCGTGGGTCGCGGCGCCGTGCATCGCCTCACCCTGGACCGGACCCATCGGGACCAGGCCGCGACCGGGTTTCAATCCGACGAGACCGCAGCAGGCGGCGGGGATACGGATGGAGCCGCCGCCGTCGTTGGCCCCGGCCACCGGAACGATGCCGGCCGCAACCGCAGCCGCCGACCCGCCCGAGGAACCGCCGGGGGTCCTGCTGGTGTCCCACGGATTCCGGGCGGGTCCGAACAGGTTCGGCTCGGTGATCCCCTTGGCGCCGAACTCCGGAGTGTTGGTCTTGCCGAAGATGACCAGACCGGAGTCCAGCCATCGTTGTACCACCGTCGCGTGCTCGGCCGCCGGGAGGTTGGCGAGAGGCCGCGAGCCGGCGCTGGTGGGCAGTCCCCGGTAGTCCTGACCGAGGTCCTTGATGAGGAAGGGAACGCCGGCGAAGGGGCCGTCGAGTCGCCCCGTCAGGCGTTCGCGAGCCTGTGCGTCCATCCGTCGGATGATCGCGTTGAGGTGCGGGTTGACGCCGTCCGCCTGCTGCACCGCGACCTCGAGTAGTTCGCCCGGCGTCACCTCGCCGGATCTGACCAGAGCGGCGAGGCCGAGACCGTCGTGACTCCGGTACTCATCGGGATGCATGGGACGTGAGTGTACTCGTGGCCGGGTCCCGGGCAGGAGCAATGCGTCATGACGCAGACTCGGGACATGACTGAGTCGAAGTTCCCCCGAACGGTCCGCGCCACAGCGTGCGTCGCGCTCGCGATGGTGATGAGCGCATGCACAGCGCAATCCGGTGATCCCGCGCCGTCCGCGACGATCCCCACCGATGACTCGCAGGGTCTGACCAGTCACTCTACGGAGCTGGACGGCCTGCCCCGGACCTGGACGGTCTACCGTCCCCCGGCCGCGGCGGACGATCCCTCGGCGCCCGTGCTGCTCGTCATCCACGGGACCGGGGACACCGGCTCGGGGATCCGTAACGGGATAGGTCCCGACCTGGAGCAGCTGGCCGATGAGGAGGGATTCGCGATCGTCTATGTCGACGGCCACGAGAACAACTGGAACGAGTGTCGGCGGGAGGGTGACTGGCCCGCCAAGGAGGAGGACCTCGACGACGTGGGGCTCATGCGCGAGGCCGTCGATTCGCTCGGGACGGACGGGCCCGTCTATGCAGTGGGTTTCTCCGCCGGTGGGCACATGGCCATGCGACTCGCTCTCGAGGCACCGGACCTCGTCGACGGGGTCGCGGCGGTGGCCGCCAACCCCCCGACCCCGGAGAACCTGACTTGTCCGGTCGGCGGCGATCCGGTTCCGATCATGTTCGTCCAGGGGCGAGAGGACACCATCAACCCGATCGACGGTGGTGAGGTTCGCGTGGGATCGGGCTTCTTCGCGAAGTCCCGGGGCGAGGTGCTCTCCGCCGTGGACGGCGCGGAGTGGTTCGCCCGGCACAACGGGGTCGCAGATGGTGGGACGACCCCTCCGAGCAACCGGGACGGGGACGTCGAGACGATCACCTGGCAGGGGCCGGATCCGGTGAGGCTGGTGATGGTGGACCGGGTCGGCCACTCCTTCCCCACCCTGTCCGGCAGGTGGGGCCGTGACGGCGGTGCCCGCTACGACGCACCCGGGGAGATCTGGCGGTTCTTCTCCCCCGCCTCGCCGTGACGTCACCCGGGCCACCCCGGCGCGGGCCGATTGCGGCGATCAGCTGCGCCGGCTCCGCCACGCCCTCCATGCACCCGTGGACCACAGCGCCCACGCGACCAGGAGTGGCTGGAAGAACAGGCGGATGAGACGGGCGCGATCGGTGTCCAGTCCGAAGGCGGCCGTGCCGGTCACGTACTGCGAGATGTTGCCGGGGAAGATCGCCACGAAGAAGCCGGCGGTGATCCATCCCACGGCGGGCCGGAACCGGGACGGCGCCAGGATCAGTGCGGCGCCCAGGCCGATCTCCACGACCCCGGAGGCCAGAACCACGAAATCCGGGTCCAGCGGAACCCAGGTGGGGACCTGGGCCTGGAACTCCTGACGCATGGTGGTCAGGTGTCCCACGCCGGCGCCGAGCAGTGCGGCGCCGAGTGTCCACCGGCCCACGTGGCGGATCGCCTCGACCGCCCGGCCGGGTCGTCGTGTCGTCGGAGTGCCGGTGCGTCCGACCGGTCGATTGCCTGCGTTGCGCGTCATGGAGGAAGTATTGCGCACAACTCAATTGTGCGCAATCGAAATGTGCGGGACAATAACCTGATGAACGCTGATCTCCGCCTTGACCAGCAGGTCTGCTTTGCCCTCTACGCGGCCTCCAGGGCCTCGACCGCGGCCTACCGAGAGGCATTGGCCGCAGCGGGGCTCACCTATCCCCAGTATCTGGTGATGCTCGCGCTGTGGGAGGAGGACGGTCTGACGATCCGACAACTGGGCGATCGGATGCTCCTGGACTCCGGTACCCTCTCGCCTCTGATCTCCCGCATGGAGGCCGCCGGGCTGGTCTCCCGCAACCGGGAGGGCAGGGACGCCCGCAGCGTGACCGTCGCGTTGACGGCCGTGGGACACGAACTCCGTGAAGAGGCCGGACGCATCCAGTGCGCACTGCTGGAGAAGCTCGACCTGCCCCCGGAGGACCTGATCGAGCTCCGTCGCCTGGCGCGGAGCGTGGTCTCGGCTCTGGGGCGCGCGGACGCCCCGTGAGTGGCTACGCGTGCGGTGCGTGATCCGGTCGCGGCACGTTCTGCAGCCTGAGCTGGCCCCGCGCGAGCACCTTGCCGCTCTCGGACTGGCTGAGCACCACGTCCCAGAGTTGCTGGCTGCGCCCCTGGAACAACGCTTCCGCGACCACCTCCACACGCCCGCCGGTGGACGCCCGCAGGAAGTCGGTGCCGTTGTGGACGCCGACCGCGATCTGGCCCCGGTCGGCCACGGCGAATCCGGCGCCCGCACCGCCCGCGGACTCGACGATGCTGGCGTAGACGCCTCCGTGGACGGTCCCCCACGCGGTGAGGTGGTCGCCGCCCAGGTCCGCATGACCCCTGAGCGTCGTGGCGGTCACCTCGTCGACGACGAGCCCGGAGACCCGGACGAACCTGCTCGCGTCATCGGCTGAGGCATCGGGGAACCCGTCGGGAGCGGCCATGAGACCTTTCTACCCGCATCCGGCCCCTACTCTGCCGTCTCCTGACCCGCCGCCCGCGCCACGGGTTGACGCAGGATCGTCCGCAGCCGGGCTGGTTCGGTCTTCCGGGCGTCGGAGAGATAGATCTCGTGATGGTGTCCCGAGGCGATCAGGCCGTGGGCGGGGATGACCTCCTCGTGCATCCGCGCGATGACCGGCCCCTCCGCGTCGTACGGGCCGACGTGCAGGGTCTGGACGACCGGGCCCTCGCTGAACTCCTCGAAGCGGATCCGGTCGACCGCGACGGCCGGCTTCGTCGTCGTCACCTTCTCCACGGCGGAGGCCGTCATGTCCACGGTGACCCACTCCGGCTGCCAGATCATCATGGTCCACATCCAGGCGTCCTTGGCCCGCGCGGTGAACACCCCGAGGTCCTCGGCGTACCAGAGACCCTCGAGGGGGCCCACGGTGTGGACCCGACCGAGTTCGGCCTTGGCCAGCGCCCGCACCGCGTAGGAGGTCGTGTACAGCGCCTCGAGCACCCTGCCGTAGTCCTCGGAGGTGTTGGGGTCCCCGCGGCCGTCGGCCATGAGGAACCGCATCGGAGGCACCTCGACCATGTCGAACCTGCCGACCCGACCGCTGTAGAGGTCCCTGCGTTCCCGCTTGATGTCAAAGCTGCTCACGTCTCATCCTCCGCGTAACGCGCCGATCTGCCGGCGCATCGGGTGGCGCCTGCCGACTCCTACCACGCACGGACGGCGGGACCGAACGCGATCTCGGGGTATCGGTTGGTGGGCATGGTCACGACCCTA
>JBKBUP010000049.1:274-8777 GCA_046289795.1 Dietzia sp. | reverse complement strand
CTCCGCGAGGTGTTCACCGGTCAGCGTGGATCGGTCGGCCACGAGTTCGCTGGGCGTGCCCTCGAACACGACGCGGCCACCTCCGTGGCCGGCCCCGGGTCCGAGGTCGATGATCCAGTCCGCGTGGGCCATGACGGCCTGGTGGTGTTCGATGACGATGACGGACCTGCCCGAGTCGACGAGCCGGTCGAGCATGCGCAGCAGGTTCTGGACATCGGCCAGATGCAGGCCGGTGGTCGGTTCGTCGAGCACGTAGACCTCCGCCTTGTCCGCCATCTGCGCGGCGAGTTTCAGACGCTGCCGCTCCCCGCCCGACAGCGTGGTCAACGGCTGCCCCAAGCGGACATATCCCAGCCCGACGTCGCGGAGCCGGAGCAGGATCCTGTGCGCGGCCGGGATCCGCGCCGGTCCCTCGCGGAAGAACTCCTCGGCCGTGGCCACCGACATCGCGAGAACCTCACCGATGTTGCGCTCCCCCAGCGTGTACTCCAGCACCTCGGCCTGGAACCGCCTGCCCTCGCAGTCGTCACACGTCGTGGCGACACCGGCCATCAGACCGAGGTCGCTGTAGATCACGCCCGCCCCCTTGCAGGTGGGGCACGAGCCCTCGGAGTTGGGGCTGAACAGCGCGGGCTTGACGCCGTTGGCCTTGGCGAACGCCTTACGGATGGGCTCGAGCAGTCCGGTGTAGGTGGCGGGGTTGCTGCGGCGGGACCCCCGGATGGCGGCCTGGTCGATCGCGACCACACCGGGGCGTGGTGAGACCGACCCGTGGATGAGCGAGCTCTTTCCGGAGCCGGCCACCCCGGTCACCACGCACAACACTCCCAACGGGATGTCGACGTCCACGTCGCGGACGTTGTGGGCGGTCGCGCCGCGCACCTCGAGATGGCCGGTCGCCTGCCGGACCTCGTCCTTGAGGGTCGCCCGGTCGTCGAGGTGGAGACCGGTGACGGTGTCACTCTCCCGGAGTCCGCTGACCGACCCCTCGTAGCAGATCTCGCCACCTGTGGAACCGGCGCCGGGCCCGAGGTCCACCACGTGGTCCGCGATCGCGATGATCTCCGGCTTGTGCTCGACCACCAAGACGGTGTTGCCCTTGTCGCGCAGCCGCAGCAACAGGGCGTTCATCCGCTGGATGTCGTGCGGGTGCAGTCCGATGGACGGCTCGTCGAACACATAGGTCACGTCCGTCAGCGCCGACCCAAGATGTCGGATCATCTTGACGCGCTGAGATTCACCGCCGGAGAGCGTGCCGGCGGGCCGGTCCAGGGACAGGTAGCCCAGACCGATCTCGACGAAGGAATCGAGAGTGTGCTGCAGTGCGGCCAGCAGCGGCGCGACCGCGGGGGCGTCGAGCCCGCGCAGCCACTCGGCCAGGTCGATGATCTGCATGGCCGAGACGTCGGCGATGTTCATCTCGCCGATCCGCGATGCCCTCGCGCCCTCGTTGAGTCTCGTGCCCTCGCACTCGGGGCAGGTGGTGAACACCACCGCGCGCTCGACGAACGCCCGGATATGGGGCTGCATCGCCTCGACGTCCTTGGCCAGCATCGACTTCTGGATCTTCGGGATCAGCCCCTCGAAGGTCACGTTGATCCCGTCGGCCTTGATCTTGACCGGATCCCGGCGGAGCAGGTCGTGCATCTCCCGCTCGCTGAACTCCGCGACGGGCTTGTCCATGTCGAAGAAGCCGGACCCCGCGTAGATGCGCCCGTACCACCCGTCCATCGAGTACCCGGGCACCGTGATGGCCCCCTCCGCGAGCGACCTGGACCGGTCGACGAGGGCGTCGGTATCGAAGTCGGACACCGATCCACGCCCCTCGCACCGGACGCACATCCCGCCGGTGATGGAGAACTCCGCCTTCTGCCGGCTGCCGTCCGCCTTCTTGAGCGTGCCCACCCCGCTGGCGGACGCGACGTTGAAGGAATACGCCTTGGGGCCGCCGATGTGCGGTTCCGCCAACCGGCTGAACAGGATGCGCAGCAGCGCTCCGGTGTCGGTGGCGGTGCCGACCGTCGAGCGGGGATCGGAGCCCATCCGCTCCTGGTCCACCGCGATGGCCGTGGTGAGGCCGTCGAGGAGGTCCACGTCGGGACGCGCGAGGGTGGGCATGAAGCCCTGCAGGAACGCACTGTAGGTCTCGTTGATCATCCGCTGGGACTCGGCGGCGATCGTGGCGAAGACCAGGGAGCTCTTCCCGGAACCGGACACCCCGGTGAAGGCGGTGAGTCGGCGTTTGGGCAGGTCGACGCTGATCGACTTCAGGTTGTTCTCCCGCGCCCCCCGGACGCGGATGACGTCGTGGGTGTCGGCGATGTGGTCGCTCACGGGGTGTCTCCTCGCTCGGGTGCGTGGCCACAACGGTAGGCGCCCGACTCCCTACGGTGGAGGGATACCTCAGCCGCTGTTCATCTCAGTCGCTCGGCGCGTCGGGCAGCCGCCACGAGTTCGTCGGACATCCGGGCCAACTCGGTGGCGTCCTCTCCCTCGAGGATCGCGGTGTGCAGGTCCTCGCACGCGCACCTGAGCTGGAACATCCGGTCCATGAGATCGGTGGACTCGGCCTCCGAGAGCACCACCGTCCCCTCCGGCAGCTCGCGGACCCGCAGCGACTGTCGCTGTTCGTAGGCTCGCTGGCGGCACGAGCGGCGGCAGTACCGGCGCCGTCGGCCCGTGCTGCCCTCGTCCACCGGACGACCGCACCACGCGCACGAGGCCTCGCCCCGCCGTGGCGGGGTGTGATCGGCGGGGGCGTCGGTGTCCACGGAGGTCAGGGTACCGAGACGGTCCCCGACTGGCCTGCCGCCCTGTCGCGTGGGAACATTTAGGGGGTCACCTGGCGTTACAAGATCAGGCACTACAGGCAACGTCGTGTCGAGACACCGAGACAGACGGACGAACACGGCAGAAGGAGTTCGCATGGCAGATCGAGTCCTCAGAGGCAGCCGCCTCGGTGCGGTGAGCTACGAGACCGACCGGGACACCGATCTCGCGCCCCGCCGGATGGCCAAGTACCAGACGGAGAACGGCGAGGTGTACGAGGTCCCGTTCGCGGATGACGCCGAGATCCCCGGTGCCTGGATGTGCAAGAACGGCCAGGAGGGCCAGCTCATCGACGGTCCGGCGGTCGAGGTCAAGAAGGGCAAGCCGCCGCGCACCCACTGGGACATGCTGCTCGAGCGTCGCTCTCTCGAGGATCTCGAGGAGCTGCTCAAGGAGCGGATGGACCTGCTCAAGAAGCGCCGGCGCGCCGGCGCCCGCTGAGAACCTGCCGCTGAGTCTCCTGCGCCAGCGGCGACGACGCCCCGGCCCCGTTACGGGGCCGGGGCGTCGTGCGTCCCGGGTGCGCCGGGTCAGCGCCGGACGAGCGATCCCAGCTGGCGGCGCCGCTTCTCCCAGCCCCAGCGGGCCACGTTGACGGCGGCCTCGCGGAAGATAGACTCGCTCATCTTGGACTGACCGACGGTGCGCTCGGTGAAGGTGATGGGGACCTCGACGACCGTGCCCCCGTTGTTCAACAGTCGCCAGGTCATGTCGATCTGGAAGCAGTAGCCCTTCGACTCGATGGCGTCCAGATCGAGGCGGGCCAGCGACTCGCTCCGGTAGGCGCGGTATCCCGCGGTGATGTCCTTGATCCCCACCCCCAACATGATCCGCGAGTAGACGTTGCCGCCGCGGGAGATCACGTGGCGTCGCCAGGGCCAGTTGACGACACCCCCGCCCGGGACGTAGCGGGACCCGATGGCCAGGTCCGCGCCGGCGTCGACGGCCGCGAGCATCACGGGCAGCCGCTCGGGCGGGTGGCTGCCGTCGGCGTCCATCTCCACCAGCACGGTGTAGCCGCGCTCCAGACCCCAGCGGAAGCCGGCGATGTAGGCGGCCCCGAGCCCCTGCTTACCACCGCGGTGCAGGACGTTGATCCGCCCCCGCGCATCCTCTGCGGCGAGTCGGTCGGCGACCTCCCCCGTGCCGTCGGGGCTGTTGTCGTCCGCGATGAGGACCGCCACGTCGGGTGATGACGCCAGTAGGCGTTCGACGACGCCCGGCAGGTTGTCCCGCTCGTCGTATGTCGGGATGATCACCAGGGTCCGCGCGGACGGGACGCCGGTCTCCGGCGTCGTCGGTTCGGTCACTTACATCTCCTCGTGGTCGGTCGCGGGCCGCTGCCGGGTGCGGATCAACGCCCATCCCAGGCCGACGAGCCCGATGAGACAGCTCACCAGTTGCGGGATGCCGCCCAGTCGGGTTGCCATCGTACCGGCGGCCCCCAACTCGACCTGCGCCGCCAGCGTCGCGGGCTCGAAGATCCCGGTCTCCTGCCGCACCTGACCGTCGGGGCCGATCACCGCGCTGACCCCGCTGGTGGCGGCGATGAGGACGGGCACTCGGTGCTCCACGGCCCGGACCCTGGACATGGCGAGCTGCTGGTAGGTCATCGGGGATCGACCGAAGGTGGCGTTGTTGGTGGGCACGGTGAGGATCTGGGCGCCGCGGGCGATCGGTTCACGGGCCGCGGCGTCGAACGCGATCTCGAAGCAGATGGCCACACCGAGGTCGATCCCGGCGGCGGTGACCATTCCGGTGCCGTCCCCGGGGACGAAGTGCCCCGCGGTCCGGGCGATCGGGAACAGGGCCTCCAGAGGCCCGCGTAGTGGCAACCACTCGCCGAACGGCTGGATGTACTTCTTGTCGTGGCGGTCGACCACGGGGTCGGACGAGCGGCCGTCCCAGACCAGGTAAGAGTTGGTGGCCTCGGGCCCGTCACCCACCCGCAGGACGGTGCCCACGAGTATCGGGGCCTCCAGGCGCCGGGACAGGGCGGTGATCTGGGCGCCGGCGAGCTGGTCTGCCAGTGGCGAGATGTCGGAGGCGTTCTCCGGCCACAGCACCAGGTCCGGTCGGGCCGCCGTGCCGGCCTCGACGTCGTCGGCGAGCTCCGCGGTCACCCGCAGATGGTTCTCGAGGACTGCACGGCGCTGGGCGTTGAAGTCCAGCCCGAGGCGGGGGACGTTGCCCTGGATGACGGCGATGTCGGCCGTCCCACCCGGGGCCCCGGCCGCGGTGTCGATCGAGGCGACCGCGACGAGGCCCACGGTGACCAGCGGTACGGCCAGGAGCCCGGTGGCGGCGCGGAGTGGCTGACGTCGGCGCGCGAACAGCAGGACCGCGACCCCGATCGCGGACCCCGTGGCCGCGACCGCGAACCCGAGCAGCGGGGTCCCGCCGAGCGAGGCCAGTGGCAGCAGTGGGCCGTCGGCCTGACCGAACGCCAGCCTGCCCCACGGGAAGCCACCCCACGGCCACGAGGATCGGATCCACTCCCACACCGACCACCACCCGGCCAGCCCGAGCGCCGCTCCCGGGGCCCGCAGGCCGATGCGGGGTCCGGGGGCCAGTCCGGCCCTCAGGATCGGTACGGCCCCGGCACCGAACGCCGCGAGGTACAGCGCCTCGACCAGCGCGAGCGCCCACGCGGCGTACGCACCCACGTACAGGCCGACCCACGGGACCAGCAGGAGGAAGAACACCAGGCCGGCGACCAGCCCGAGGAGGGCTCCGATGCGCGCCCGTGGCGCGGGTCCACGTAGCGGGGACAGGACGACGACGAGGAGGGCGAATGCGGGGAGCGCCGCCCACCACAGGCCGATCGGGGGGAACGAGACGGCCAGCAGCGCACCGGCCGCCGCCGCCCCCACCACCCGGGACAGGACAGGGATCACCGCGGCAGCTCCGTGGCCCGGCCGTCCACGACCAGTCCGCGCAGCACGGGGTCCGGGCCCGAGAGGTCGGGCATCGGCGGGACACCGGACCTCGGATCGGTGGACCAGCGCTGGACGGCGTCGTCGGCCGCGACCACCGCGAGCTCACCCGTCCGCCACCGGGCGTAGGTCGCCGCGGCACCGGGGGTGAGCGTCCCGGCCGTCCCGTCACGTGCCCCGGCGGCGCGGCGGGCCCCCCGGGTCAGTGCGGTGAACGCGGCGCGCGGGGACAGTCCCCGTCCGCCGGGCACAGAGGTGAGCGCCCGCAGGGTGTCCCACGGCCGGACCGCGTCATCGACCCGGGTGGACGCGGCGAGTGCGACCCCGGAACCGGCGATCCGGACCAGGTCGCATCCGTCGAGGTCGTCCACGAGGGGCCGGAGCAGGAGAACCGTGCCGACCGCCGCGAGAGCCGCGAGTGTCCCGTCGTCGATCCGCGCGGTCACCCCGATGACCACCGGGGTGCACCGCGCCACCACCGGGCCGCCGAGTTCCCCGGCCAGACGGGTGAGTTCGGCCGCGATCCGCGCGGGGTCCTCGTGGGCGTCCAGAACCACCCGCTCCCCCGCTCGGACCCGATCGTTCACGGCGTCGAGCGGGTGCGATCCGGGCAAGGGGGCGGGGACCACGCCGTTGCCGGCCGACGCGTCGACGTCCAGTCCCGTGGAGAGGCATTCGACGAACGCGGGTGCGACCCAGTCCCCGTCGAGATCGAGGCGCTCGGCATCCGGGAACAGTGCCGGTCCCGGGGCGTCCGAGCCGGCCCATACGATCAGCCCGTTCTCGTGGGCCAGCGCGGTGGCGTCACGTGAGGAGGGGGTGAGGACGCGGCCTCCGGTGGCCAGAAGTGCGGTCATGGCCCCGAGTATCCCTGAGTCGCCAGACCGACGTCCGGCCCCCCACCTGCCCCGCGCCTAAGCTGGGAACCCATGACCGACTCTCCCCCCGACGCCGTCGCCCGCTTCCCGGGTGGTCGGTTGCACCCCGCCGACTGGACGACCCTGGCGGGCGTGGCCGCCGAGCACGGCGGTGACCTCGGGCTGGCACCGAAGGGCGGCGTGCTGGTCCGGCGCGCCGGCGGTGAGCCGTTGGCCCGTTCCGAACTCGTCGCGGCGGGACTGCCCCCTCGCATCGGAGACGCCCGTCTCCCCCACATCATCGCCTCGCCCATGGCCGGGCGTCTCGAGGGTCACCACGACCTGGCCGACCTGCCCGAGCGTCTGTGCGCGGAACTGCTCGGGCGGGGCGGGGTGCCCGTGCCCCGTGGACCGCTGTTGGTGGGCCTCGACGACGGTTCCGGGGACGTCCTCGCCCACTCCCCCGATCTGGCTGTGGTCAGCGGGGGGACTGACGGGGCCGTCCGGGTCCACGTCTCCGGGCACGACATGGGGGTCGAGGTGGCGGGAGCCGACGCCGCGAGGGTCCTGGCCGATATGACCGTCGAACTCATCCGGAGCCCGGATGCGGCGTCGGGGATGACCTATCCGGATGCGCTGCACCACCTCGTCGTCGTCGCTCCCGGGGCACACCCGTCGGACTCCCCCCACGTCCGTCCCGCCTCCGCCTCTATCGCGGTAGAGGTGCCTCGCGTCGGGTGGGTCGACACCGCCGACGGACTGGTGAGCCTGCTCGCGGTGGTACCTCACGGGATCGTCCCGGCGCGGTTGGCCGAGTTCCTGGGCGCAGTCGAACGCCCGAGCACCGTCTCCGCCGACCGGGTGATCGGCCTCCACGGCCTCACCGAGGACATGGCCGAACAGGTGGTCCGGGTGCTCGCGCCGATGGGGATGGTCTTCGACGCCTCGTCGCCCTGGGCGACCGGTTCAGCGTGAGCCGAAGCGCCGGACCAGCCACCGGGCCGCGTCGTCCACCGAGTGCACGGTGTCGATGAGGTGTCCGGTGCCGTCGGGTCCGCCTCCGGCGGGGTACGGATCGGCCGGCCGGTCCACCATCACGATCGGGATCCGTAGATCGCGCGCGGCGCGCAGCTTCGCGATCGATGCCTCCCCGCCACTGTTGCGGGTGACCAGGACGTCGATCCGGTGTCGGGACATGATGGTCCGCTCGGACTCGACGCCGAACGGCCCGCGGTCCAGCACGAGCAGATAGCGGTGCGGGAGCGGCCCGGGTGGCGGTTCGGCGCACCGGATCAGATAGGACCCCCGGGTGTCGCCCGCGAAGGCGGTCGGGCCCTGCCTCCCCACCGTGAGCATCGGTCGGCGGAAACGTTGGCGGACAAGTTGTGCGGCGGCGTCCGTGTCGGCGACGCGGATCCAGTCATCCCCGTCCCCCCGGGTCCACGGCGGGCGGTGCACCCGGAGCAGGGGTACCCCGGTCTCGTGTGCGGCCCTGATCGCGGAGGCCGAGATCGCGGTGGCGAACGGGCCGGTGGCATCGATCACGGCGCTCACGTCGTGCTCGCGGAGCCAGTTGACCAGGCCCTCGGCCCCGCCGAATCCACCGATCCGAACTTCTCCCCGGGGCAACCGCGGCCGGGACACCTTCCCCGCGAGGGAGGTCACCACGTCGAGCCCGGCCACGACCATGAGGTCGGCGAGTCGGCGGGCCTCACCGGTCCCGCCCAGCACGAGGATCCTGCCCGGCGCGGCCGCGGGTATCCGGGCGGAGGTAGGTACGACTGCTGGTGTCGCCGGCTCACGGGCTGTCTCGGGCGAGGGTCCCGACGCCGGGGCCGGCTCGCGGCTGATCCCGGGTCCGTCGTCGTCACTCCGGTGACC
>JBKBUP010000049.1:0-264 GCA_046289795.1 Dietzia sp. | reverse complement strand
ACCATGCGGTCGGTGATGTCCGCGAGGGTCCCGACGACCGCGCTCTCGCCCTCGCGGCCCGCGGACACCACGATCCCGGTGGGGCAGTCGGGTCCGTATGCGCGGATGAGCTCCCGGATCACCTCCGCCAGCTGCGAGGCGCCCACGTGGAGCACCACGGTGAGGTCGGATGACGCGGGGCCGTCGCCCGGCGGGAGCGGGTTCGACGGGTCGCCCACCCGCGTGATGAAGACCGATCTCGGTCCGTGAGGTGCGAAGAGCTCG
>JBKBUP010000048.1:0-14809 GCA_046289795.1 Dietzia sp. | reverse complement strand
GCGGGGCCGGTGGGGCCGCCGCGAACACCGGCGCAGGCGCCGGAGCAGACGCTGGCGTGAACCCCGGCGCAGACACTGAAACGGGCCTCGATCGGGTACAGCGTCGGGTCCTGACCGTCCTGGTGCTGGGCCAGCTGCTGGCTGGTGCGGGCCTGGCCGCCGGCGTGACCGTGGGCGCGCTGCTCGCCGAGGACCTGCTCGGCGGTCCGGGCCTGTCCGGCCTGCCGTCGGCGTTGTTCACCGGCGGCTCCGCGCTGGCCGCCGTCCTGGTCGGCAAGCTCTCCCAGGCGCGGGGCCGGCGACCCGGGCTGGCCGCCGGGTTCGCGTTCGGTGCGCTCGGAGCGGTCGGGATCGTCGTGGCGACGGCCATGGAGTCGCTGCCGCTGCTGTTCGCCGCGTTCGTGGTCTACGGCTCGGGTACCGCCACCAACCTGCAGGCCCGCTACGCCGGCGCCGACCTGGCCACGCCGGAGCGCCGTGGCCGGGCACTGTCGTACGTGCTGCTGGGCACCACCGCGGGGGCCGTCGCCGGGCCCAACCTGGTGGGGCCGACCGGCGCTGTCGCCGAGTCGCTGGGCCTGCTCCCGCTGGCCGGACCGTTCCTCCTCGCCGCGGTGGCCTACGGCGGCGCGGCGCTCGTCATCTCCCTGCTGCTGCGGCCCGATCCGCTGCTCGAGGCGCGGCGGCGGGAGGCCGCGGCGCTGGACGCGGTGGCCGACTCGTCGTCGTCGTCCACAGGGTCCACCGACGTCCCCCTCCCGGTGCCCGCGCGCATCTGGACCGGCGACGTGATCACCGGTGTCGCGGTGATGGCGCTGACGCAGTTCGTGATGGTCGGGCTGATGACCATGACCCCGGTCCACATGCGCGCGCACGATCACGCGGTGACCGTGGTGGGGCTGGTGATCTCCCTGCACGTGGCCGCGATGTTCCTGCCCGCGCCGCTGTCCGGTTACCTGGTGGACAAGTTCGGCACGCGCCTCGTCGCCGTCTCGGCGGGCCTGGTGCTGCTGACCTCAGGCGTGCTCGCCGCGGTCTCCCCGCCGCAGTCGACGGTGCTGGTCTCCCTCGCGCTGATCCTGCTGGGGTTGGGCTGGAGCCTGGGGCTGGTGGCCGGCACGACCGTGCTCACCACGTCCGTGCCGACCTCGGTCCGCGCCACCGTCCAGGGCCAGGCCGACGTGGCCGTGGCGCTCGCCGGGGCTGCGGGCGGCCTGCTCTCGGGCCTGGTGTTCGCGTGGATCGACTTCCGCGGCCTCGGCTTCACGCTCGCGGCGTTGTCGCTGATCGTGGTGGCCGCGGTGCGCCCGCGGCGTGCGGCGGGGACCGCCCAGGTCACGGCGGGCTGAAGCTCGGCGCCGTCGCGGACTCCTCGCCGACCGCCCGGCCCCCCGGCCGCCCGGCCGTCGAGTGGTCACAAATGTGCCCGACTGCCGCGCGTCACCTGGGAAAATGCGATCGGAATCGACCGGTCGGCGGGGCACGGTCGGGGGGCACGGTCGGCGGATGGGCGGTGGTCAGCACAGGCCCGGACCGGCCGTGGGCGTCAGCCGGCAACCGGCTGCTCTGACCGATGCCCCGGAGTCGACGCTCCCACCCGCTCGGCCAGGTCCACACGCCACCACACCACGAAGCCCCAGATCACGAACACCGCGTACACCAGGTACAGCACCGCCGACGGGTAGTACCCCGCCTTGAGCAGCAGCGGGACCCCCACGATGTCCACCGCGATCCACAGCAGCCAGAACTCCGTCCACCCGCGGGCCATGCCGTAGGTGGCCAGGATCGAGCCGGTGAAGATCCACGCGTCCGCCCACGGCCCCCACGACCCTAGCTGGGAGAAGATCCAGCCGAAGACCAGCGTGCCCACGAGCATCCCGACCACGAGACCCGCCCGCTGCCGGCCCGTGGCCCAGTGCGGACGGACCGCGACCGCTACGACCCCCTCCTGCCCGGGGAGCGCCGCACTGATCCGCTTGTCCCGCGACCAGCGCCACCACCCGTAGAGCCCCACCGCGAGGAACATGACCTGCCGCCCGGCCTGCCCGTAGAGGTCCACGTCCTGCGGGGTGTGGAAGACGCCGCCGAGGAAGACGGTGAGCAGGGTCAGGTTGCCGACGATCCCCACCGGCCACGCCCACACGACGCGGCGCATCCCGCCGATCGCGGCGGCCAGGCCGAACATGTTGCCGATGATCTCGCGCCACAGGATCGGGACTCCGCCGATCAACAACTGAGCGTCGAGGAATGAAACGAGAAGGCTCATCGTGTGCCCCTTTCGCGGGCTCGACACAGACGGCCCAGGGCTTATGCCACGTCGCCCACAGGTCCACGGCGGTGCCGGGGACGCGCGGTGACGCGTTGTTCTCTTCCATCCGGACTGTGACCGTCGGCCCCGGGATCACACCGGGTCTGCTGACCCCCGCGCGTGCGGTCCGGCCGGAGCATGTGTCCGGCCCGCCGCGTGTGCGGGGCGCTCGCGGGCTCGCCGCCGGCCACGGAGCCGGTGACATCACCGCCGGTGGGGAGTTTCACCCCGCCCTGAGAACGTGTTCCTGTTGTACTCCTGACGGGTGCCGCCTCGCAAACCGGGCGGTCCACACCGGGCCGGCGCCCGCGTCAGCCCAGGGTGAGCTGGCCGCCCGACTCGGTCACGGGGACCACGTCGAGCGGACGCGGGGCCGGGGCGAGGGTGTTGCTGCCGTCGGTGGCGTCGTACTCGGCACCGTGGAGCGGACACCGAAGGTGAAGGTCGCGGACCACCTGGACCACCCCGCCCTGGTGGGTGCAGCGGGCCGAGTAGGCGACGAACTCACCCTCGGTGGGCTGCGCGACGATCACGGTCGCGTCCCCCGATTTGACCTGCTTGGCGGTGCCGACGGGCACGTCCGAGGCGGGGATCGTGGACGGCGGGACCTCGGTGGTCTGTTGCACGGTGGACGGCGGCTGGGCGGGTTCGGTCATCCCGCACGCCGAGGCGATCCCCGGCAACAGGATGATCCCGGGCAGGGCGGCCAGGACCGTGCGACGCTGGGTGCACGGTCCGACCGTGATGGATGCGGCGGCGGGGTGCTCGGTCATGGAGTACATCGTATCGGTCGCCGACGTCCGACCTAGGCTGCCAGCATGACAGTCCGCCGCCTCGAGCCCCACGCCACGACGATCTTCTCCGAGGTCACCCAACTCGCGGCACGCGTCGGGGCCGTCAACCTGGGACAGGGCTTCCCGGACACCGACGGCCCGGCGTCGATGATCGAGGCCGCCGTGCGTGCCATGCGCGAGGGCCACAACCAGTACCCACCCGGGACGGGGGTGCCCGAACTGCGTCACGCGATCGTCGCCCACGAGACCGAGCACACCGGCCTGGTCCACGACCCGGACACCGAGGTGTTGGTGACCGTCGGGGCCACCGAGGCGATCGCCGGTGCGGTGGTGGGCCTGGTGGAGCCCGACGACGAGGTGGTCGTGATCGAGCCGTACTACGACTCCTACGCCGCCACCGTCGCGATGGCCGGCGCCACCAGGCGCGCGGCGCGGATGGTCCGCTCGTCCGGCCGCTTCCGCCTCGACGTGGACTCCCTGCGGGCGGCCTTCTCCCCGCGGACGCGGGCCGTGCTGGTCAACACGCCGCACAACCCGACCGGGGCGGTGCTGCCGCGAGAGGACCTCGAGCAGATCGCGGCGCTGTGCCACGAGTTCGACGCGATCGCGATCTCCGACGAGGTGTACGAGCACCTGACCTACGACGACAACGAGCACATCTCGATCGCCACCCTGCCGGGGATGGCCGAGCGGACCCTGCGGATCTCGAGCGCCGGCAAGATGCTCAACTGCACGGGCTGGAAGGTCGGATGGGTGACCGGGCCGGCCGAGCTGGTCGCGGGAGTGCGGGCAGCCAAACAGTACATGAGCTACACCGCCGGCACGCCACTGCAGCTGGGCGTAGCGCACGCCCTGCGCCACGAGGGCGAGTGGATCCGGACACTGCGGACGCAGATGCAGGACCGGCGGGATCAGTTGGTGGACATCCTCACCGGCGTCGGGCTGGACCTCGCCGTCACCCAGGGGACCTACTTCCTCACCGCGGACCCGCGACCGCTCGGCGTCACCGACGCCGCGTCCTGGTGTCTGGAGCTGCCCGAACGGATCGGCGTGGCGGCGGTACCGTTCGCGCCGTTCACCGATGCCTACTCCGACGAGTGGTCCCACCTGGTCCGGTTCGCGTTCTGCAAGCGGCCCGCGGTCCTCGACGAGGCCGGGCGGAGGCTCCGGGCGCTCGCTGACTGACCGTCGGCGGAGCGCGCTCCGGACGGACTCGCGCGAGTGCCTGCCAGGCTCTACGGTAGGTCCCTGACGCGCCGGTCGGTGCGCCCGTCCACCGACGAGGAGTACCTGAGTGTCCCACTACCGCAGCAACCCGCGTGACCTGGAGTTCGTCTTGTTCGAGGTGTTCGGGCTCGACGAGATCCTGGAGCGGGACGACACCGAACTCGACGGCGAGACGGTCCGCACGATGCTGCGGGAGGCCGCCACCCTGGCGGAGGGGCCCGTCGCCGCCTCGTTCTCCGTCGCCGACCGGAACCCGCCGCAGTTCGACCCCGAGACCCACGAGGTCACGCTCCCGCCGGAGTACGTCGCCTCGGTCCGCGCGTGGCAGGAGGCGGGCTGGGGCCTGGTCGGCGTGGACCCCGCCGTCGGCGGCGTCGCGGCCCCCCGCATGGTCACCTGGGCGATCACGGAGTTCCTCCTCGGGGCCAACCCGTCGATCTTCATGTACCTCTCCGGACCGCTGTTCGCCGAGATCATGCACACCATCGGCAACGAGCAGCAGCAGAAGTGGGCCGCCCGGATCATCGACCGCAACCACGGCTCGTCCATGATGCTCACCGAGGCCGAGGTGGGCTCGGACGTGGGTGCCGTTCGCGCCAAGGCGATCGAGCAGCCCGACGGCACCTGGCACATCGAGGGCGCCAAGCGGTTCATCACCGGCGCCGACACCGGCGACCTGTTCGAGAACATCTGGCACCAGGTGCTCGCCCGGCCCGTGGGAGCGGGCCCCGGCACCAAGGGCCTGAGCTACTTCCTGGTCCCCAAGTACCTGCCGGACCCCGAGACGGCGGCGCCCGGCGAGCGTAACGGCGTCTACGTGACCGGGATCGAGAAGAAGATGGGGTTGACCGCCTCCGCGACGTGCGAGGTGGCGTTCGGTGCACACGGCCGGCCGGCGGTCGGGTACCTCGCAGGGGACTCCCACCTGGGCATCAAGCAGATGTTCAAGACCATCGAGGCCGCGCGGATGATGGTGGGGACCAAGGCGATCTCCACCCTGTCCACCGGGTACCTCAACGCACTCGACTTCGCGAAGGAGCGCGTGCAGGGCAACGACATGGCCGACGCCGGGAATCCCGACGCAACGAAGGTCACCGTCATCCACCACCCCGACGTGCGACGGTCACTGCTCACCCAGAAGGCGTACGCGGAGGGGCTCCGCGCGGTGTACCTCTACGCGGCCGCCCACCAGGACGTGGTGGCCGCCGAGGTCGTCTCGGGCGCCGGACCCGAGTTGGCGCACACCGTCAACGACCTGTTGCTGCCGATCGTCAAGGGCGTGGGGTCCGAGCGGTCCTACCAGTGCCTGGCGGAGTCGCTGCAGTGCTTCGGCGGCTCCGGGTACCTCAGGGACTACCCCCTGGAGCAGTACATCCGCGACGCCAAGATCGACTCCCTCTACGAGGGCACCACCGCCATCCAGGCGCAGGACTTCTTCTTCCGCAAGATCATCCGCGACGGCGGGACCGCGCTCGGCCACCTCGCCGCGCAGATCCACCGGACGGTCGACGAGGCCGGACCCGCCGAGCTCGAGACCGTGCGCACGGCGGTGGCGACCGCCCTCGCCGATGTCGAGTCCATGGTCGGCACCCTCACCGGGCACCTCATGGCGGCTCAGGAGGATCCGGAGTCGCTGTACCTGATCGGGCTCGGCGCGGTGCCGCTGCTCATGGCGGTCGGCGACCTGATGGTGGGGTGGATGCTGCTGCGCGGGGCGATCGTGGCGTCGGCCGAGCTGCCGGACGCGACGGGCGACGCCCACGACTTCTACACCGGCAAGATCGTCGTGGCCGGCCACTTCGCGCGAGCGCACCTGCCGCAGGTCGGCGCCGCCCGCGCCACCATCGAGGCCCTGGAGCTGGACGTCATGCGGATGCCGGAGGGTGCCTTCTAGACCGGAGTCTGCCCGGCCCCCAGGTCGGCTGGTGTGGACGCCGGCAGCCGAGGTCAGCGGCCGAGGGTGAGGACGATCTTGCCCACGGCACCGCGGCCGTCCATCAGCTGCAGCGCCTCGGAGGCCTTCTCCAACGGGAACTCGACACCGACGAGCGGGTCGAGCTTGCCGGCGGCCAGCAGCGGCTCCACCTCCGCCCACTGCTTCTGCAGGTAGCCGGGGTTGCTCATCCAGTATTCGCCCCAGCCCACGCCGATGGCGCTCTTGTTGCCCAGGAGCAGGCGGTTGACCTTGACCGTGGGGATCTCGCCGGCGGTGAAGCCGATCACGAGGATCCGCCCCTCCTGGCCGAGGGAGCGGATGGAGTCGGTGAACCGGTCACCGCCGACGGGGTCGACGACGATGTCGACACCCTTGCCGCCGGTGAGCTCCTTGACGGCGTCCTTGAACCCCTCCGGCGCGATGGCGTCGGACGCGCCGGCCCTCAGAGCCAGGTCCCGCTTCTCGTCGGTGGAGGCGACCGCGATCACGCGGGCCCCCATCGCGGTGGCGAACTGGGTGGCGGCGATCCCGATGCCACCGCCCGCGCCGTGGACGAGCACCGTCTCGCCGGGCACCATCCGGCCGCGGTGGGCCAGCGCGAAGTGCACGGTGAGGACGTTCATGGGGATGGACGCACCCTGGGCGAAACTCATGGTGTCGGGCAGGGGGAACACCACCGACGGGTCCGCCGAGACCACCTCGGCGAATCCGCCCAGTCCCGGGAAGGCGCAGACACGGTCCCCGGCGGCGAAGCCCGACCCCTCGGGTGCGGAGCGGACCACACCGGCGACCTCGGACCCGGGCACGAACGGCAACGGGGGCGAGATCTGGTACTTCCCGCGGGTCTGGAGCACCTCGGGGAAGGTCACGCCCGAGGCGTGGACGTCGATCAGGACGGCACCCGGCTCCGGCTCGGGGAGGTCCACCACCTCGAGGGCGGCGGGTCCGTCATGGGATGAGATGTGGATGGCACGCATGCACCCATAGTGTCAGCCCGGGCGCCCGCCCCGCCGGGACCGGGCCGACCGGATCACGGGTCGGATCGCACCGGCGGGCTCGGATCGGCGGCTTCCGGGCGGCGACGGAACCTCCGGCGTCGGAGGAGGTGGAGCGCGAGTCCCACCGCCACCACGACCTGCCCCACCTGGTAGGCCAGTGCCATCACGATGAACTCCCGCCCGAACGTGGTGGGCAGGACCAGGAGCAACGCGCAGATGGCCAGCAGAGTGACCGTGAGGATCTGGCCCCCGGCCAGGAACCGGCGAGGGCTGGTGACGAGGCGGCCCCGGGTGAGCAGCAGCACCGAGTTCAGGGCCACGAGCAGGCACACCGGCACGCCGATCTGAGCCGGGAACAGGAACAGGATCACGAACAACGGGTGCGAGCTCAGCGTGACGGTCCCGGTCGAAATGAACTGCGGGACGCTCCACAACGCGGTGAGAAGAGCGCAGGACACGGTGATCCACGAGCCGCCCACCAGGATCCGCACCCGACGAGGATAACCGTGCGACCCGCGGCTCGGGGCCCCGCCCACCACGTGGCCGTCCTACCCCGGCCGGGTCACCGGTGGTTCACTCCCTCGTCAACGCCTCACCGATGGGGGTCTCGCCGTCCGAGAACTCGATGGTCCGGCCGATCGTGTCCGGCCTGCGCAGTACCGCTGCGGTGACGGCGGCCACGACGTCCCGGCTCGTGGCGCGGTCATCGCGCTTGTCGGCGCCCACGCCGATCGTCTCCCCGCCGGCATCGTCGGTGAGCATGCCCGGTCCGAGGATGGTCCACTGCAGTTCCGATTCCCGGAGGTGGGCATCCGCGGCGGCCTTGGCCTGCGCATACGGGTAGAACGAATTGTCCTCGGGCACTCCGTGGTCCGGGCGGGCCCCGTCGTAGGAGATCATGACGTACCGCTCGACCCCCTCCTGTACGGATGCGTCCATGGACCGGATCGCCGCGTCCCGGTCGACCGCGTAGGTGCGGTCGGCGCTGCCGCCACCCGCACCGGCGGCCCACACCACGGAGCCACTGCCGCGCAGCACCTCCCGCAGGCCCTCCACGTCGAGATTCTCGACGTCCGCGACGACGGGGCTGGCACCCGTCGCGCGGATGTCGTCGGCCTGGTCCGGATTCCGGATGACCGAGTACACCTCGGCACCCGCCTCCGACAGGATCCGGGCGGCACGGAGAGCGACCTTGCCATGGCCGCCGATGATGGTCACTGGACGATCGATACTCATGGCCTCCGTTGTACTCCTCCGCCCCGTTTCGCGCGCCTCACAGAGTCGCGGCGCCGGAGTCCCGTCTGCACCCCTCTACTCGATACGCAGATCACATGTGGAGGGCTATCCTCGATGTTCCACCGGGTGGTTGAGCGGCCGAAAAGACAAATAACGCACCTTCGACGCGCTGTGAAGCGCTCTCCCAACAGGAAAATCTGAGGCAAGGAAGTGACCATGGACCTTCCACGCATTTTCACCATCCGCGAAAGCAACCACCGGATCCACAACCCACTGACCGCCGACAAGCTCGAGGCGCTGGGGGAAGCACTCCACCTCGCCCCCGGCACACGAATACTCGACCTTGCGAGCGGATCGGGCGAGATGCTGTGCACCTGGGCCCGAGATCACGGCATCACCGGTATCGGGGTGGACATCAGTACGGTCTTCACCGAACAAGCCAGGTCCCGCGCTGTGGAACTAGGGGTCTCAGAGCAGGTCGAGTTTGTTCACGGGGACGCCGCTGACCATGTCGCAACTGATCCAGTTGACCTGGCCGCGTGTGTCGGCGCATCGTGGATCGGGAACGGCATCGCCGGGACAGTTGAGTTGCTCAGTCATAGCCTTCGTGACGGAGGCTTGATGCTGATCGGTGAACCGTTCTGGCGGCAGACCCCTCCGGATGAGGAGACCGCCAAGGCCTGCCATGCCACCGCCATCGCCGACTTCCTGTTGCTCCCAGAACTGATCGAGTATTTCCAGGAACTCGGGTACGACGTCGTAGAGATGGTGCTGGCCGACCAGGACAGTTGGGACCGATACGTCGCAGCCCAGTGGCTCAACATGCGCCGCTGGCTCGACCAGAACCCGGACGATGAGATGGCACCGGAGGTACGGGAAGAGCTCGAGAACGAACCAACCAGATACGCACGCTGCACTCGTGAGCATCTTGGCTGGGGCGTCTTCGCCCTCATGAAGCGCTGACTCGTCCCGTCCCGCACCCGGCTCGGATGTCCAGCTCCGCGACGGCACGCAGATCTCCTCCGACCGGCACGGGCCTGAGACGTAGGTCACACATGAAGGGCCACTCCGCTCGATCCGGTCACAACTCCACAACGACACGCCGAGATCGCCCGTGTGGGTTCGCGTCGTGTCGGACCCCGCGTGCATCATGTCGACATAAGCCGGTGTTCACCGGTAAACCCTCAGTTCTGCCTCGGAGTCACGCATGTCCTTGTCCAGGTCCGGGTCCACCACGCGCTCAGCAGCGCAGGCCCCCCTAGTCTTTCTCGCCGGGCTACTCGCCCTCCTGCTCGTCGTCACCGGATGCACCATCCCCTCCCCCACCGGTTCGGCCGGAGAGACCACCCCGACCGAGACGTCGGAGGCGCCGGCTCCGGCGACGCTCCGGGTCACCCCGGCCGACGGCGCCACGGACGTCGCCGTGGTGGACGGTGTCCGGGCCACCGTGGAGAACGGCTCCCTCACCGAGGTGGTGCTCACCAACGACGCCGGCAAGGAGATCGACGGGGAACTCTCGGGGGACGCGTCCTCGTGGGAGCCGGCGGTCACCCTCGGCTACGGACGGACCTACACCCTGGACGTCACCTATCGTGGTGCGACCGGCGGACCGCAGACCGACACGCGCACGTTCACCATGGCCGACCCGCAGGCCATCGTCAGGCCCTCCCTGGTCTCGACGGGCGGGGGCGCGCTGGAGTCGGACCGTGAATACGGCGTCGGCATCATCGTGGCCGCCAAGTTCGATCAACCCGTGGCCGACAGGGAGACCGTCGAGGAGTACATGACGGTCACCACGGAGCCCGCGGTCGAGGGCAACTGGTTCTGGCTCGACGATGCGACCGCGCACTGGCGGCCCAGGGACTACTACGAGACCGGCACGCGGGTGTCGGTGGAGCTGGACACCGAGGGCCGGAACCTCGGCGGGGGCCAGTGGGGCGGCGAGAGCGCGGAGGTCGACTTCACGATCGGCGACCGCCGCGTGGCGATCGCGGACGACGAGACCAAGACGGTCTCCGTGTTCCACAACCAGGAACTGGTCAAGACCATGCCCACCTCGATGGGCAAGGGAGGGTGGGCGACCTACAACGGCGTGACCATGCACTTCTGGACCCAACCGGGGACCTACACGGTCCTCGACAAGGCCAGCACGGTGCTCATGGACTCGTCCACCTACGGTCTGCCGCTGGATGTCGGGTACCGGGTCACCATCGACCACGGGGTCCGGCTCACGAACAACGGGATCTACTTCCACGCACTCGAGGAGTCGATGTGGGCACAGGGCAACACCAACGTCTCGCACGGTTGCCTCAACCTGTCCCCCGAGAACGCCGCCTGGTACTTCGATCAGGCCGTGGCCGGTGACATCGTCGAGGTCCGCAACACCGGGGGCCCGGAACTGGAGATCTGGAAGAACGGCGACTGGTCTGTCCCGTGGAGCACCTGGCAGAAGGGTTCCGACTCCTGAGTACTGCCCCTCGGGGTGACAGGCTTTCTCGCACTGCCGGTGCCGGTAATGAGCTGGAATCCGTGAATCAAGCCGCGACCGAGGACCGGTTGATGCCGTTGCCCGTCGGATGGTCGGCGCGCTAATTTTGCGCGATGGAGCCCCTCTCACCGCAGACCCGGCTGCCCGGGGTCTCGATCGGTCACTGGACGGATCCGACAGCGTTGACGGGATGCACGGTGGTGCTTCTCCCCGAGGGGGCGGTGGCCTCGCGCGAGGTGCGCGGAGGCGCCCCGGCGACTCGCGACCTCGACGCCCTCGCCCCGGACAAGGCCGTGACCACCATCGACGCGGTACTTCTGACCGGCGGATCAGCTTTCGGTCTGGCCGCCGCCGAGGGGGTGATGCGGTTCCTCGAGGAGGCCGGGCGGGGCGTGCCCACTCCCGGGGGACGCGTCCCGATCGTCCCGACCCTGGCGCTGTTCGACCTCGGGATCGGGAACTCGAAGGTTCGCCCGACGGCGGACAACGGATACTCCGCCGCGGCCGCGGCGACCAGCCCGCGGTTCGACGTGGGGCAGGTCGGTGCAGGTACCGGGGCGTTCACGTCGCAGTGGCGCGGGGCCGAGAACATCCGGGCGGGCGGGATCCGGTACGCGGAGAGCACACTGGGCGACCTGGTCGTGGGCGCATTGTGCGCGGTGAACGCCTACGGGGACATCGATACGGGCGGGACCGCGGTGGACTTCGACGCTGTCGCGAACCTCGTCCCGCCGTTCGAGTACGCCTCTGATCGGGTCCACACGACCATCGGGGTCGTCATGACCAACGCGAGGTTGGACAAGACCTCGTGCTTCGTCGTCGCCCAGGGCGCCCACGACGGGCTCTCCCGAGCGCTGACGCCGCCGCACACCCGATACGACGGTGACGGCTTCGTCTCCGTCGCCACCGGGGAGGTGGCCGCCGACGTCGACACCGTCCGCCTGATGGCCCTCGATGCCGTCTCCCGGGCGATACGTTCCGCCTCTCCCTGACGCCGGGATCGTGGCCGAACGGCAGGCCCGAGCACATCGGACCGTGCACCCGGCGCACCGATTCCTCGATACCGAGTCGACATTTCCCGCGTAGGGCGGGACAATCGGGAGATATCCCCGGGCGCCGTCCCGGGGCCCACCCCTACGCACGCGCAGGAGCACCTCCAGTGAGCCGAGCCGATACACCGGCCCGATCTATCAGCCCCCTTCTCAGAAGGGGGAACACCGGATGAGCATCGCGCTCTCACTATTACTCGGCGTCGTGGTGGTCCTGGCCATCACCGCACTCACGGGCTACTTCGTGGCCCAGGAGTTCGCCTTCATGGCCGTCGACCGCTCCCGGATGGGGGCCGCCGCGGAGAAGGGCGACCCGGCTGCGGCGCGTGTCCTCGGCGTGACCAGGCGCACGTCGTTCATGCTCTCGGGCGCCCAACTCGGAATCACCGTCACCACGCTGGTCGTGGGGTACGTGGCCGAACCGCTCATCGGCCGCTCGATCGGCGAGCTCCTCGGCCTGGCCTCGGTGCCCCAGGGGGTCGGCGTGGTCGTCGGCACGGTCCTGGCACTGCTCTTCTCGACGGTCGTGCAGATGATCTTCGGCGAGTTGGTGCCCAAGAACCTCGCCATCGCCAAGCCGGAGCCGGTCGCACGCTGGCTGGCCCGTTCCACCACGATCTACCTCGGACTGTTCGGCTGGCTCATCGGCCTGTTCGACAAGGCGTCCGAGGCGCTCCTCAAGGCCGTGGGCATCGAGCCGGTGCACGACAAGGAGCACTCCGCCACGGCCCGCGACCTCGAGCACATCGTGGCCGAGTCCGGCGAGACCGGCGAATTGTCCGAAGAACTCAGCCGACTGCTGGACAGGATGCTCGACTTCCCCGGCCAACCCGCCGAGCACGCCATGATCCCGCGCTCGCGCACCGACGTCGTCCGAGCGGAGGACACGGTGCACGAGGTCCTGTCCAAGATGGCCACCGGCCACACCCGCTATCCGGTCGTGGGCGACGACTCCGACGACGTGATCGGCATCGTGGACCTGCACGACCTGCTCTCCGTCCGGGACGACGAGCAAGCCGATCTCACGGCGGTGTCGACCCTCATGCGGGCGCCGATCATCGTGCCGACCTCCCTGCCCCTGCCCGAGGTGGCCGCCCGACTGAGTGCCGAGAAATCGGAGATGGCGGTGGTCGTGGACGAGTACGGCGGATTCGCCGGTGTCGTGACCATGGAGGACATGGCCGAGGAGATCGTCGGCGAGATCGCGGACGAGCACGACCCCCAGCTCGCCGCCGGAACCCCGGTCAGCGAGGGACTGGGGTGGCTCCTCACCGGTGACACCCATCTCGACGAGGTGGAGCGCCTGCTCGAGATCACCCTCCCCGAGGTGGACGCCGAAACGCTCGGCGGGCTCGTGGTCGAGACCACCGGTGACCTGCCCGAGGTGGGCGACCGCATCGACATCCCCCTCCCCGACACGGACGTGCTCGAAGAGATGTCCGCAGACCGGGTCCTCAGGACCGTGGTACGCCGGATCGAACGACGTGTGCCTGCTGAACTGCACGTCGTGGTCGAGGAGGCCGCCCGATGAACCCCACCACTTCCCTGCTCGCCGCCGAGGCCGGATCGGGCCTCACGAGCAACCCGATGGTCGTCGTCGTGGCCACGATCCTGCTCATCGCGGCGTCCGCGTTCTTCGTGGCTGTCGAATTCTCCCTGATCTCCGCGAGGCGTCACCGCCTCGAGGACGCGGCGGCCTCGAGCGCCTCCGCCCGGGCCGCCCTGCGCAACGCGTCCGAGCTCACGCTGCTGTTGGCGGGTTCCCAGCTCGGGATCACGCTCTGCGCACTGGCGCTCGGTTCGATCACGAAACCCGCCGTCCACCACTGGCTCACCCCGGTGTTCGCCGGCTGGGGGTTGCCCTACTGGACCGCCGACGTCATCGCTTTTGTCCTGGCGCTGCTCATCGTCACGTTCCTGCACCTCGTGGTGGGTGAGATGGCCCCGAAGTCGTGGTCCATCACTCACCCCGAGTACTCGGCCACGCTGCTGGCGATACCGATGCGGGGCTTCCTCTGGCTCACCCGCCCGCTGCTGGTGATGCTCAACACCATGGCCAACCGGATCCTCCACCGTCTCGGTGTGGAGACCCGCGACGAGGTGGCCTCCGGCCAGGACGCCGACTCCCTGCGAGAACTCGTGCGCCACTCCGGCGAGGCCGGGACGCTCGACGACTCCCACCACCGTCAGCTGCTCAACGCACTGGAACTGCAGGAGCTCACGGTGGGTGACCTGCTGGGCGAGCGCGGGGTGGACGCACCCGCCGCCCCGGAGGAGATGTCGTCGGTCGGCGTGGAGGCCTCACCGGAGGAGATCCGCGAGACGGCCCGCCGGACCGGCCACCTGCGTCTGCTCGTGTTGGACGGCGACACCGCGGTGGGTGTGGTGCACGCGCGGGACGCGATCAACGCCCTGTCGGCCGCCACGGCGCGGGAACTCATGCGGCCGAGCCTGTCCCTCGAGCACGACCTCTCGGTGGCCGAGGCGTTCCGCAGGATGCGTGAGGCGCGGGCGCACCTCGTCGTCGTCGAACAGTCCGGCGGTCACCCCGGCACCCACGTCTCCGAGGTCAGGGGCGTCCTCACGCTGGACGACGTGGTCCGGCGCCTCCTCCCGGTGACCTCCGTCTAGGCGGCGGGGTCAGGGGTCGGGGCGGGGATCAGAACAGGCCGATCACCCTGAGCAGTCCCCACAGCGCCAACCCGGCCATGCCGAGCAGCACCAGCAGCATCAGCCCCACCGCGCCGACCGCCCGCAGCAGGTAGCCGCGGGC
>JBKBUP010000047.1:0-14866 GCA_046289795.1 Dietzia sp. | reverse complement strand
CAGTCTGCAGCGTCGTCATCAGAAGGTGATCGAGCTCGCTCCGGCACCGAACCTGACACAGGAGATGCGCGAGAGGATATGCGCCGACGCGGTCGCGTTCGCCCACCACATCGGCTACTCGGGGGCCGGCACGGTCGAGTTCCTGGTGGACGAGAGCGGACAGCACAGGTTCGTCGAGATGAATCCGCGCATCCAGGTCGAGCACACCGTGACCGAGGAGATCACCGATGTCGATCTGGTGCAGTCGCAGTTGCGGATCGCGTCAGGGGAGTCACTGAACGACCTCGGGCTCTCACAGGACCAGCTGACGATCCGCGGCGCGGCACTCCAGTGCCGGATCACCACCGAGGATCCGACCAACGGCTTCCGACCGGACACCGGGCGGATCGCCGCCTACCGCGCCCCGGGCGGGGCGGGTGTGCGCCTGGACGGCGGTGTGGCCCTCGGTGCCGAGGTGTCCGCACACTTCGACTCGATGCTCGTGAAGCTGACGTGTCGCGGGCGGGATTTCGAGACCGCGTTCGCGCGGGCGCGCCGGGCGATCGCCGAGTTCCGTATCCGGGGAGTGGCCACGAACGTCCCGTTCCTGCAGGCGGTGCTCGATGACCCGGACTTCCAGGCAGGTCGGGCCACGACCTCGTTCATCGAGGACCGTCCGGAGTTGCTGACCGCGCGGCCGTCGGCCGATCGCGGGACGAAGATCCTGAACTACCTCGCGGACGTGACGGTCAACCGGCCGCACGGAGAGCGTCCCACCCCGGTGTACCCGGGCGACAAGCTTCCCGGTCTGGATCCCTCATCACTGACCAACCCACCGCCGGGATCGCGGCAACGGCTGCTCGAGCTGGGACCACAGGGGTTCGCGGCCGATCTGCGGTCGCGCCCGCAGCTCGGGGTCACCGACACCACCTTCCGCGACGCACACCAGTCGTTGTTGGCCACCCGGGTCCGGACGTCGGGCCTCCTGGCGGTCGCCCCGCATGTGGCCGCCCTGACTCCGGAGCTGTTGTCAGTGGAGTGCTGGGGAGGCGCCACCTATGACGTGGCGTTGAGGTTCCTCAAGGAGGATCCATGGGATCGGCTGGCGCAATTGCGTTCGGCGATCCCGAACATCTGTCTGCAGATGTTGCTGCGGGGTGCGAACACCGTGGGCTACACCCCGTATCCGACAGCCGTGACCTCGGCGTTCGTGGCCGAGGCCACCGATGTGGGTATCGACATCTTCCGGATCTTCGACGCCTTGAACAACATCGACGCGATGCGGCCGGCGATCGATGCCGTGCGCGAGACCGGAACCGCGGTCGCCGAGGTCGCGATGTCCTACACCGGCGACCTGGCCGACCCGTCCGAGGACCTCTACACGCTCGACTACTACCTCCGCCTGGCCGAGCAGATCGTCGACGCCGGCGCCCACGTACTCGCCATAAAGGACATGGCCGGCCTGTTGCGTGCGCCCGCCGCGACGAAGCTCGTGACAGCGTTGCGGTCGGAGTTCGATCTGCCCATCCATGTCCACACCCACGACACCCCCGGGGGCCAGCTCGCGACCTACCTCGCCGCGTGGGAGGCGGGCGCGGACGCGGTTGACGGCGCGAGCGCCGCCATGGCGGGGACCACCTCGCAGCCGGCGTTGTCGGCGATCGTGGCCGCCACCGCCCACACCGACCGCGATACCGGTCTGGACCTCGCCGCGGTGTGCGATCTGGAACCGTACTGGGAGTCACTGCGAAAGGTGTACGCGCCGTTCGAATCCGGCCTGCCCGCTCCCACCGGACGTGTGTACACACACGAGATCCCCGGCGGCCAGCTGTCGAACCTGCGCCAGCAGGCCGTAGCCCTCGGACTCGGCGACCGCTTCGAAGCCGTCGAACAGGCCTACGCCGAGGCCGACCGCATGCTGGGTCGGCTGATCAAGGTCACCCCGTCGTCGAAGGTCGTCGGCGACCTCGCCCTCGCCCTGGTCGGGCGCGAGATCTCCGCGGCCGACTTCGCGGCGAACCCCACGTCCTACGACATCCCCGAGTCGGTGATCGGGTTCCTGCGCGGCGAGCTCGGAGACCCCGCCGGCGGCTGGCCGGAGCCGCTGCGCAGTACCGCACTTCAGGGGCGACCGGCGGCGCCGGAGGTGGCATTGATATCTGATGCCGACGCCGCCGCGCTACAGACGGCCGGTCGCACCCGGCAGGAGACTCTCAACAGGCTGCTGTTCCCCGGCCCGACCGCGGAGTTCGAGCAGCATCGCGAGCAGTACGGTGACACCTCCCAGCTCTCGACCAACCAGTTCTTCTACGGCCTGCGATACGGCGAGGAACACCGCGTCGAACTCGAACCCGGCGTCGATCTCCTCATCGGTCTGGAAGCCATCAGCGAACCCGACGACCGCGGCATGCGCACCGTGATGTGCATCATCAACGGACAGCTGCGGCCGGTTCCGGTCCGCGACCGTTCAGTAGGCGTCGAGGTACCCGCCGCGGAAAAGGCCGACCCCGGCAACCCCCTCCACATCCCCGCACCCTTCTCCGGTGTGGTCACCGTCGCCGTCGGGGTCGGCGACGAGGTCGAACCCGGCGGCACCGTCGCCACCATCGAGGCCATGAAGATGGAGGCCGCGATCACGAGCCCCGGAGGCGGCACCGTCGACCGCATCGCCATCAACACAGTCGGGCAGGTCGAAGCCGGCGATCTGATCGTCGTACTGACCTGACCTGACCGCCCCGCCGAACGCGGAGCCGCAGCATCCCGGTCGCGCCCGCGGGCATGACTTGACCTATGACACACTATTGGTTGATGATTTCGTCAGCAATGACGGAATCGCCTCGCGCGGCGCATGCCAGTGCGACTCGTGACACCAGGACGGGCAGATGACTCTCCGACACTCCCCACTCCGGACCGCTACCCATCGTGGGGCGCCGGTGGTTGACGTCGATCTGTACGGCGACGAGGTGGTCGACAGACCACAGGAGGTGTATCGCCGAATCCGGGACGCGGGCCCCGTCGTATGGCTCCCGCGTCATCGGATGTTCGCGGTCGGCCGGTTCGACGACGTGCGGCTGGCCCTGCGCGACGACGCGACCTTCCGCAGCGGCAGAGGCGTGGGCGCCAACCCGGTCGCCAACACCCTCGGGCACTACACCACGCTCGCGAGCGACGACGCCACGCACATGAACCGTCGGATGATCCTCATGCAGTCTCTGACCTCGCGGGCGATACGCCCGTCGCTGCCCACACTCGAGAAAGAGGCCGCGGACACCGTCGACCGGCTGTTGGCGCGGGATCACTTCGACGGCATCGCCGACTTCGCGACCCGCCTACCGGTGCAGGCGGTCGCCGAACTGGTCGGTGTGAAGGTGACCCCGGAGCAGATGCTGAACTGGGGCCAGTCGACGTTCGACGGTCTCGGTTCGGCGAATCGCCGGGCGCGTGGCTCCGTACGCGGATCGCTCGGCTTGTTCCTCTACACGTTGGCCGTCGGACGCCGGAACGTGACACCCGGCGGGTGGGCGTCGACGGTCCTCGATGCGGCTGACCGGGGTGAGATCGGGCGGGTCGAGGCGAAGAACATGATCATCGACTTCGTCGCCCCGAGCCTGGACACCACGATCCTGTCGACGGGCCAACTGCTCTGGAGCCTGGGAACCACCCCCGGGCTGTGGGAACGGCTGCGCCGGGACCCGGACCTGATCCCGACCGCGGTGGTGGAAGCGGTGCGGATGGCGTCGCCGGTCCGGTCGTTCACCCGATCCGTCGCCGCGCATACCGAGTTCGGCGGGGTCCAGCTGCGCCCGAGGGACCGTGTCGCGGTGGTGTTCGCCGCCGCGAACAGCGACGAGCGGCACTTCCACCACCCCGAGAGATTCTCGCTGGAGTGGCGCGGCAGCAACGTCGGATGGGGGCACGGCGTGCACACCTGCGTCGGCATGCAGCTGGCGAAGCTGGAGATGCAGACCCTGCTGCACGCGATGGTCCCGCGGGTCTCCTCTGTCAGCGTCGGTGATCCGGAACTGCTGCGCAACAACTGCCTTCAGGGCTTCGAGTCCTTCCGGGCCTCGTTCCACTGAGTGAACTCCGTCCGCCACAGGCGGGCGGTTCGTGACGATCCAAGGAGGATGACCGGTGGCCCATGTCATCACGCGGCCGTGCTGCAACGACGCGAGCTGCGTCACGGTATGTCCGGTGAACTGTATTCATCCGACACCCGGGTCGCCCGAGTTCGCCCGGGCCGAGATGCTGCACATCGACCCGGCCGCCTGCATCGACTGCGGGGCGTGCGTGGACGAGTGTCCCGTCGACGCCATCGTTCCGGACGACCTGCTGCCGCCGGACTCGGCGTTTCCCGAGATGAATGCCGACTACTTCCGGGGCCACGAGATCGTCGGCTCCTGGACGCCGCCCCGTCCGGCATCCGACTCCGGTCCCCTTCCGTTCCGGGTGGCGGTCATCGGCGCGGGGCCGGCCGCCTTCTACACATCGGGGGAACTGCTGCGGCACCGCGGCGTCACGGTCGACATGTTCGACCGCCTCCCCACCCCCTATGGTCTGGTGCGCGCGGGAGTCGCCCCGGACCACGCAGCGACCAAAGGCGTCGAGCGGACGTTCGCCGCGACCGCGGCTCGAGAGGCGTTCCGGTACTTCCTCAACGTCGAGGTGGGAGTCGACATCACCCTCGACGAACTCCGCGCCAGGTACCACGCTGTGATCGTCGCCACGGGGGCGGCCGCTGATCGCGCTCTGGCCATTTCCGGCGAGGACCTGCCCGGATCACTCGCCGCCACGGATTTCGTGGCCTGGTACAACGGCCACCCCGACCATGCCGACGACGACATCGACCTCAGCGGCGAGTCCGTCGTGATCGTGGGTAACGGCAACGTGGCCCTCGATGCGGCACGGATCCTCGTGACGGATCCCGATGAGCTGGCGCGCACCGACATCGCCGATCACGCGCTGCGGGCCCTTCGCCAGTCGACGGTGCGGCACGTGAACATCCTGGGCAGACGCGGTCCGGCTCACGCCGCGTACACCAATTCCGAGTTCGAGGCATTCGCCTCGCTTACCGGCGTGGACGTCCTCGTGGACCCGGCTGAACTGGTTCTCGACCCGCGGACCCACCGGGACGACCAGGCGGGAACGCTGGACCCGACCACCTCCACCAAGCTGCGCCTCGCCCGCCGCTACGCCGCCCGCACACCGACGGGCGCGGCGCGCACGGTCGCGTTCCGCTACCTGTCCTCCCCCACCGCCATCCTCGGCGACGACCACGGCGTCTCAGGATTGCGGGTCACTCGCATGGCGTACAGCACCGACGGCACCGGTCGCGTCGTCCCGACGGGCCCGGAGACGACCGTGCCCGCGTCCACGGTGATCCGGTCGATCGGGTATCGCGCGGATCCGTTCTCCGGCCTACCGTTCGACTCCGGTGCCGCCGTCATCCCCAACGACGGCGGTCGCGTGACCGAGGACGGATCTCCGATTGTCGGCGTCTACGTCGCAGGGTGGATCAAGCGCGGCGCGCGAGGCGGGATCGGCGCCAACAGGCAGTGTGGTCTGCAGACCGCCGAGGCCATCATCGCCGATTGGACACAGGGTCGACTGCCGCCTCCCCCGATCGGTGAGGACGACGTCGACGCCCTGATCGCCGAGCGTCACGGCCACCGGATCGACGCAGCCGGGTGGGCCGCGATCGACGACCACGAACGGGCGGCCGGGCGCAGCGACGGCCGCCGCCGCCGCAAGCTGGTGTCGGTCGATGAGATGGTGCAGGTCGCGACCACCGCGATCTGATCAGCCCCTACCGGGACATCCCATGAGTACTCCCGAGCGTGGTCAGCCCGAGTCCGGCAGCGGAAGAGCGATGAGCGCCGCGGCCTCGTCCTCACTGACACCCAAGGCGCGCAGAACGTGCGCGGTGACGGCGTCGGTCGTGGCCGCGTCGTCGCGTTCGGGCTGATCGTGCAGCAGCAACGCCAGCGTCAGCGCGGACCCGGAGACCACGGTCAGGGCCACGTCGATGTCGGTGGCGACGAACCGCCGGGCGGCGACCGCGGCCTCGATATCGCGACGCGCGCGGGGAAGCAAGCCCAAGTCGGCGGTGGAGAGGACCGACAGACCGTGGTTGACCACGACTCTGCTCAATTCGGGGTACCTGCGGTGCAGACGACCGGTCAAGCGGAAGCTCTGCGTGAACATGTGCGCCGGATCGCTCATCCCCTCGGTGAAGGCGTCCAGCAGTTCGCCGTGGTCCTCGACAACGGACATCACCGCAGCCTCGAACAACTCCTCTTTCGTGGCGAAGTGGTTGTAGAACGAGCCGTTGCCGACGTCGGCCATCGTGGTGATGTCGAGGACCGAGACCGCGGTCCGCCCCTGAGCCATCAGCTGTTGGGCGGCACCGATGAGGGACCGCCGAGTCTGGGCCTTGCGTCTCTGAGCGCGCGTGAGAACGCCCGGATCAGCCTGGGCCATCGCATTCTCCTTCCACGATGGGTCACATGGTCCCATACGCACCCGTGACGAAATCATCAGCAGACTTGACTGACGCATGCGGCGTATATGACGATATCGTCAACCGAGACGACGGGAGTCGAGATGACGGCCAACCATGACGTGCACGAGGGCCTGCACGCCGATCAGGGGGCGTTGCCCGGGGAACACTCCGGGCGCCGACCAAACCCGGTGGTGAAGGTCCGCGATATCGCCTGGTTGGAGTTCGACAAACCCGACCTCGTCCGTACCGCCGCATTCGCCGTGGACTTCGGGTTCACTCCTACCTTCCAGACACCCGATGAGCTGCATCTGCGGGGCGCCCTCGCGGGGCCGCCGTGCGTCATCGTCCGTCGAGCATCGCGGACCGCGTTCACCGGCGCGGCCTTCCACGCCGCCGACGCCGCCGATGTCCACACACTGGCCTCGGAATGGGGACGGCCCGTGGAGTCTCTCGACGACGCCCTCGGAGGGAGTGCGGTCACCACCCGGGATCCCAGCGGGTGCCGCGTGCGGGTGGTCTCGGGAGTCACCGAATGGCCGGCGCTGCCCCTGCAGGGCGTCCGCCACCCGTTCAACTTCGAACGCGACCGGACCCGCGTCAACAGCACTCAGCGGCCCCCGCGCGCTCCGGCAGTCGTCGAGCGCCTCGGTCATGTCGTGCTGTCGTCGACGCGCTACCTGTCGTCGCTCAACTGGTACCTGCACAACCTGGGAATGATCGTGAGCGACTTCCTGTACTACCCCGGCCAGCGCGAACGCGGACCCGTGATGAGCTTCATCCGGTGCGACCGTGGTGGAGAGGTCGCCGACCACCACACCCTGGCCCTGACGCTCGGCCCCGCCGACCGATACGTCCACTCCGCCTACCAGGTCTGCGATCTGGACGCGTTGGCCGCCGGAAGCGAGTACCTCCTCGACCGGGGATACGACCACTCGTGGGGTTTGGGTCGCCACATCCAGGGCAGCCAGCTCTTCGACTACTGGCGCGATCCGGACGGGTTCCTGGTCGAGCACTTCACGGACGGTGACCAATTCGACAGCACGGTCACCGCCGGCTGGGCCCCGATGACGGCGTCAGGCCTCAACCAATGGGGCCCGCCGGCGACCGCAGACTTCCTGGGTATCAAGCCCGGCCGCGCAGCGCTGCGCGAGTTCACCTCGATTCTCTCGTCGTTGCGCGAGTCCGACAACGAGTTCGATGTCCAACGCCTCCTCGGCCTGATGAAAGTAGCCCGCACATGAGCCTGTCCGTTCTCCGTACCGCAGATGCATGGTGGGTGCTGGTGCCCGCCGGCGCCCGTCGCATCGACACGCGCGCGACCACCACCGCCGAGCTGATCGCGGACCGTCAGGCGGTCGTCCTGGCCACGACCGACGACGGCGAAGTCGTGGACCCGGCGAGCCTGGCACTGCAGTCTCCGGTGACAGCACCCTGCCGGGTGATCGCGCAGATGACGAACTACGTCTCGCACGTCCGCGATTCCGGAATGAACCCCGACAAGGTCCCGCTGACGTTCTTCCGCAAGGCCTCGGGATCGATCGTCGGGCCGAACGACGACATCATCAAGCCCGCGCACGTGCAGCTGTTGGACTACGAGGTCGAGATCGGTCTGGTCTTCGGACGTAGCCTGCCCGTCGGAGCCACCGTCGACGAGGAGACCCTCGCCGACGCCGTGGCCGGGCTCGTGGTCACCAACGACGTGTCAGCCCGCGACGTGCAGTTGCCCAAGACGCAGTTCTACGAGGCGAAGTCCTACCCGAGCTTCACCCCGGTCGGTCCCGTCCTGGTGTTGCTGGAGCCCGGTGAGTGGGAGAAGTTCTCCACGCTCATTCTGCAGCTGCGGGTGAACGGGGTGACCCGCCAGAACAGCACTGTCGCCGACATGATCTACAGCCCCCTGGAGGCGGTACGAACCCTGAACAGGTTCCAGCGTGTCGACGCCGGCGACCTTCTCCTGACCGGCACCCCCGGTGGGACCGCACTCACCGCACCCGCGAAACCCATCGAGTTGATCGGCGCGCTGCTCCCGCCGCACCTGAAGTGGAAGGCGTTCTTCAAGCGCCAGGCCGGCAACCCGAAGTACCTGCAGGACGGCGACATCGTGGAGACGTCGATACGCGCGGGCGACGGGACGCTCGACCTCGGCATGCAGCGCAACGTGGTGCGCTACGCATGAACCCCTCCACCTCGACGGCGCGCGTCGCCATCGGTGCTCCGGGCCGGGTAGGGGTTCGATGAGCCCCTACACCGATCCGGTTCTCATCGTCGGTGCCGGACCGACGGGCCTCGCCGCGGCGGCGCTGCTGGCGGACCTCGGGGTGCCGTCGATCCTCCTCGAGCGGTGGGAGGGCATCTACCCGCAACCGCGTGCGGTGCACCTCGACGACGAGGTGTACCGGATCATCGCCCGACTCGGTCTCGCTCCCGGGTTCGCGGAGATCTCCCGTCCCGCGCTCGGCCTGCGCCTGGTGACCTCCGCGTTGCGGGTCATCGCCGAGTTCCCCCGCGACCCGGGCATGGGCCCGAACGGCTTTCCGGCCGCGTCCATGTTCGACCAACCCCGACTCGAGGAACTTCTCCGGACCGCCGTCGCCCGACGCGCGGACCTCATCACCTTCCGCTCCGGGGTCGAGGTGTGCGGGATCGGTCAGTCCGATACGGGAGTCACGGTCTCGGCGGCCGACTGCCACACCGGCGAGCCGATCACGTTCAGGGGCAGCTACCTGCTCGGGTGCGACGGTGCCGGCAGCATCACCCGCTCGGCGATCTCGGCAGAATGGCGAGATCTCGGGTTCAGTCAGCGGTGGCTGGTCATCGACGTCGAGACGGCGGCTGAGCTGCGCCAGTGGGACGGCGTGGCACAGGTGTGCGACACCCACAGAGCGGCCACCTACATGCGCGTCGGCGAGACCCGCTATCGCTGGGAGTTCCGACTACTCGACCACGAGACGGCCGAGGACTATGCCCACCTCGACGAGGTTGTACCGCTGCTGCAACCGTGGCTCGCGGCCGTCGACGCGCCAGACCTGAGGCTGGTCCGATCCGCCGAGTACACCTTTCGTGCACGCGTCGCCCAGCGCTGGCGCGATCGCCGCGTCTTCCTCCTCGGCGACGCCGCGCATCTGACGCCACCGTTCATCGGCCAGGGTATGGGCGCAGGCCTGCGCGACGCGGCGAACCTCAGCTGGAAGCTCGCCGCCGTCCTCCACGGCGGAGCGTCGTCGACAACCCTCGACTCGTACGAGCGGGAGCGCATCCCACACTGCACTGCTCTCGTCCGTCTCGCCACGGTGACGGGTACCGCCATGACCGGCGGGGGTCACGGCGGCGACGTCCTGCGCCGCACCGTCGCGCCCGTGCTCGCGGCAGTTCCGGGTGTGGCGACGAGACTGATCGACAGCACCACACCAGCCCTGCGACGGTCCTGCTACGTCCGACGCGGGCTCCCGGGTTCCGGAGTCCCGACATGGCTGGCGAACCCGAGCGCCGCGCGCCTGGCCGGGCACCTCGCGCCGAACGCCGTGGTGGCCGCCGACGGACGCCGCCTCGACGACTCCACGGCGGGCTTCCGGATCATTGCGGTGGACACACCCACCCCTGAGCAGGACTTCGAGATCAGGCGTCGGGGCGGGACCAGCGTCGTCGTCGCGCTGGACAGCCCCCTCGGACAGTGGTTGCACGACCACCATGCACGAGCGGCGGTCGTGCGACCGGACGCGACGGTGATGGCGGCGGGCCGCTCGGTCGCAGAGGTGTACACCCTGCTCCCCGGCCTCGCGGCCGGCAGCCGCTACAGCGGTGCAGCTGGTCCTCCGGTTCCGGTGGTGAAGTCCGGCCGGTAGAGCCGGACGCGGAATCTGGCGTCGTGGTGGTTGCCGCGCGAAGCACAAGTGCGATCACGCTGTCGACCCTCTCGTGGAGGACGGTTCCAGGCGCCCGCTCCCACCGGAAGACAGCCCTTGGAAGACGCAGCTGAGTGCTCGGCCGACTACTGTCACATCTGCGCTCTGGTCGATCCGCCCGGATCTCTTTCCCTCGTGCAGCAGTGGAGTGACGTCGGCCAGTAGTTGAGACTCATGGAGAGTCGGCCCGAGCGCCGCGGTCCAACCGAGCATCATCTGACGACTGAGCTTGGGCTCAGACTCCACCGATTCGGTAGTCTGCGAGACCGCTGTACTGCGCGGCGAACCCGACTACCGCGACTCCGTACTGACCGAGCAGGAACGTCGAACTGGGGGCGAAGCTGATGATCTGTGTCTCTAGGGCGAAATCCGCACGACTGGTGCTCGACGCGTGGACTCGGGACCCCCGGTCCGAGCCAATGATCCCGGCCCTGACGGGCATAGCGAGTACGACGCTCATCGGCGCCATGGTGGCCAGCTATCAGCACAGGAAGACCGGGGTGGTCGCCTGCACCGGGACCTTCGAGGCGATCACGTTGTGGCAGTGGAGGCTGTGGGCAGATCGATTCACGCGCGAAGCAAGTCGGACGACCTATCGACCCCTGTAGCAGTTCGGGCGGCTTCGCCGCGCCCCCACGAGACCGATAACCAGGTCGTTCTGTGACGGAATAGATGTCGGAACGAACATGCGATGCCCAACCCCTGACAGGATCGCACCATGATCAACCTCGGAAGCATCTCATTCAAGTTGGCTGAAGTATTCGGTTCACACTTCGCCGCCACCGCGACAGACCCCAAGTGGTTCACTGTGGGCAGCATCGACATCGGCCTCGGATCACTTTCAGACATTGGGATGGCCTAGGGCCGACCGAGTACTCGAGTGACGCTCCCCCGCTTCAGACTCAGGTGAACTGGGTCCAGCCAGACGCGTGCGCTGAGCGAGTTGAGAAACGACACACCCACCGCTGGTTCGAGAAGGAGAGAACCACGATGACGAGCTCTGGCACCGGGGGTCGACAGTGGCTCAGCCGACCCGCGAGGCCGACCGCGGTCGTGCTGTTCGCGGCGGCGGCACTCCTCGCGGTGCTGACCGCAATCGCGTTGATCGACCTCTTCACTGGTCCCCTGCCGCCGGTGCGGTACGGCCCTCTCAGCGGTCCTCACGCCCTGACCACTGCGGTGGTGCTCTTGGCACTGCTCGTCGGTCTGGGCATACGGGCAGCCCGCGGTCTGTCACCGAAGGCGCTGATCCTCACACTGCTCTCCCTAATCGCTGCCTGGCCGATCGGTTGGGGTCTGGCGCTTCTCGACTCGTTGGGCCCCGACGTGATCAATTCCGCCGGTTCCGCCAGCGCGTTCGTTGAGCTCTTGCTGCTCGTCGTGGCACCCATGGTGACCATCGTCGGCGTGGTCGCCACCCTCGCAGAAATTGTCCGCCGTGCGGTCGACGCCCCACGGGTCGAGGCCAGAGCTGCTCCGTCCGCGACCAGCTCGAGCTGACGGGCGTGAAGAACTCGTCGTCGTCGAAAACCCTCGCGAAGCGGAGCACACTTGGGGCACATACGTAGGCGACAGCTGCGGGGATCACGTCGTCGCGCCATCCGGGTAGACCGAAGCCGTATCCGGGTAGGCCCGGCTACCCGAATCGTCGAGGCCGGAGCTGTAGTCGAGGAAACCATGACGCCAGTCTTGGTTCCACAGTCGAAGTCGTACCTCAGACTCCGAGGTGAGACCGAGGCTGCGTAGTGCGGAGACGCTGCGGGATCAGGCGGCGTCGAGGTACAGGTAGTCCTCCCAGTACGGGCCTATCTCGCGGAGTTGGGAGACGAGCCGCCACGTCCGGCCCCTCGGCGCCACCAGGGGAACCCGCAGTTCCCACCCCAGCTCCGAGAGGAGCTTGTCCGCCTTGCGGTGATTGCACGGCGCGCAGGAGGCCACACAGTTCTCCCACACGTGTCCGCCCCCGCGGCTGCGCGGGACCACGTGGTCGACGGTGGTCGCGCGTGCGTTGCAGTACCCGCACCGGTGAGAGTCGCGGTGCATCAGGGCGGCCCGCGTCATGGGCACCTGCGCCCGGTACGGGATCCGGACGTACTCGCGGAGCATGATCACCGAGGGCACGCGAACGGCCGTGTCGACCGAGCGGACCAGGATCTCGTTCGGGTGCTCGTGGACCACCACCGCCTTGCCGCCGAGCAGCATCACCACGGCGCGGCGGGCAGGGAGGGCCGTGAGCGCCTCGTAACCGGCGTTGAGTAGGAGAACTCGGGGCGCAGAGGCCAGCGGGACATGCGGGTCCGGGACGCGCTCGAGTCGAACAGGGGCTCGTGACCCCGGTTGTCGGTACTCCGAATTCTCGCGCACGGCTGTGCCCATGGTCGGTCTCCACTCGTCTGCCTGAGCCCAGTCCAACATGATCGACCGGGCCCGTAGTGAACCTCGCCTGCAACGATGATGCACCCTCGATGAACACTTTGCGCTGATTACCGTGTTCCAGCCGTGAATCCGACCCTTGTTCCCGCCAGCGTTAGTAGCTAACATTTCGGCCATGGACCGATGGGGTCGAACGCACGAGGCGTTGAGGCGCGCCGGGTGGACCCTGTTCGCCGAGCGTGGGTATGACGCCACGTCAACGGCCGAGATCGCGGAGCGTGCGGGGGTGAGCGAGATGACCTTGTTCCGGCACTTCCCGACCAAGGAGCGGCTCCTGTTGGCTGACCAGTTCGATCCGTCGATGGCCGAGGCGGTTCACGCACGTCCTGCTGACGAGCACGCCATGCGTGCGGTGGCGGAGGGAATCAGGCAGTCGTGGTCGCATATGAGCGACGAGGACGTGGAGTCCACGCGCGACCGATTGCGGATCATCGCTGAGGCACGGACGCTGCGCGGAGGAATCGAACGCAACAACGAGGAGACCGTCGCGGCTCTGGAACGGGCCCTGCTCGACCGTGGGGCGAACCACCAGCAGGCACGGGTGGCGGCGACCGGAGTCGTCGCCGGGCTGAGTGCCGCTCTCCTGGGCTGGGCGCGGTCGGAGGAGACCACGTTGCACTCCGCTCTCGAGTCGGCGCTCGACACGCTGGGAGGGGTGTGACCGTGCTCGAGTTCAATCAGGTGAGTCGCACGTTCCGGGACGGCGCAGGGGTCTCTGATCTGACGTTGCAGATCAAGGCAGGGGAGATCGTGGCACTGGTCGGGCTGAACGGAGCGGGCAAGACCACACTGATGCGGCTCGCACTCGGGATGCTCCGCCCTCAGCAGGGCACTGTACGGCTCTGCGGCAGCTCGCTGGACACGGTGACCGCCGACGGGTGGGCCCGGGTGGGCGCACTCATCGAGGTACCGCTGGCCTACCCGGAGCTGACCGTTCGGCGGAACCTGCACATCGTCGGCACGCTCCACGGCAGCGATCCACGGCGGGTGGAGGCCTCGCTGCATACGTGGAAGCTTGCCGCTCTCGCCGATCGCCGGTTCCGGACCCTCTCGCTGGGCAACAAGCGCCGCGTCGGCCTGGCGGCAGCCCTCCACCACGATCCCCGGCTGATCGTGCTGGACGAGCCGAGCAACGCGCTCGATCCCCTCTCGGTGATCCTGCTGCGTGAGCAGCTGACCCGGCGCGCGAGGGAGGGCGCGGCGATCCTGGTCAGTAGTCACCACCTCGACGAGGTGGCGAGGATCGCGGACCGGGTGCTCTTGATGAACGCGGGTCGCCTGATCGGGGAGCTCGACACCACAGGGAACGACCTCGAACGAGCGTTCTTCGACCGCATCCTCCTGGACGATCGTCACCGAGCAGCTGAGGATGAGACGGGATGATCGCAGCGATCCGTGTCGAGGCGATCAAGCTGACGCGGTCTCTGGTCGGCGTGACCGCGACCCTCGCGATCGTGATCGGCATGGTCGCGCTGCTCGGCGGGATCACCGCTGGAGTGGCAAGTGGGAACACCGAGCTGATCGCCCAGGCCGGACCCGCCGCGGTCCTGGACTGGCACGGCCTCCTCGCGGGTGCGTCGCAGATCAGCGCCGTCGCCGGCATCCTCGGTTTCGGGATCGTGTTGGCCTGGATGTTCGGCCGCGAGTTCGCCGACGGCACCATCTCCGGCCTCTTCGCCCTACCCGTCAGCCGGGATCGCATCGCACTGGCGAAGCTGGTCGTCTACCTCCTCTGGGCTACAACGGTCAGCATCGGCCTCATGCTGGGCGTGCTCGGCGTCGGACTCCTGGCCGGATACGGCTCACCCGGGGACGAGACCTGGGCAGCACTCGGACGACTCGGTGCACTAGGGGTGCTCTCGTCGGGGATCGCGATCCCGGTCGCCTGGATCGCGACCGTGACCCGGTCGCTGCTCGCCGCGGTGGGAAGCACGATCGCGCTCGTCGTCATAGCGCAGGTGGGGGCCCTCGCCGGGGCCGGAGGGTGGATGCCGCTGGCCGCGCCCGCGCTCTGGGCCATGTCAGAGGGTGAGGCCGTCACCGCGCCACA
>JBKBUP010000046.1:0-15072 GCA_046289795.1 Dietzia sp. | reverse complement strand
GAGCGATCGGCGTGGCCTGGGCGCAGACGACCTTCTCCGAGGCCTACCCGTCGCAGTGGACCTACCTGCAGGGCGTGCTCTTCATCGTCGTCGTGGGCTTCCTGCCCGGTGGTCTGGCCAGCCTGTTCGTCATCCGCAGGCGCCGCAGGTCCACCGGGTCCGGCCGCGCGACCCCCGCCACCACCGGAACCCTCACCAACACGGAGGAGACATCATGACCCCCACTGCTGTGGCCTCCGGCGCGACCGGGGCCGGAGGTGGCCGAGCAGCCGCCTCGACGGGTCGGACCTATCTGGAGGTCCGCGGCCTGACCGTGTCGTTCGACGGGTTCCGCGCCGTCGACGGGGTGGACCTGACCCTGATCCAGGGCGACCTGAAGTTCCTCATCGGTCCCAACGGTGCGGGCAAGACCACCGTCGTCGACGCGATCACCGGACTGGTCCCCGCGACGGGGACGGTCGACAAGACCGGGCAGCCGGTCCTCGGGATGAAGACGCACCGCATCGCCCGGATGGGGATCGGCCGCACCTTCCAGACGGCCAGCATCTTCGAGGACCTGACCGTGGAGCAGAACCTGGACATCGCGGCCGGCTCCGGTCGCGGTTGGCTTACCCTGCTCCGGCGGCGCCGAGGCCGCGCGACCGTGGTCGCCGAGGCGCTCGACACCATCGGCCTCGAGCACCTGGCCGGCACCAAGGCCGGGGTGTTGGCGCACGGACAGAAGCAGTGGCTGGAGATCGGCATGCTGCTCGTCCAGGACTCCGACGTGATGCTCCTCGACGAGCCCGTGGCCGGCATGGGCGCCGACGAGCGCAAGGCCACCGGCGAACTGCTCCAGCGCATCGCCGCCGACCGCACGGTGGTCGTGGTGGAGCACGACATGGACTTCATGCGGGACTTCGCCACCTCGGTCACCGTTCTGGCCGCCGGCAAGGTCCTCGCCGAGGGCACGGTCGCCGAGATCCAGGCCGACCCCAACGTCCAGCAGGTGTACCTGGGCACCGCCGCCGCCACCGGCACCGAACTCGAGAAGGAGTGAGGGACATGAGTCCACTACTGCAGATGTCGGGCGTCCGCGCCGGGTACGGCGGGTCCGAGGTGCTCCACGGGGTGGACCTGGAGGTCCCCGCCGGCGGCGTCGCCGCGGTGCTCGGGCACAACGGGGCGGGCAAGACGACCCTGCTGCGGGCGGCCGTCGGCCTGCTGCCGTGCAAGGCCGGCACGATCACCTTCGACGGCCAGGACATCACGGGGCTGAAGCCGCATGGCCGCGTCGCGCTCGGGATCGGCTACGTCCCCCAGGGCCAGCAGTCGTTCACCCAGCTCACGACCGCCGAGAACCTGCGGGTCGTGGCGGACGGCCGCAAGCGGGGGAAGGCGCTGATCGACGAGTCTCTGGACCTGTTCCCGGCGTTGAAGGAACTGCTCGACCGCAAGGCCGGACTGCTCTCCGGTGGGCAGCGACAGCAGCTGGCCATCGCCCGGGCGCTCATCACGGAGCCGCGGCTGCTGGTGCTCGACGAGCCGACCGAGGGGATCCAACCCAACGTCGTGGCCGAGATCGAGCGGATCATCGTGGACCTGGCCTCGCGCGGGGACCTGTCCGTGCTGCTGGTCGAGCAGCACGTCGGCTTCTCCCTGCGTGCCGCGGACGTCTTCTACGTGGTGGAGTCGGGGGGGGGGGCCCCCCCGGGGCGCGCGGGCGCCCCACGTCCAGGGCCCGTCGCGAGCAGATCTGGGAGAGCCAGCTGCGCACGGCGGAGGGGTCGTCGAGCAGATGTAGTCGTCTCCACGCCGTCAGCAGGGTCTCCTGGACCACGTCCTCGCTCTCCTGGCGGTCCGCCAACACCAGGTAGGCGATCCGGAACAACCGGCCCTGGTGCCGGTCGATCAGACAGTCGAAGGCGTCCGCGTCGCCGTCCTGCGCGCGCAGGACCAGGGTCCGGTCGGGTCGGTGGTCCGACGGAGTGGGCGGGGTGGTCATGCCGGCTCGGGAACTGGTTGCCTGGCCTCGGCGGGCTGGCCCACGGCGACCCGGTCGGAGCGCGAGGTCGATCGGGGGCTGCGCAACCGCACCAGCAGGTCGATGGTCTGCGGGGCCCTGCCGAGCACGGTCTCCACGTCGGCGGCGAGCAACTGCCGGGTCTGGTCGACCGCCCACTCGACCTCGGCGCCGTCGGACACCGTCACCTCACCCACCACGTGCAGGGCTGCGACCGATCCGGACACCCGTAGAGACACCTCGACGATTCCCGGGACGGCCTCCACCCGCTCGACCAGCGCCCGCTCGAGGACCTGTGGTTCCAGCGTGGCGAGGACCGTGCCGTCCTGGTCGTGAAATCGCAACACCGTGTGGGCGGGCGCCTTGGGGAACTGCGCGGCCGCCAGGCCGAGCCCGGCCAGTACCGCGAGCACCGCCGCGACGCTCGCCGCCGGCAGCAGCCATCCGCGGTGATCCTGCACCACTTCGGCGACGGTGGACTCGGCGGGCACGACCATGCCGCTGAGCGCCGTTCCGGTGGCCACCAGGTCAAAGGCCACTGCGGCCAACCACGCCGCTGCCAGCAGGGCCAGTAGGCCGGCCAGCGCCAACGCGAGGCGGTTCCGGGAACCGGACAGGGTACGCATGGCTTGACTCCCTTCAGCTTCGTCGATGGATTCGTACGCGGGAGCGCGGTGAGTCGGCCGGACGCAGCTCGCGAACGGCGTCCTCGACGGCGGTGGTGGCGGCGCGCTCGACCGGGGCGGTGTCGTCCACCACGGTCTCGACCCGCACGTCGATCGCGCGGGGACCGGCGGCCACGCGTGCACTGTGCACCCCGTCGACGTTCTCCGCGCGCCGCTGGATCCGGCGGGCCAGATCGCGGCGGGAGAGGGCGGTCTCGCCCGGGATGTCGTCGGCGAGGATCGGGACCCGGGACGGGCGCCCCGGCACGATCGCCGCGACGATCATCGCCAACCCCACCACGGCCAGCACGATCGCCACCGCCTGCATCACCGGGGCGCCGAGGGTGGTCTCGGATATCGCGGTGACCGTGGAGGACGCGGGGCCGGGCCAGGTGCCGTTGACCAGGTAGGTCCCCAACAACCAGATGCCCAGTCCTCCCAGGACCAGGAGGGTCAGGGCGAGCAGGCTGGCCGGGATCGTGCGTGTCGGCCGTCCCACCAGCCCGGTGGTGCCGTGTCGTGCGCTCATCGCAGGTTTCCTCTCGTCCCGGACGCGGGGTGGAGCCAGGAGATCTCGATGTCCAGGCGTCCCACCGTCAGACCGGTGAGCCTCTCGACGCGCTCGCGGACGTGCTCACGCAGCCCACGGCAGGCCGCGGCCAGGTCGACGGGGAACGCGATCCCCACATCGAGCCTGAGCGCGGCGACCGTCCCGTAGAGGTCGCATTCCGCGGACGGCCGCGAATCAAAATCCCGGCGGGCCCCGAGGCCCAGTACGCCTCCGGCCGACCCACCGATGTGGGAGTACTCGGACGCGACCTGTTCCGCGATGCGGGCGACCACCGATGACGGGATGGTGGTGGCCCCTCGTTGCTCGGTCGACGCGACGGTCATGGCTCAGCGCCTCCAGCGATCGGTGACGCCCTTGACCTCGATGCGGCCGTCCATGGTCAGGCCCACGGCCAACCCGATCAGCCCGAACAGCAGCACGACCAGGAACTGACCCAGTGAACCGAAGGCGGCGACGGCGCCGAGGAACAGCCCCACCAGCAGTGTGAGATGGGTTGTCTTCATGAGAACTCCTCGCTCAGGGTGCAGGGGCGGGCCGGTGGCCCGCCCCACGCGATGTAGCGGCGTCAGCGCAGTTCGGCCGTGGGTGCGGTGTCGGAGCCGCTGCGCCCGCTGTCGTCGTCGGGCAGGTGGACGTCGACGACGTTGACGTTGACCTCTGTCACCTCGAGGCCGGTCGTCCCCTCCACCTGTTCGATGACGTTGCGCCGGATGGCGTTGCCCACGTCGACGATCGAGGCGCCGTACTCCACGACCACCGTCACGTCGACGGCCGCCTGGGTCTCGCCCTTCTGGATGCTGATGCCACCGGAGACGTTGGTCTGCGCGTTGGGGATGCGGTCGGACACGGCGGCGAACGCACGCCGCGTGGCACTGCCCATGTCGTAGACGCCCGGCACCTCGCGGGCGGCCATCCCGGCGATCTTGGCCACCACGTTCTCGTCCAGGGTCGTCACGCCGCGGCTGGTCTGCAGGGGGCCGCGGGGGGTGAACTCCTCCGCGGTGTCCTCACGGTTGCGCTCGGCCTCTCGTTCGGCCTCCTGCTCGGCCTTGTGCTCGGCCTGGGTCTTCTGGCGGCCGGTCTGGGGAACTGCGTTCGACATGATTCCTCCTCGTGAGACGACCGGCTCGGGGCCGGCGCTCTGGCGGGTACCTACGCAACTAAGACGACTCGAGTCGCGGATTCGTCACGGCGAACGTCGAAAAAAGTAGAAACCGGGCGGGCGACGTTCACGCGGGCAGGGTCCGAGCAGGCGGATTACACACGGACGGCGGTTACAGCGAGTGGTCGATCACCGGCTTCCCGTCCGCGCCCAGCAGCACGGTCAGCCCGCCGGCGTACCCGCTCGAGCGCCACAGATAGCAGACGCCGGTGCGGGTGTCCTTGAGGATCTCCAGGGAGCTGCCGAACCCGACGCTCTCGGAGTGGACCTTCTCGAACCGCTTCTCTTTTCTGGCCATGTGCCGATGGTGTCACCGGGGCGCGCGGCGCAGAGCGGAATCCGCCCCTGCCGACCAAGCGCTCGCCGATGGTGCTCCCCCCGGTCAACCGGGGGCGGCGGCTACTCGACGAACCGCAGCATCCCCTTGCCCGCCTCGGCCAGCGCCTTCTCGGGGGACCGCAGCTCGAACGAGGCCGGCAGCGAGTCGGCGCCGTAACGTGAGCTCAGCGGCGCCTGGGGCTGCGCCCTGGACGTGCGGGTGAACACGAGGACCAGGGCCACGGTCATGGCGAACACGGACAGGGTGACCACCGTCGGCAGGGCCCATCCGCTCTGTGCCTGCATCACCGCACCGGCGGCCATCTCGGCTGACCCCACCAGGCCGTACACCCGGGGCGCGAGGGTGAACAGCGCATAGCCCGCCGCGGCGAGCCCCACGGCCGCGGCCAGGGCGAGAACGCCCGCCACCTTGAGCGTCAGGCGGATTCGGGTTCCGGGGAGAGAACGCATTGGGGTTCTCCTTTCAGGCGTTTGCCAGCTATTCGGAGTCGCCACCGCCCCGGATGGCCCGATTCCCACTTCCACCGCCTGCCGCACTCCCCGGATGTTGACACCCGTACCCCCTAGCCAGGCGCCGCGCGCGGGTTTATGGTCGTCGACGTCCATCACGGTCGCCAGGATCTGGAAAAGGAGATCGATGTCCAGCTCCGCCACCTCGCCCCAGGTACTGGGTCAGCGAGCGCAGTTCTCGATTCTCGAGCTGGGGATCGGCGCATCGCTCGCCGCCACCGCGGCACTCGGGGTCACCCTGTTGGCACTGACGCAGGGCCCGTCGGATTCATCGTCGGGATCCGCCGGCACCTCCCCGCCCGCGGCCGCGGTCTCCGCCCCGTAGCCCCCGGAACCGCAGCCCCCGCACCGCGGCCTCCCGGGCACGGTCGAGGGCCTCACCCGCCGCCACCCAGCTCGCCCGCCTTCCGGCCCAGGTATCGGCGCTCGGGAAGAGACGTCGCCTCCGCCGCCGCCAGGCGGTAGAGCCCCGCGGCCCGAGCCCGGTCCCTCGCCAGCTCGTGCAGATAGGCCTCGGCCGCGGTGCGCCGGGGCAGCGACTCGGGCACCTCCTCGAGCGCGGTCAGCCCCGCGTGCGGCCCGTCGGCATGACCCACCGCCACCGCACGGTTCAGGCGGGCCACCGGGCTGTCGTTCAGCGCGAGCAACTCGTCGTACCACTCGACCACTTGCACCCAGTCGGTCTCGGCGGTGGACGGGGCGTCGGCGTGCAGGGCGGCGATCGCGGCCTGGGCCTGGTACTCCCCCAGCTCGTCGCGGGCCAGCGCCGCCTGCAAGATCTCCACGCCTTCCGCGATCGCGCGGGTGTCCCATCGGCTGCGGTCCTGTCGGGCCAGGGGGATCAGCTCGCCGTCGTCGTCTCTCCTGGCCGGCCGGCGGGCGTGGTGCAGCAGCATCAGCGCGAGCAGCCCCCGCACCTCGGGATGGTCGATGGACGCCGACAGCTGCCGGGTCAGCCGCTGGGCCTCCACCGCCAGGTCCACCTCGCCGGTGTAGCCCTCGTTGAACACCAGGTACAGCACCCGCAACACGGTGGCCACGTCGCCGGGCCGGTCCAGGCGCTCGCCGGTGATCGTGCGTTTGGCACGGCTGATGCGCTGCGCCATGGTGGCCTCGGGAACCAGGAACGCCCGCGCGATCTGCCGGGTGGTCAGCCCGCCCACCGCACGCAGTGTCAGCGCCACCGCCGACGGGATGGGCAGCGACGGGTGGGCGCACAGGAAGTACAGCCACAGGGTGTCGTCGACCTCGCGCCCCTCCACCGGGACGGTGGGAGAGAACGACGACGACGAGCCCACCACCTGCTCCGCCGCCGCCAACTCCTCGCGGCGCCGACGGGCGGCCTCCGAGCGGGCGCCGTCCAGGAACCTGCGCCACGCCACGGCGATCAGCCACCCGCGGGGATTGCGCGGCCGGTCGGTGGGCCAGACGCGCAGCGCCTCGAGCAGGGCGTCCTGCACGGCGTCCTCGGCCGCGGCGAAGTCGGCCCCCCGGCGGACGAGCACGCCTATCACCTGCGGGGTCAGCTCGCGCAGTTCCGGCCCGTCTGTGGTTGGCCCAGTTCTGGCAAACCCGGTCCTGGCCGGCCCGTGCATGGCAGGCCCGTGCATGGCAGGGTCAGCCCTCGAACTCCGGGGGCGCCTCCAGGAACGGCCGCAGTTCGAGCCACTCGTGGATCGGCTCCCCGCCGGCGCCCGGTGCTGCGGACAGCTCCCCTGCGAGCTCCAGGGCCCGCTCGTAGCTGGCTGCCTCGATCACCATCCAGCCGGCGATGAGGTCCTTGGTCTCGGGGAACGGGCCGTCGGTCAGCGGCGGGCGGCCCTCGCCGTCGTACCGCACCCACGTCCCCGACTCCGACAAGGCGTTGGCGTCCACGAACTCACCGGTCTCCTCCAGACGAGCGGCGAAGTCGTTCATGTACTGGATGTGGGCGGACACCTCCTCGGGCGCCCACTCGGTCATGGGCACGTTGTTGGGCGGCTCCGGGGCACCCCGGTAGTGCTTCAGCAACAGGTACTTGGCCATGGCGATCCTCCTCGTACTGTGCGACCCAGTGTGGTCGCTGCACTAGGAGGACGGAACCGGATCCGGGTTCTCGACATGGGGCGGTCAAGAACTGCAGCCGTATTGATGAACCTATCGAGTCGCGAAGTTCAAGTAGTCGGTGAACTTCCAGATGGGACCAGGCACTACCAGCCGTTGTTCCATCTGGCAGTAGACCTCCTGCCCGTTTGAAGGGTTAATTGCCCTGGCTCCCTCAACTTCGCATCGCCTACCTCCCAAAGAGTTCTCCACTCGGGTCATGCGGCTCCAGTCCGTCGCCTCCGGGTGCCGGAAGGGCTCCTGGCTCGGCGCCCAATGGAACGCATCGGTTTGCATGCGTTGCGCACACCAAGCGCGGGTGCCGTTCTGCGTGTAGGCCCACTCGCCGGGCGCTGGGCACGCGGTGTACATCACGATCCAGTTGGAGGCGACGAACCTGGGAGTCGGCGGAGGCGGTGGTACCGGGTCCTGCCAGAACAGCGGGAACGGCAGCGGAGGAAGCTGGCTTGCGGTCGACCCCATCGGTACCGGCACGGAGATCGGTTCCATGGGGGGCAGCTCCAGCGATCCACCGGGCAGTGGCTGCGCCTGTGCAACGGGAGCTGCAGTGACGCTGAGCGCGAGGACACCGAGGACGCTGGCGAGAAGCTTGCGGGTACGCGACATGGGATCTCAGGTCTTTGCGAGGGCTCTACCGGGATCTAAGCAGCTGGATCCGACAATCGAGGTCGAAATTCGTCAGGCTTCCGACTGTCCCAGGATCCGTTCGTCGCTCATCCTGCGCAGCGAGTCCTCGACCGTGGGCGGGAGGATCATGTTCTGCCACCCCATGGTTTGGCACTCCGATGTCAGAGCGCCGCGGAGGTAGCTGATCAACATCGGGGCCGCGACATGACGGCCGTACTCGGCCAGCACGGAGTCGTCGCACTTCACCTGCCGGTCCAAATGGAACTGCATACCGAGGTCGAGCGTGACCGACCCCTCCGCGGTCTCGATCTGGATCATCGCCGCGCTGTCGATGGCCTGCTCCAGGGCTTGCACCCGAAACGCGATCTGCGCTTGTTGGTCACCGGCGTCCACGTATTCCTCACGCCGTTCAACGATCCTCTTGTTCCAGCGCAGAGCAGCCTTGACCGTGTGGGTGTTCAACTCCTCCCAGGTGTCGACCGCGGCGCGGCCGTCCGGCTCAGACGCCATCGCGCGTCCACGTCGCCAGGTCGAGACCGAACGAGTCCGCGGATGTCCTCGACCCCGGCACGGCATCCCGCCATGTCCCCGCCAGCCCCACGTCCACCGGAGAGAGGGAGTTCCGCCGAATCCACTGCGCGTATGGGCTGACCTCGATCTCGATCATCGCCCCCACCGCGTGGGCGTAACGAAAGACGGTTGAGAGGCGCGGATCGCTCTCCATCGACTCGAAGCGACACACGGTGGAGCGGTTCCGGCCGAGCTGGTCAGCGATCTCGGTCTGCGTCTTGCCGGAAGCCTCGCGTAGCTCGATCAGGTCCTCCAGCATTATTCGCTGACTTCGTGCAAGGTCGTACGCGTTCTGCTGCGTGATGGTCAGCTGCATGTCCCCACCTCTTTTCGTGTTGCATAGTAATGCAACACCCTCGCTAGCGGGCTTTGAAGTGGCGATAGCTGTACCCCCGCTCGGAGAAGTAGCTCTTCAGGTAGTTCATGACACGCCTGATGTGATCGGCCTGCCGCTGGTCGGCCACGTTCGACCGCGGATCCTTGCGTCCCACTGCGAGTGCCACACACAGCCGCTCTCGTTCCAGCGGCTCACCGAAGTACAAGCGCAAACCCCAGGGCCGCAGGTCACTCTTCGATACCGGTTTGCCGGTCGCCTTGAGCTCGCCCATCCATGGCGCATCCAATACCTTCGACCCATGCCGAGGCGGAGTGAGTGGCACACGAAAGTCGCGGTCCTTCCGATACCTGGACAGCCCTCGGCTACCGCGTGTGGAATCGCGCAGCTCGAGCAATGCCATAGCGCCGAACTCGTCTGAGTCCAGAATTCGCTGGAAGTCATGAGCGAACTGCGGAGAGTCCTCCCAGGTACAGCCGCCCGCGACCACCCGGGACTCAGGGACACGGATGCGACCGATTTCCGCCATCGCCGTACCCACTCCCCCGAACCCGCGCATCGTGATGTCCGCCTGAGTTCGGGACCGTAGCGGATCGGTATGACAGTCCCATCGGCGAGTGTTGAGGCACTGCCAGCGCATGCCCGGACCAACGTCGACGCTGATTGCGGATCACTCTCAACATGTCGCCCGGGCACCAAACCCCACCACCACCCCGCCATTCGGGCGGACAATAGCCGCGTGACCACGACCGAGGCGGAGACCTACCGCCGCGAGATCCTCGGCTACTGCTACCGCTACTTCGGCTGTATCGCGGAGGCCGAGGACGCGACGCAGGAGACGATGCTCCGCGCCTGGAAGGCCCGGGACAAATCGGACTTCCAGGGCCGCTCCTCGCTCCGCACCTGGCTGTACTCCATCGCCACCAACGTCTGCCTGGACATGGCTCGCGCGCCGCAACGTCGCAGCCTTCCGGTGGACCTCAACGAACCCGGCCGCGTCCCAGACGACCCCACGTCGCTGGCCACCATGCCCGAGCAGATGTGGATCGGCCCGGCGAGCGACGCCCATCTCGGCATCGACCCGTCCGCCACCGCCCTCGCCCGCGAATCGGTCCGGCTCGCCTTTGTCGCCGCGCTGCAGTTCCTGCCTCCCCGGCAGCGGGTCGTGCTGATCCTCCGTGACGTCCTGGTGCTCTCGGCGGCCGAGTGCGCGGACCTCCTCGACATGACCGTGGCCTCGGTCAACTCCGCACTGGCCCGGGCGCGCAAGACCATGGCGCAGCACGGGGCCACCCTCTCTACCGATACCGCGGACGGCGCTCCCGCCTACGACACCCAACTTCTCGAGAAGTACGTCGCCGCGTTCGAGGCCTACGACGTCGGCCGCCTGGTCGCCCTGCTCACCGAGGACGCGGAGTTCAACATGCCGCCGTTCGAGCTCTGGCTGCGCGGCGCCGCCGAGATCGAGCGCTGGTGGCGCGGCCCCGGGCAGGTGTGCCGACACGCGCGCACCATCGTCACGTCCGCCAACGGTCGACCCGCCGTCGCGGCCTATCACCACGCCGGCGACGGTCGGTGGGAGCCATTCGCGATCCACGTCCTCGAGTCCCACGCCGGACGAATCTCGTCCATCACCCACTTCATCGGCGCTGGCCACTTCTCCGAGTTCGGCCTGCCTGCGCACCTGCCGTGAGAAAACCTCCCGCCGCACCGATCAGTTTCGTGGTCTCGGACCGTCTATCCCTGTGAAGGCAACTCCTTCAGGCCCCGAGCACCTGCTCGACCAGGCCCCTGAGCCCTGACCCTCAAGCCCCGACCCTCGAGGCCCGACGAGAGGAAATCCCATGAGTCGCACGACCACGGCGCACCTGTTCTACTCACTCAACGGTGTGGCCGAACACCCCGACCGCTGGCAGTTCGATTCGTTCGGCCCCGACGAGATGCAGGGCATGGGCGAGATGACGGCCGCGACCACGGACCTGGTGCTGGGCCGCACGCTCTGGCAGGAGTGGTCCGAGTACTGGCCCGGTGCGCAGGACCCGTTCGCGGAGTGGGTCAACCCGATCCGCAAGCACGTGCTCACCTCCACTCTGACGGGCGAGTTGCCGTGGAACAGCTCGATCGTCACCGCCGATCCGGCGGAGTACCTAGAGCAGCTGCGCCAGGAACCCGGCGGGAACATCGCGATCGCCGGCGGTGTGGAGACCGCGCGGCGGCTGGTGCTGGCCGGCCTGGTGGACGAGCTCACGCTGACCATCCACCCGGTGATCGCCGGGGAGGGCCGCAGGCTCTTCGACGACTCCGTCCCCACCACGCGCATGCGTCTGCTGAGCTCGGTCCAGACGCAGGCGGGCAACATCATCGCGACCTATGCACTCCGCTCCGGCAGCGCAGCCGCCTGACCGGACCCCGCTGCTCACCGCCACACCCCGGCGTCGGCGACCGTCTACGGCCCGCCGTCCCCTTGCCGAGGCTCGGGAATCCCTGCCTCGTCCAGCCCCGACCATTCGACGTAGTCGGCCCAGGCGCGCTCGTAGGAAGCCGGCTCGGCCAGAGCTTCTGGTGACTGAACGGGGGGCGCAAGCCTCCCGCATCTGGACCGGAACGGACGGAACATCGGACCCCCCGGCGATTAGTGTGAAGAAATTATCACGGAACTATTCGCCGAGGCAACGGGCTCTTTTCACAGCATCCGCCGGGATGTACCAGTCATGGGCGGCAGCTTTCCGCCTCGCCTCCCCCTGACTCCCTCGCAAGCGAGAGAATCGCGAGACCGCCCAGTCCCCCACATCCCAGAGGAGAACCCCATGTCATTCCAGGCGTACCTCGACACCATCGAGACAAAGACCGGACTCACTCCGCGGCAGCTCGTGGATCAGGCCACCGACCGCGGTTTCGGCCCCGGGACCAAGGCCGGACCGATCCTCGAGTGGCTGAAGAGCGACTACGACCTCGGTCGCGGCCACGGCATGGCCCTGGTCCACGTGATCACCAAGGGACCGCAGATCAGCTCCAAGCACGTCGGGACCACGGGCTCGCACGCCGATGCGACCGACACGCTCTGGCTCGACGGCGCGGCCACCAACCCGAACTGCTGAGCCCGGGCGCTCCCCCGCGATACTCAGCCTCTCGCAGGACATCGGCAGCCCTTAGTCGTCCAAGCCGGACCATTCGACGCCTATCGGCTGCGTAACACCCGATCATGCGCGACCTCGTTCTGCCACTCGCCTCCCCTCGACCCCTCTCAAGCGAGAAAACAACGAGACGGCCCAGTCACCCAGGGCCGCTTCACGGCTCGCACGGGAAGCAGCCGATCTCAGCCACCCCACCCACTACCGCGGGTAACGTCCGATTTCATGCAGCCCTCGCCCGACCAGGCATCCGAGAGCACACCCGACCAGCCCGAAGTCGTCCTCGAGCGGCACGACGAGGTGGCCGTGATCCGGCTCAACCGCCCGCATCGGCTCAACGCGGTGACCACGCAGAACCTCACCGACATCATCACCGCACTCGACGACTGCGACGCCGACGACGACATCCGCGCCGTCGTCCTCACCGGTACCGGTCGGGCGTTCTGCGCCGGGGCCGACATCTCGGGCGGGGGCGACACCTTCGCGATCGATCCCGGCCAGGACACCGGCACGGTCCCGCCTGACACGGGCGGCCTGGTCGCGCTGCGCATCTTCCGGATGACCAAGCCGATCATCTCGGCGATCAACGGGTCGGCCGCAGGGGTCGGGGTGACCATGACCCTGCCGACGGACGTGCGCATCGCCGCGGACAACGCCAAGTTCGGGTTCGTCTTCACGCGCCGCGGGTTGGTGCCGGAGGCGTGTTCGACGTGGTTCCTGCCCCGGGTGGTGGGCATCTCGACCGCCGTGGAGTGGACAGTCGGCGGCAGGACGATCCTCGCCGCGGAAGCCCTGGAGCGGGGCCTGGTCCGCGAACTGGTGCCCGCCGACGAGGTCCTCCCCCGCGCCATCGAGGTCGCCCGCGAGATGACGCGCGGCACGGCACCGGTATCGGCGGCGCTGACCCGCCAGCTCATGTGGCGGATGCTCGGCGCGCCCGACCCCGAGGTGGCCCACCGCGCCGAGTCCATCGGCATCTACACCCGCGGCACGTCCGCCGACGTCCGCGCGGGCGTCTCCGCGTTCCTCGCCAAGGAGGAGCCGGACTTCCCGGACCGCGTCTCGGACGGCCTGCCCGACCTCTTCGCCTGATCTGCTTGGCCAGATGCTCTGACTCTCCACCTCACCCCACGGATAGGACACCCCATGACTTCTGTCGACCTCACCGGTCGCGTCGCGATCGTCACCGGATCGACCGCCGGCCTCGGCACCCGGTTCGCCCACGTGCTGGCGGACGCGGGGGCGACCGTCGTCGTGACCGGGCGACGAACGGACCGGATCGCGCAGGTCGTGGAGGCGATCGGCCAACGCGGAGGTAAGGCGCACGGCGTTCGGCTCGACGTCGCCGATCCGGCATCCGTCGAGTCCTGCCTCACGGAGGTGACCGAGGAACTCGGCGCTCCACAAATCCTGATCAACAACGCCGGCATCCCCGACGCGCAGCGCGCACACAAGATGTCGCTGGAGCTCGTCGATGCCGTCCTGGACACCAACGTCCGTGGCCCGTGGCTCATGGCGACCGGGGTCGCCCGCCGGTTGATCGCGGCCGAGCTGCCGGGCCGGATCGTCAACATCTCCTCGATGGCGGCGTACCACTACGCCGGCGACGGGGCCGCGCTCTATTCGACCACCAAGGCGGCGGTCAGCCGGATGACCGAGACGCTCGCCGTGGAGTGGGCGCGCAAGCTCATCAACGTCAACGCCATCGCACCGGGGGTCTTCGAGTCGGAGATGACGGACGGCATGCTCTCGCGGGTCGGTGACATCGCCCCCGGGTTCCCGCGCAGGCGACTCGGCCTGCCCGAACAGCTCGATTCGACCCTGCTCTACCTCGTCTCCGACGCGTCGGAGGCGGTCACCGGGACCGTCGTCAAGGTGGACGACGGGCAGCTCCCCCGCTGACCCTAGAGATCAGCGCCGGCGGCGTAGGCGGCCGCACACTTCCGCAGTGTGTCGTGGTCTTCTCCGAGTAACTCCACGGGCGCGCACCGACCTGGCAGAAGGGCGGACGGAGTGGTCCACCAGGAGGTCGCCACTTCCGGATAACGCCCGGCATCGAGCATCCGGTTGACCGCGCAGACGATGTTGTTCGGGTCGCGCGGATCGACGTGGTCCAGTTGGAATCGCGGGTACACCCACCTCCGGTCACCGCGGAGGACGATGAGGCGACCGTCGCGCGCGAACCTCCGCAGAGCTTCGGCGGCGGTGGAACCATCCAGTACGCCCCGCCGCGCGAGGATCTCTGCCGCTTCGATCGAGCACGCGTGAGGCACCTGCATCACGGCGCCCCGGGCAATGGAGACACGCACCGCGCTGGCACGACGAGAGACTGTGCCTGCAGTCGCGGCGCCTCCGGGTCCCCGGAGCGTGTCACCGACCGGAGTCCGGACCGTCTTCATGGCCCGATCGATCTGCCTGGCGACTCTGCCGAACGCTCCGCGGCGATGCACTTCCCGCAGGACGACGTCCGAGAAGATCTGGTCGTCGAGCTCCCGCAACGCCCGCTTCGCTCTGTCCCCCGGCCCGATGATGGGACTCTGGGACAACGCTCGATTTCGAGAAGCCATAGACGACCACCCCGCCTTCTGGGCAAGAACTCTAGACCGTCCGGGCGGTTCCGGCGAGGGACGATCTTGACAATCGGCCGTGTTCGGCGAGTGGGTGAGCCGTCGGCACGAGGGCGACGACGACGATGACAACGACAACGACGACAACCTCGACGGCCCGCGATCGACCCGGATCAGGCCTCGGTGCGACGCCACCAGTCGCTGATCGCGGCGGCCAATTCCTCCGGCGCCTCCACGGGCAGCATGTGCCCGGTCTCCGGGATCTCCACGTAGGCCACGCTGTTGGGCCCAGCACGGTTCGCCCCAGCACGGTTCGCCTCGGCACTGTTGGACTCAGCCCAGCGACGCTGCTCCTCGGTGGGCACCACCTGGTCGTGCGACGCCCCCGCGATCAACACCGGGCAGGGCGCCTGCGCGGGGAACGTGCTGCGGTCCGGGCGCGCGCCCAGAGCCACTGAATGCGCGGCGAACCGCGCCGGCCCGTACCCGCG
>JBKBUP010000045.1:0-15074 GCA_046289795.1 Dietzia sp. | reverse complement strand
GGGCTCCAGGGGCAGTGGGACGACGACGTCCACCACGCGGTCCACGCCGCAGTCTCCGGAGAACGCCAGGGGTACTACTCGGACTTCGGCTCCCTCGAGTCGCTGCGGCAGGTGCTCACCGGGGCGTTCCTGCACGCCGGGACGTGGTCGCAATTCCGGGGGCGGGTGCACGGCCGCCCGTTGGACGTCGGTCGGGTGCCGGGCAGCCGGTTCGTGGCCTACACCCTGACCCACGACCAGGTGGGCAACCGCGCGGCCGGCGACCGGCCGTCCGTGAACCTGACCCCGGCCCAGCAGTTGGCCAAGGCCGCGATCGTGCTGTGTTCGCCCTTCACGCCGATGCTGTTCCAGGGCGAGGAATGGGGAGCGCGGACCCCGTTCTGCTTCTTCACCTCACATCCCGAGCCCGAGCTGGCCGACGCCGTGCGCCGGGGCCGGACCCGCGAGTTCGCCGAGATGGGGTGGGACCCGGCCACGGTGGCGGACCCGCAGGACCCGGAGACGTTCCGGCGGTCGGTGCTGGACCGGTCGGAGCAGACGGAGGACGAGCACGCCCAGATCCTGCGGGTGTACCGCGCGCTCATCGCCCTCCGGCGGGCCGAGCCCGAACTCAGCGATCCCTGGCTGGGGTCGGTGCGGGTGGAGTGCGGGGTCGAGGGCGATGACGGCCGCTGGCTCGTGATCCACCGCGGCTCGCTGGCACTGGTGGTGAACCTGGGCACCGAGCCGTGCCGGGTCCCGCTGACCGGCGAGGCGGTGTTGGCCTCGGGCGCGGTCGCCGACGACGACTCGGTGTTCTGCCAGGCGTTCGGCTTCGCCGTGGTGAGGACCCGTCGGGAGATCCGGTAGGCCCGGGCCGAGTCAGCTCAGGTCAGGTCAGGTACTCGTACGCCGCGGTGCCGGGTTCGAGCTGCTCGCAGTCGATGCGGGAGGCGTCCATCCGCTCGAGCAGGGAGTGCAGGCCCGTGGCGGAGCCGAGCTCGATGCCCACGAGGGCGGCACCGTACTCGCGGTTGTTGCGCTTGAGGTACTCGAACTGGGTGATGTCGTCCTCCGGGCCCAGCACCTCGTCGAGGAAGCGACGCAGCTGGCCGGGCTCCTGCGGGAACTTGACCAGGAAGTAGTGCTTGAGCCCCTGGTGCACCAACGAGCGTTCGATGATCTCGCTGTACCGGGAGACATCGTTGTTGCCGCCCGAGACGATGCAGACGACCGTCGCGCCCTCGTCGATGTCGAGCTGGTCCAGCGCCGTGACCGCGAGCGCGCCGGCGGGCTCGGCGATGATCCCCTCGTTCTGGTAGAGCTCCAGCATCGCCGTACACACCGCGCCCTCGTCCACCGTGAGGACCTGGATCCGCTCGGTCATCGACGAGATCACCCCGAACGGGAAGTCGCCGAGCCGGGCCACCGACGCACCGTCGACGAAGGTGTCCACCGTGTCGAGGGTGACCGGTTCCCCCGCCTCCAGAGCCCTGGTCAGAGAGGGTGCGCCCGCGGGTTCCACCGCGATGATCTTGCAGTCGGGCGCGTACTCGGCAAGGTAGGTGGCGAGCCCGCCCACCAGACCGCCGCCGCCGACCGGCACCACCACGGCGTCGGGGACCCGGTCGAGCTGCGCCAGGATCTCCGCCGCGATCGTTCCCTGGCCCGCCATGGTGTCCGGGTGGTCGAACGGCGGGACCATCGTGGCGCCGGTCCGCTCGGCGTCGGCGCGGGCGGCGGTCTGGGCCGCGTCGAAGTTGACGCCGGTGACCACCAACTCCACCCAGTTGCGTCCGTGGGCGAGGATCCGGTCACGCTTCTGCTTGGGGGTGTTGGTGGGGACGTAGATGCGGCCGTTGATCCCGAGGCTCCGGCAGGCGAAGGCCACACCCTGGGCATGATTGCCCGCGCTCGCGGTCACCACGCCCGCGCTGCGCTCGTCCCCGGTCAACTGCGACATCAGGTTGTACGCGCCACGGATCTTGTACGACCGGACCGCCTGCTGGTCCTCGCGCTTGAGCAGGATCGTCGCGCCGGTCCGCTCGCTCAGCCGCTCGCTCGGGTGCAGGTCGCTCGCGAGGATCACGTCGCCGATCCGGCGGGCGGCGATGTCGATGTCGTCGGGGGTCACTACCTGGGTCGCGGCGGAGTCGGTGACGGTCACGACGACCAGTGTCCCACCGCGCCGGTCGTCACCGCCAACTGGTCATCCGGTGAGGCAGCCCGGCCCGAGCAGCGCCTTGAGATCCCCCATGAGGGAGGACGACGTCTCGACCCGCAGATGGTCGTCCAGCCGCAACACCGTGGAGGAATTCCCGTTGACCAGCCGCAGGTGGACGTCGGAGGGTCCGGGGTGCCGACCGAGGACCTGTTTGAGGGCGGTGACGGTCTCGATGGTGCACATCCGCGTGGGCAGCGTCAGCGCCAGCGGGGCACCGTTGCCCCCCACGACCAGGTCCGGCACCTCGAGGGTGTCGCCGAATACCGAGACGCGGTCCTCGCGGATGTTGATGCGCGCCTTGACCAGGACGACCGCGTCCTCGGCGATGTCGAGGGCGGCGAGACGGTACGTCTTGGGGAAGAAGAGCACCTCGACGCTGCCGTTGAAGTCCTCGATGGTCACGATCGCCCACGGCTCGCCGTTCTTGTTGACCCGCCGGTCCACGCCCGAGATGATCCCGCCGATCGTCACCGCGGTGCCGTGTGGGAGTTCGCCCTCGTGGATGGTGGCGATCGACGTGTCGGTCTTGGCGGCGAGCGCGGACTCCAGCCCGTCCAGCGGGTGGCCGGAGACGTACAGGCCGAGCATCTCCCGCTCGAGTGCCAGTTTCTGTTTGATGTCCCATTCCTCGTCGGGGACTTTCACCGCGAACACGTCGCTGAAGGCGGAGGCGCCCCCCGCGTCGTCGGCGTCTCCGCCGCCGAACAGGTCGAACTGGCCCACCGCCTCGGCCTTCTTGGTGGACATGACCGATTCGACCGCGTCGGCGTGGACCAGGAACAGTCCCTTGCGGGGATGGTCTAGGGAGTCGAACGCACCGGCCTTGATCAGCGACTCCGTGACCTTCTTGGTGCACGCGGTCTGATCGATCTTGGCCAGGTAGTCGGAGAAGTCGGTGAACGCCCCCTTCTCCTTGCGCGCGGTCACGACGGAGTCCACGACGTGGGAGCCGACGTTGCGGACCGCGCCCATACCGAAGCGGATGTCCGTCCCGACCGACGCGAAGTTGGTCAGCGACTCGTTGACGGACGGCGGTAGCACCTTGATGCCCATCTGTCGGCAGTTGGACAGGTACAGCGCGGCCTTGTCCTTGTCGTCGCCCACGGAGGTGAGCAGGGCGGCCATGTACTCGGCCGGGTAGTTGGCCTTGAGGAAACCGGTCCAGAAGGACACCAGGCCGTATCCGGCGGCGTGGGACTTGTTGAACGCGTACGAGGCGAAGGGCTCGATGGTCCCCCACAGCGCGTCGACCGCGGCCTTGGAGAATCCCCGCTCGAACATCCCGCCGGAGAACTTCTCGTACTCGGCGGCCAGGACCTCGGCCTTCTTCTTGCCCATGGCCTTACGGAAGCCGTCGGCCTCACCGGCCGTGTATCCCGCGAGTTCGCGGGAGATGGCCATGATCTGCTCCTGGTACACGATCAGGCCGTGGGTCTCGCCCAGGATCACCTTGAGCGGCTCCTCCAGCTCCGGGTGGATGGGGGTGAGCTCCTGTTTGCCGTTCTTGCGGTCGGCGTAGTTCCAGTGCGTCCCCATCCCCATCGGGCCGGGTCGGTACAGGGCGAGCGCGGCCACGATGTCGTTGAAGCCGGTGGGCTTCATCCGCTTGAGCAGCTCACGCATGCCGCCGGAGTCCAGCTGGAACACGCCAAGGGTGTCGCCGCTGGCCAGCAGGTCGTAGGTCGCCTGGTCGTCGGTGCTGAGCGTGTCGAGGTCGATCTCCTCGCCGCGGTTGGTCTTGATGTTCTCCAGGCAGTCGCCGATCACCGTGAGGTTGCGCAGGCCCAGGAAGTCCATCTTGAGCAGGCCGATGTCCTCACACGAGGGGTAGTCCCACCCGGTGATGAGGGCCCCGTCCTGCGCACGCTTCCACATGGGGATCACGTCGAGCAGCGGCTCGGACGACATGATCACCGCGCACGCGTGGACACCCGCCTGGCGGACCATGCCCTCCAGTCCGCGCGCCGTGTCGTAGATCCGCTTGACGTCCGGGTCGGTCTCGATGAGCTGGCGGACCTCCGAGGCCTCGCCGTACCGCTCGTGCTTGGGGTCGGTGATGCCCGAGAGGGAGATGTCCTTGGCCATGACCGCCGGGGGCAGGGCCTTGGTGATCCGGTCCGCGATCGCGTATCCGGGCTGGCCGAAGTTCACGCGGGCGGCGTCCTTGATGGCGGCCTTGGTCTTGATGGTGCCGAACGTGATGACCTGGGCGATCTTGTCGGCGCCCCACTTGTCGCTGGCGTAGCGGATCATCTCGCCGCGGCGACGGTCGTCGAAGTCGATATCGATATCCGGCGCGGACGGCCGTTCCGGGTTGAGGAACCGCTCGAACAACAGTCCGTGCTCGATCGGATCGATGTTGGTGATCTTGAGCGCGTACGCCACGAGTGCACCCGCGGCGGACCCGCGGCCCGGGCCGACCTTGATGCCGATGGAGCGGGCGTACTCGATGAGGTCACCGACCACCAGGAAGTACCCGGGGTACCCCTTGCCCTTGATCACCTCGAGCTCGAACTCCGCGCGGTCCAGGTACTCCTGGGGAACCCCCGCGGGAAAGCGCCACTCCAGACCCTTGTGGACCTCCCGGGCCAACCAGGTGTCCTCCGTCTCGCCCTCCGGCACGGGGAACTTGGGCATCCGGTCCTTGGGGGCCCAGATCTCGTCGTAGGGCTGGACCCGCTCGGCCACCCACAGCGTGTTGTCGCAACCACCAGGGACCTCGGTGTCCCACTGGGCGCGCATCTCGGCCGCGGACTTGAGGAAGTACCCGTCACCGTCGAACTTGAAGCGGTTCTCGTCGGCGAGGGTCTTACCCGTCTGCACGCACAGCATCGCCTCGTGCGCGTGGGACTGCTCGCGGGTGACGTAGTGGCAGTCGTTGGTCACCAGGGGCGGCATCCCCAGGTCCTTGCCCAGTTTGAGCAGGTCCTCCCGGACCCGCCGCTCGATGTCGATGCCGTGGTCCATGAGCTCCAGGAAGAAGCTGTCCTTCCCGAAGATCGACTGCCACTTCTCGGCCGCCTCGTACGCCTCCTTGTGATGGCCCAGGCGCAGGCGGGTCTGGATCTCGCCGGAGGGGCAGCCCGATGTGGCGATGATCCCCTCGGAGTGCTCGGCCAGGATCTCGGCGTCCATCCGGGCCCACTTGCCCAGCTGGCCCTCGTACGAGGCCAGCGAGGACAGCAGGAACAGGTTGCGCAGGCCCGTGGCGTTCTCGGCGACCATGGTCATGTGGGTGTAGGCGCCCGAGCCGGCGACGTCGTCGCCCTTCTGGTGCTTCTCGCCCCACAGCACGCGCTTCTTGTTGAACCGCGACTCGGGGGCGACATACGCCTCGATCCCGATGATCGGTGTGATCCCGGTCTTCTTGGCCTGCTTGTAGAAGTCCGAGGACCCGTACATGTTGCCGTGGTCGGTCATGCCCACCGCCGGCATCCCGAGCCTCTTGGCCTCCGCGAACATCGGGTTGATCTGCGCCATCCCGTCGAGCATCGAGAACTCGGTGTGATTGTGCAGATGCACGAACTGGGATCCGCCCACGCAGCATTCCTCCTACGGCTTGTCCGGCCCAGTCTAGGTCGGTTCTACGACACGACCCGAAACGCCGGCACGGGCCGAGCGTGGCGACCTCCCGGCCAGCGTGAACGCGATCACGGCCACCCAGATCAAGGCGAAGCCCGCCCACTGCACGGCGTCCAGTCGCTCTCCCACCACCAGCAGTCCCCAGGCCATCTGGAGGACCGGGATGATGTACTGCAGCATGCCCACGGTGGCCAGCGGGATCCGCTGGGCCGCCACAGCGAACAGGAGCAGCGGCACCACCGTCACCAGGCCGGAGGTGGCGAGCAACGCCGAGTGCCCCACCCCGTGTCCGGCGAACGTGCCCGCCCCGGTCGCCCACAGCCACCCCAACACGACGAGCGCGAGCGGGGCGATGATCAGCACCTCACCGGTCATCCCCACCACCGGGTGCACCCGCAACTTCTTCTTGAAGACCCCGTACATGCCGAAACTCGCCGCGAGGAGCACCGAGAGGTACGGGAAGTGTCCGTACCCCACGGTGAGGACGCCCACGGCGACGACGGCGAGGGCCACCGCGAGCACCTGTGGGCGGTTCAGTCGTTCGCGGAAGACCAGGACTCCCAGGAGGACGCTCACCAGGGGGTTGATGGTGTAGCCCAGCGCGGCCTCGGTGACCCGCTCGGAGTTGACCGTGTACACGTACACGCCCCAGTTCACCGTGATGAACGCGGCGGCGCCGGCGATCCTGGCCCACGAGAGGCGGTCGAGCGCCCACAGCTCTCGCCACCGCCGCATCACGGTGAGCACCACCGCCATGATCACCAGTGACCACACGATCCGGTGACCCACGATCTCGACCGGACCGGCGGGCTCGAGCAGTGGGAAGAACGCCGGGAAGAAACCCCAGAGCGTGTACGCGAGAACCCCGGCGAGCATCCCGACCGCCACCGACCGATCGGCGGGATCCTGCTCGCGGATCGTCCCGCCGTCCTCGTTCACCCGCGCCACCCTAGTCCCGGAGGATTCAGGTCGGCGGCACGGGAGCGTCGTCGGGCAGCGGGAACGCGGCGTCGACCTGCTGGGGTTGGAGGGGGCGGACGGCGAAGCGCTCCCACACCGCGTCGGCGGGCAGTGCCTCGACGGCCCGCACCCACGGCTGTTCGGCCACGGCTCGCAGCTGAGCCGGGGTGCCCCGGGCGAGCAGACCGATGATCGCCGGCGCCCCGGATCGGATCCTCGAGACGGTGAGCGCGTGGGTCGCAGTCGCGCGGTCGGCGTCGGGCGGGGTCGGGCCCCCGGGGTCCGCGGGGGTGTCGCCGTCCAATCGCTCGACCACGTGCCGGAGGCCACGATCGAACACCGGCTCGCGGCCCGCCTCCCCTGCGACCGGCTCGGCCAGCGTCACGCCGGTCACGGGCATGGCGACGCCGTCGACCGGCACCTGGACGTAGAGCCCGGAGACGCGGGGAAGCTCTCGGACCACGCCCGCGGCCTCGGGAACAGTCCACGCCCACCCCGCCGTGACGAGCGCCCACCTGGGTGCGTCACCGTCCTCGTCGGCGGTCTCGTCGTGGTCACTATCGCTGCCGCCGTCGAGAGAGCTGTCTGCACGCGCGAGGTAGTCCTCGACCAGTTCGCCGTTCTCCGGGCCCAGCGCGTCGCTCATCACCCCGGGGCTGCGCGGGAGCTCGGTGCGCAGCGCGGCGAGGATGGCGACCAGTGCCAGGACGATCACCACGCCGACGCCCGCGATCTCGAGAACCCGCAGGGCAGCAGATCGGGGGGTCGCCCGGCTGGTGCCCGCGGGGCTGCTCACGCCGGGCGGAGAGCGTCCAGCGCGTGCTGGAGGTCGTCGGGGTACGCGCTGGCGAAGTCCACGCGCTCACCGGTGCCCGGGTGCTCGAACCCGAGCCCCACCGCGTGCAGCCACTGCCGCTCGAGCCCGAGTCGCTTCGCCAGCACCGGGTCGGCGCCGTAGGTCAGGTCGCCGGCGCAGGGGTGGTGCAGGGCCGAGAAGTGCACACGGATCTGGTGGGTGCGGCCGGTCTCCAACTTCACCTCGACCAGCGTCGCGGCCTGGTGCGCTTCGAGCGTGTCGTAGTGGGTGATCGAGTGTTTGCCGTCGGAGGTCACCGCGAACCGCCAGTCGTTGGAGGTGTGGCGGCCGATGGGTGCGTCGATCGTCCCGGACAGCGGATCGGGATGCCCCTGGACCAGGGCGTGGTAGGTCTTGTCGACGGTGCGGTCGCGGAACGCCCGCTTGAGCAGCGTGTACGCGCGCTCCGAGGCCGCCACCACCATCAGGCCGGACGTGCCCACGTCGAGCCGGTGGACGATCCCCTTGCGCTCCGGCGGCCCGGAGGTGGAGATGCGGTACCCGGCGGCCGCCAGGCCCCCGATCACGGTGGGTCCGGTCCAGCCCACGGAGGCGTGCGCGGCCACGCCGACGGGTTTGTCGACGACGACGAGGTCGGCGTCCGAATAGATGACCGCCATCCCCTCCACGGGCTCGGCGACCACCGCGGGTTCGGCCCGCGGATCTGGCATCTCGACCTCGATCCACGACATCCCGGTGAGCTTGTCGGACTTGCCCACGGCATTGCCGTCGACCAGCACCTTGCCCTCACCGGCGAGGTCGGCGACGGCGGTCCGCGAGATCCCGAGGAGGCGGGCGATCCCCGCGTCGACCCGCATCCCGTCCAGACCGTCGGGGACGGGGAAGGTGCGGAGCTCACCCATCGGTGCCACCCTTGCGGTCTCTGCGGTCTTCGAGGTCTCCGTGATCTTCGTGGTCTCTGCGGTCTTCGAGGTCTCTGCGGTCTTCGAGGTCTCTGCCGTCGAGATCGTCCGCCGCGACGGCGGTGTTCTCACCCGGCCCGCGCGAGCCGTCGAACTCCACTCCCTTGAACACGGCGACGGCCACCACGATCACACCGACGACCAGGCTCGAGTCGGCCACGTTGAACACCGGCCACCAGCCCACCGAGACGAAGTCCACCACGTGTCCGCGCAGCACCCCGGGCGAGCGGACGTACCGGTCGATGAGGTTGCCTGCGGCGCCTCCCAGGATCAGGCCGAGTCCCAGGGCCCACCACCGCGAGTGGACCTGTCGCGAGAACCACAGCAGCCCCAACACGACCACGGTGGCCACGACGCTGAGCACCACGGTGAACTCGGTGCCCATCGAGAAGGCGGCACCCGGGTTGCGCAGCAGGAGCAGACGCACCGTGTCACCGACGATCTGAACCGGCTGCCCGCCCTCCAGTGTGGCCACGGCGAGGACCTTGGTGATCTGGTCGGCGATCACGATCACCGCGGCGATCAGCAGCATGACCAGCGGCCCGGCTCGGAAGAAGTGGGCGCGGGCGCCCTCGGGCATCGGTCCCGGCGCGTCGGACCGCGTCCCGTTGGTCTCCGTCATGCGGTCCAGTATCCCTGATCCCCCGGCGGGCCCGGGTGGCCCGGTGGGTGGACCCTCTAGGCTCGGGGATCGTGAACCCCCGAACACCCCTTCCCTCCGGCCGTTCCCGACCCACGCGAACCGGTCGCCGTCTACTCGTCACCGCCCTTGCTGCTGCGCTGGTCGCCTCCACGGCCGCGTGTGCGGACGACGGTGACTCCCCCGGCGACGAGGCGGTCAGCTCGCAGGAGGACCAGGCTCTGGAACCGGCGGTGGAGGTGGACCCCGGCCCCGCCCCCGCGGTGGAACTCCTCGACGAGGGCTCGGGAGAACTGCGGGTACTGGCCTACGCCCCGTCACGTGAACCGGTGACCGTCGCCGTCACCAGGTCGGCGACGGCTCGCACGACCGTGCCGGGCTCGGAGGCGAGGATCGACGAGACCCCCGAGCAGACGCTGACCGTCGAGGGGTTGTCGGAGCCGGATGTCGACGGCGCCCAGCGCGCCACCGTCACGGCCCAGGACTTCACCTCCGTGGACGAGCTCCGCTCGGCCCAGTTCGCCACCGCTCCCGGGTTCGCGGTCACCTGGACCCGCAGTGCCGACGGCATCGTGCGAGGCCTCTCGCTGGAGGCGCCGACCACCGCGACGGACGCCGCCCGGGCAGGAGTGGAGATCACGGCGAACGCCGTGTCGGACGCGACCGTCGCCTGGCCGACGGAGGAGATCGGGGTGGGTGCCCGATGGACCGTCACCCGCACCGTCGACGACGCGGTAGCGCCGACGCGGGTCGTCACCTACGAACTGACCGCCCTCGACGGCGACGTGGCCACCGTCAGCATGGAGGCGAGCGCACCGGACACCGCCGAGACTTTGGAGGCGCCGGCGCCCGACGGTGGGCCGGGCGTGACGCTGGAGGTCGAGTCATACGAGGTCGGGGGCTCGGGGGAACTCACCGTGGACCTGCGGGCGCCATTGCCGGTGGAAGGAACGACCGAGTCCTCGACGCGTGCCGTGTACGTGGACCCGGAATCGGGCCGACGGACGACATACGACGAGGAGTCGGTACTGGAGTTCCGCCGCGCGGGCTAGAAGGGGCGGCCTCAGGAGATCAGGCGACCTGGCAGGTGGCCGGCGGCTCGAGCCCGGCGTTGGTGATGAGCGCGCAGGCGAAGGACTGCTGCAACTGCCACTGGCCGCCCTGCTGGATGAACTGCGCCTGGACGTTGATGTCCTCCTGCCCGGGCTGCATGATCACCGCGTTGGCGATGAGCGTGCCGGGGATGTCGCCCTCCGCGGCACCGGTGATGATGACGTCAGCGCCCTGTTCGGCCTTGAGGGCGGCGATCTGATCGAAGAGTTCGGGCGCCTCGGCACCGCCCTCCACCAGGTCGACCTTCTCCTCCAACGGCACCGCCGGGTCGGAAGCCCGTGCGAGCAGCTGGGACAGCTCCTCGGCGGTGGGCACGGCGGCGACCTCCTGCGCACTCGTCGTGGGGGCCGGTGCCGTCTCGCGCCCCCCGTCGTCGTCACCGCCGCATGCGGCGAGGCCGCCAAGGGCGAAGGCGGACAGGGAGACTGCGGCAATGGTCCGTCGAAGACTCACGCATGGTCCTTTCGTCGTGATGTGCAGCTGTCGGGCCGTTCACCGGCCCAACGAGTCGTGATGCGCCATTGTTCCATCGTCCACGGCCCGGGTGGTTGACGACGGGTCCCGAGCCCACCACTGTGGACCGGGTGAACAGCGTCGAGACCAGCACCGACACCCCCCACGTCGTGATCTGCACCACCGGTGGCACGATCACCGCCTCCACGGCGCCGGGAGGCGTCGTGGTGGCAGGCGACTCGGACGTGGCCACGCAGGTGATGCTCGACGATCTCCGTGCAGTGCTGCCCGCCTCGGTACGGGTGAGCGCCCGGGCCGTGCTGGACGCCGACTCGTCGACGTTCGGCCCCGCGGAATGGGACCGCCTCGTCGACGCGGTCGCGGACGTCCTGGCCGATCCGGGTGTGTCCGGGGTGGTGGTGGCCCACGGGACCGACACCCTCGAGGACTCGGTCATGGCGCTGGACCTCCACCACACCGACCCCCGTCCGGTCGCGGTAACCGGTGCGCAGCTGCCCGCCGACCACCCCGATTCCGACGGACCCGCCAATTTCCTCGACGCGGTGCTGCTCGCGGCCGACCCGGTCTCACGTGGTCTCGGGGTCCTCGTTGTCCTGGGACGGGCGATCCTCCAGGCCCGAGGGGTGCGGAAATGGCACACCACGGAGCCGGTCGCCTTCGCCCGCAACGCCCCGGACATGCCCGTCGAGGGCCTGCCGCCGGAACTCGAACGACCCACCCTTCCCGGCCGCGCCCGTTTCGTCGGCACCCGGGTGGACGTGGTGACCTGCCCACCAGGCTCGGACGCCGTGGCGTTGCGGGCCTGTGTCGATGCCGGGGCCCGCGGGCTCGTACTCGAGGGGACCGGGTCCGGCAACCTCCCGCCACTGGTCGCCGAGGCGGTGACGGAACTGTCGGTCGAGCGCCCGGACATCGTGGTGGTGACCGCGAGTCGGGTGCCGCGGGGCGAGGCGACCGCCACGTACTCCGGACCCGGCGGGGGCGCCGAACTCGCGAAGCGGGGTGTCCTGAGCTGCGGGTACCTGCGCTCCGCTCAGGCACGGGTACTGCTCACCGCGTTGCTCTCGCTCGCTGACACCGATGCGGACCCCGGCGCGGATGCCGGCCCGGCGGCCGGCCCGGCGGCCGGCCCGGCGGCCGGCGCAGCCGAGGTCCGCAGGCAGTGGTCCCGGTACCACCTCTACAACTGAGGAGTAGACCCCCGCCTCGACGCAGAGCCGGGGCGAACCTGGGGCGGAGCCGGGGGCGGAGCCCGGGTCACCAACCGAGGGAGTCCAGCGGGTCGGCGACCTCGAGACCGGGGTCGTCGTCGGCGAAGGTCCGCATCCGACCGGGCCCGGTGACCGCGGTCTCGAACCGGACCGACACCCGGCCGTGCCCGGAGCCCTGGACCCAGCCGTGGCCGAACTCGGGATGACGCACGTCCGAACCGGTCCGGAACCTCTCCTCCTGCCCCTGCCGCCAGGCCCCGATCGCCGGGGGCGGGTGGAGTGCGTCGTCCGCGGCCGCCGTCCCACCCGGGGCGGCGGCCGCGTCATCGTCGTCGTCGGTCGTGACGGTGGTACCCACCCCCACGATGTCGGGGAGGTCTTCGTCCTCGTCGTGGGCGGGGACGTTCCGAGCCCCGGGGAGGAACTCCTGCTCGAACAGTGCGTCCTGGTGGATCTCGGTGAGCCCCGACAGACCCACGCCCAGCAGCCGGATCGCGCCGAAGTCGAGAGGGTCGGGGGCCAGCGACCGGGCCACGGCGACGATGGTCTCCAGCGACGTGGTGCCCGCCGACAGGGTGTACGAGCGCGTGATCGACGTGAAGTCCGTGCGCTTGACCTTGACCGTCACGGTCCGGGCCGCGCGGCCGTCGCCCAACAGCCGGCGGTGCGCACCCTCCGCCGACCTGCGCACCGCCACGGCCACCTGACCGGCGGTCGTGAGATCGGCCGCGAAGGTGCTCTCGGCGCTGATCTGCTTGGCCTCGGCCCGCTCGTGCACCGGCCTGTCGTCGTATCCCCGCGCGATCCGGGCGATCGCCGGGCCCACCGTCCGACCGAGGGCGTGGACCACGTCGTCGTCGTCCATCGCGGCCAGATCCCCGATGGTGGCGATCCCGAACTGCGACAGCCGCTCCCCCGCCACCGGCCCCACGCCCCACAGACTCCGGACCGGGAGCGGATCGAACACCTCGCCGTGGTCCCGACGGTGCACCACCGCGACCCCGTCCGGCTTGGCCAGCTCGGAGGCGATCTTGGCGTACTGCTTACCCGCGCCCGCCCCCACCGAGGCGGGCAGGCCGGTGGCCTCGCGGATCGCCGCCCGCAGGTCCTGCGCCCACCGGCGGGTCCGTTCGACGTCGGCGCCACGCAGCTCGGGCGGTTCGAGGAACGCCTCGTCCACCGAGACCTGCTCGACCACCGGCGCGTGCTCGGCGAACACCTCGAACACCCGCCGGCTCAGCGCGCGGTACACCGCCATCCGGGGGAAGACGAAGACGGCCGAGGGGCCCACGAGTCGTCTGGCCTGGTGGGAGGGCATGGCCGAGCGTGCACCGCGGGCGCGGGCCTCGTAGGAGCACCCCGCCACCACGCCGCGACCCCCCACACCTCCCACGAGCACCGGGCGACCCCGCAGGGTCGGCCGGGTCAGTTGCTCGCAGGAGGCGAAGAAGGCGTCCATGTCCACGTGCAGGACCCAGCGGTCCTGCCCGTCAGCCATGTCGGTTCCCGTTTCGGCTCAGGCCCGGTCCGGTTCAGACCCGGGCCAGCGTCATCCTGACGCCCTCGGCGAGCTCAGCGGGGTCACCGTCGTCCGGGTTCAGCGAGTTCACCACCCCGAAGTCCGTGGCCAGGACCTCTCCGGCGATGAGCTGGGCGTGGCGGTCGGCCCACTCGCGGCGAGTCGGCGGGACCTCCAGCCGCACCCGGATGCGGTCGGAGATGTCGAACCCGGCACCGCGCCGGGCCTCCTGGATCTCGCGGATCCGGTCCTTGGCCCAGCCCTCCGCCTCCAGCTCCTCGGTGACGGTGAGGTCGAGGACCACCAGCCCGGCGCCGCCCGGCAGCGCCGCCGTGGACTCCGGGTCGGCGGCCACCAGACGGTGCTCGTACTCGCCCTCCTGCAGCTCGACGCCGCCGGCGGTGACCACGCCGTCGGACTCGGACCAGTCCCCGGTCTTGGCGGCCTTGATGCACGCCTGCACCTGCTTGCCCAACCGCGGCCCGGCGGCGCGGGCGTTGACGGCCAGCTCCATCCGCCCGTGGGCGGCCACGTCGCTGGTCAGGTGGACGTGCCGCACGTTGACCTCGTCGGCGATGATCCCGGCGAACGGCTCGAGCCGCTCGGCATCGGGCATCGCCACGGTGAGCGAGTTGAGCGGCAGGCGCACGCGCAGCTGCTTGGCCTTGCGCACCGAGGAGACGGTCGAGCACACCGACCGAACGGCCTCCATGGCCTCGACCAACCCGGCGTCGCGCGGAAGCTCGTCGGCGGCCGGCCAGTCCGCCAGGTGCACCGACTCCTCGCCGGTCAGCCCCGTCCACACGACCTCCGACATGAGCGGCAGCAGCGGGGCCGCGAGCCGCATCGTGGTCTCGAGCACGGTGTAGAGCGTGTCGAACGCGTCGCGGGAATCCTGGCCCGACGACTCCCCCGCCCAGAACCGGGACCGGGACCGGCGCACGTACCAGTTGGTCAGGGCGTCGGCGAACTGCCGCAGCTCATCGCAGGCCGCGGCGATGTCGGTGACGTCCAGGGCCTCGGTCATCGCGTCCCGGGTCGTGGCCAACCGGGACAGGATGTAGCGGTCCAGGACGTGCCGGGAGTCGGTGCGCCAGGTGGCCCGCTCGGCGGCGTACAGCTGCAGGAAGCTGTAGGAGTTCCACAGCGGCAGCATGGCCTGACGGACACCCTCGCGGATGCCCTGTTCGGTCACCACGAGATTGCCGCCGCGGAGGATGGGCGAACTCATGAGGAACCAGCGCATGGCATCGGAGCCGTCGCGGGCGAAGACCTCGTTGACGTTCGGGAAGTTGCCCTTGGACTTGCTCATCTTGAGGCCGTCGTTGCCCAGCACGATCCCGTGCGCGGCGACGTGCGTGAACGCCGGGCGGTCGAACAACGCGGTGGCCAGCACGTGCAGTGTGTAGAACCAGCCGCGGGTCTGGCCGCTGTACTCGACGATGAAATCGCCCGGGTTGTGGGTCTCGAACCACTCCTTGTTCTCGAAGGGGTAGTGGACCTGCGCGAACGGCATGGACCCCGACTCGAACCAGCAGTCGAACACGTCCGCCACCCGGCGCATGGTGGACTTGCCGGTCGGGTCGTCGGGGT
>JBKBUP010000044.1:8945-15101 GCA_046289795.1 Dietzia sp. | reverse complement strand
CCCCTGGCCCAGGCCCGCAACCACATCCTCGACCACCGATGGCGACACCACCTCGACCGCCTCATCACCCCCGACGGACACCTCACCAACCCACCAGGAACCGAACGCCCCCGCCCCGCCTGACGTAGGCCTCCGGTTTCTGTCGCGCCGGTTGTTCCGCTGAGCGGCACGCGCAATTGTGGCGGGTGATCCTCGCGGTGAGACTGTCGATATGACAGAGAAGACCAAGCTCACCGCCGCGATAGTCGGGTCGGGAAACATCGGCACCGACCTCATGTACAAACTCGAGCGCAGCGAGTACCTCGAACCCAAGTGGATGGTCGGCATCGACGCCGAGTCCGAGGGGATGAGGCGCGCCGCCGACCACGGACTGACGTGCATGTCCGGTGGGGCCGACGAGTTGCTCGCCTCGATCGAGGCCGGCGGCGAGAAGCCCGACCTGCTGTTCGAGGCCACCAGCGCCTACGTGCACAAGGCGTACGCACCCAAGTACGAGGCGGCCGGCATCATCGCCATCGACCTCACGCCCGCCGCGGTGGGCCCGATGGTGATCCCCCCCGCGAACCTGCACGAGCATGTCGACGCTCCCAACCACAACATGGTCACCTGCGGTGGCCAGGCCACCATCCCGATGGTCCACGCGGTGTCCTCGGTCGTGCCGGTGGAGTACGCGGAGATCGTCGCCTCCGTCTCCTCGGAGTCGGCGGGGCCCGGCACCCGGGCGAACATCGACGAGTTCACCGAGACCACCAAGCTCGCCATCGAGAGGGTGGGCGGCGCCAAGCGGGGCAAGGCGATCATCATCCTCAACCCGGCCGAGCCGCCCATGATCATGCGGGACACCATCTTCTGCGCGATCCCCGAGGATGCCGACCACGACCTCATCACCACCGCGATCCGTAAGCGGGAGAAGGAGATCCAGGAATACGTTCCCGGGTACCGGCTGCTCCAGGAGCCCCAGTTCGACCCGCCCACCGAGATCACCGGTGGGATGGCGCGCGTCGCGATCTTCGTCGAGGTCGAGGGCGCCGGAGACTTCCTCCCGCCGTATGCCGGCAACCTCGACATCATGACCGCCGCCGCCACCAAGGTCGGCGAGGACATCGCCAAGACCAAGCTCGCCAAGACCAAGCTCGGAGTATGAGAACCATGGACAAGAGCAACCCGTACAACGCCGACGCCCGCGCGTACAGCTCCGACCTCGATATCCGCATCACCGACTCGTCCCTGCGCGATGGCTCGCACCACAAGCGCCACCAGTTCTCCGTCGACGATGTCCGGAACGTCGTCGCCGCGCTCGACGGTGCCGGCGTCCCCGTCATCGAGGTCACCCATGGCGACGGCCTCGGCGGTGCCTCCTTCAACTACGGCTTCGCCAAGTCCTACGACCAGGACCTCATCAAGGTCGCGGCGGAGACGGCGAAGCAGGCCAAGATCGCGTTTCTCACGCTGCCGGGTCTGGGGATCAAGGACGACATCCTCGCCGCGCGCGACAACGGCGGGTCGATCTGCCGGGTCGCCACCCACTGCACCGAGGCCGACGTCTCGATTCAGCACTTCGGATACGCCCGCGAGCTGGGGCTCGAGACCGTCGGGTTCCTCATGATGAGCCACACCCAACCTCCGGAGGTGCTGGCCAAGCAGGCCCGCATCATGGCGGACGCGGGGTGCCAGTGCGTGTACATCGTCGACTCGGCGGGCGCGCTGGTCATGGACCAGGTGTCCGACCGGGTCGCGGCGGTGGTCGCTGAGCTCGGCGACGACGCGCAGGTGGGTTTCCACGGACACGAGAACCTGGACGTGGGCGTCGGCAACTCGATCATGGCCATCCGCGCCGGCGCTCAGCAGATCGACGGCTCAACCCGCCGCTTCGGAGCGGGCGCCGGCAACACTCCCGTCGAGGCGCTCGTGGGCGTGTGCGACAAACTCGGTATCACCACCGGCGTGGACTTCTTCAAGATCGCCGACGCGGCCGAGGACGTGGTGCGGCCGCTCATGCCGACCGAGTGCGTGGTCGACCGGTCGGCGCTGATGCTCGGTTACGCGGGCTGCTACTCGTCGTTCCTCAAGCACGCCGAGGGTCATGCGAACCGCTACGGCGTGCCGTCGTCGGAGATCCTCATCCGTGCCGGCGAGCGGCGTCTGGTGGGCGGCCAGGAGGACCAGCTCATCGACATCGCTCTGGAGATCCAGAAGGAGCAGGCGAACGCCTGATCAGGCACGCCGGGGTGTCGTCGCCGGAGAGTCTTCGCCGGAGGGTCGTCTCGGTCACGGTCACCGCCTAGAGCGGGTTGACGCCCTGCTTCTCGCCGGATTCGGAGTAGGTGTACCAGCCCCTGCCCGTCTTGCGGCCCAGGTCGCCGCGCTCGACCAGCCGCGCGACCGCCTCGGCGGGCTGGTCCTTCGGGTCGCCGGACTCGGCGAAACGCTGCTGTTTGACCAAGTAGCCGATGTCGATCCCGGTGAGGTCCATGAGCTCGAACGGGCCCATCGGGTAGCCGAGCGCGGTACGGCACGCGGTGTCGATCGCCTCGACGTCGGCGTATCCGCCCTCCAGCAGGTGTAGTGCTTCGTCCCGAACGGCGCCGAGGATCCGGTTGGCCACAAAGCCCGGGATCTCCTTCTCCAGCACCACAGGGATTTTCCCGATCGCCTCCACGAACGCGGTTGCGGCGGCCATTGTCTCGTCGGAGGTCTCCGGTCCGCGCACCACCTCGACGCACTTCATGACCAGTGCGGGGTTGAAGAAGTGGATGTTGCAGAACCGCTCCGGGCGCGACACGGCCGAGGCCATGGACGAGGGGACGAACGACGACGAGTTGGAGGCCAGGATCGCCGTCTCGGGAGCGAGCGCGGCCAGCTCGGCGAAGAGCGAGCGCTTGATGTCGAGCTTCTCCACCGCGGCCTCTATCACCAGATCGGCCACTCGCGCGGCGGCGTCCCGGTCGGTGGTGAGGGTGAGCCGGCCGAAGGCGGCGTCGCGCTGAGCGGCGGTCATCCGGCCCTTGGCGACGTTGGACTCCATGCGCGCCCGCAGCATGGACTCGGCGCGGTCGAGCGCGGACTGGTCGAGGTCGGTGCAGGTCACCGTGAGCCCGGCATTGGCACAGACCATGGCGATCTGCGAGCCCATGGCCCCCGAGCCCACCACGAGGACAGTGCGGATCGTCGACACGTGGTTCACCTCCCCTGGAATTCGGCGGTGCGCTTGCCCAGGAACGCGGCGGTCCCCTCGGCTTTGTCCTCGCTGCCGTACAAGACGGCCTGCGCCAGGCGCTCCACCACCTGGCCGGTGCCCTGGTCGGCGTCCATCCCGGCGCGAACGACCAGCTTGGCCAGACGTACGGCCAGCGGCCCCTTGGCGGCGATCGTCGCTGCGGTCTCACGGGCAGCGTGGAGCAGGGCGTCCGGTGCCACCACCGAGGTGACGAGACCGATGCGTAGTGCCTCCTCCGCGTCGATGAACCGACCCGTGAGGATCATCTCGATCGCCCGACCCGTCCCGACCAGGCGCGCCAGTCGCTGGGTGCCGCCCGCTCCGGGGAGTACGCCGAGGTTCGTCTCCGGCAGACCGAGCTTCGCGCACTCGGAGGCGATGCGGATGTCGCACGACATAGCAAGCTCGCAGCCGCCTCCCAGCGCGAATCCGTTGATGGCTGCGATGGTGGGCTTGGGGAAGTCCTCGATCGCGTCGAACGCGCACTGCATCGCGGACTCCAGCGCAGTCGACGGGGTGTAGTGCTGCAGCTGCGTGATGTCGGCACCGGCGATGAAGGCCTTGTCGCCCGCGCCGGTGATCACGAGGACGGACACCTCGTCGTCGTCCCTCACATGGTCCAGTACCGCGGTGATGTCGGTGAGGACCTGAGTGGAGAGGGCGTTACGGACCTCCGGACGGTTGATCGTGACGAGGCAGACGCCGTCTGAGATGGCGACGTGGAGCGTTGGGGTCTCGGGAACGGGGGAGTTCATGGGGTCTCCAGGACGAAGTGATGTCGGTACGGCGTGCGGCCGTCGACGGGGATCAGAGTGTTGAAAGCGAAGAGCAACTGCTTGCGGATGTAGGTGTCGAGGTCGTAGAGGCGACCGAAGTGCCAGTATTTGAGTGCCCAGGCGTGGGCGAGCATCACCAGGTCATAGACCATGAGATCCACGTCGACCGGGGTGAAGATCCCCGCGGCGATGCCGGCCTCGACGGCCTCCCGAAGTGGGGCGGCCGTGGCCACCTCGAGCTCCATGATCCGGGCCTGCCCCTCGGGTGGCAGGGTGCGGCTCTCCCGGTACGTGAGCGCCACCGCGCGACGGTTGGCGTCGATGATGCGCACGTATCTGTCGAAGCCGGCGGCGATCCGCTCGACAGGATCGTCGCCGGCGGCGTCCATGGCCGGGGCAAGTTGATCCGAGAACGCCTCCAGGATGCCCACGATGGCGTCGAGGAGGAGTTCCTCCTTGCTGCCGAAGTACTTGTAGATCAACCCGACGCTGACCTCCGCCTCTTCGGCCAGCGCCTGCATGGACATCTGGTGGAACCCAGTGCGCTCCATGACCGCGACGGCGGCCTCGAGGAGCTGACGACGTCGGGACGAGACTCGGGCCCGGCGTACGACATCGTCGACATCGCCACCCGCACTGGAAGCTGTCATGGGCTGTGTTTCCCTTTCGTGGATCGTCCCGACGACATCGGCGGTGAGGGACTGTTCACCACCGTAATGCACGGCGTCACCCTTGGTCAGAGCCCTATGTCCTTGGCGATGATGGTCTTCATGATCTCGCTCGTCCCGCCGTAGATGGTCTGGATCCGGGCGTCGACGAACGCCCGGGAGACCCGGTACTCGCGCATGTAGCCATAGCCGCCGTGCAGCTGCAGGCACCGGTCGGCGACGCTGACCTGCAGCTCGGTGGTCCACATCTTGAGCCGCGCGGCGCGGGCCGCGGTCAGCTCTCCCACCACGTGCTCGGCGATGCAGTCCTCCAGGTAGGTGCGGGCCAGGTCCAACTCGGTGGAGATCTGCGCCAGGACGAACCGGGTGTTCTGGAAGGACGAGATCGGAGAGCCGAAGGCCTTGCGCTCCTTGACGTACTCGATGGTCTTGGCGAAGACGCCCTCGGCGGCGGCGACCGCGCCCACGGCCAGGGACAGCCGCTCCTGGGGCAGGTTGTGGACCAGTTGCCCGAAGCCCTGCCCTTCCGAGCCCAGCAGGTTCTCCACCGGCACCCGCATGTCGGTGAAGGCCAGCTCCGAGGTGTCCTGTGCGTGTAGTCCGATCTTGTCGAGGTTGCGCCCTCGTTCGAAACCGGGGGTGTCGGCCTCCACGACCAGCAGCGAGAGCCCGCTGTGCCGGTCCGGCGAGGTCCGCACGGCCACCACGAACAGATCTCCGTTCTGACCGTTGGAGATGAAGGTCTTGGCGCCGTTGACCACGTAGGTGTCGCCGTCACGGACCGCGGAGGTGCGGATGCCCGTCAGGTCCGACCCGGTGCCGGGCTCGGTCATGGCGATCCCGAGGATGGTCTCGCCGGAGACCGCGCCGGGCAACCATCGCGCTTTCTGCTCCTCGGTGGTCATGTCCGTCAGGTACGGCAGGACCACGTCGTTCTGCAGCGAGAAGGCGATCGCCTCGGAGGCGGCGCCCGCGCGTGCGACCTCGTCGATGAGGACCGCGTTGTAGCGGTAGTCCTCCACGCCCGGGCCACCGTGCTCCTCCGGGACGGAGAAACCGAGGAGGCCCAGCTTGCCGGCCTCCGTGAACAGCATGCGGTCGACGCCGTGCGCGGTCTCCCATTCCTCGTGTCTCGGTGCGATCGTGGCCGCGACGAAGTCCCGGGCCACCTCACGGACCGCGTGGTGCTCGGGCTCGTATCCCGCCCGCGCGCTCATCGGAACGCATTCTGGCCGGTGAAGGCCAGTCCGAGGACGAGCTGGTGCATCTCAGGCGTGCCCTCGTAGGTGAGGACGGACTCGAGGTTCACCATGTGACGGATCACGGGGTACTCGAGCGAGATGCCGTTGCCGCCGAGGATGGTCCGCGACGTGCGGCAGATCTCGATGGCCTCGCGGGTGTTGTTGAGCTTGCCGAAGCTCACCTGCTCCGGGCGCAGTCCCGGACCGTCCTTGAGTCGGCCCAGGTGCAGCGAGAGCAGCTGGCCCTTGTGCAG
>JBKBUP010000044.1:0-8846 GCA_046289795.1 Dietzia sp. | reverse complement strand
CTCGAGCGCCATGTCGGCGAGCTTGGCCTGGGTGAGCTGGAAGCCGGCGATCGGCTTGCCGAACTGGGTGCGCTGCATGGAGTAGTCGCGGGCGGACTGCCACGCCGAACGGGCGGCGCCCATGGCTCCCCAGATGATCCCGTAGCGCGCCTCCGACAGCGAGGACAGCGGGGCCTTGACGCCCACGACCTCGGGCATGAGCGCGTCCGCGGGCAGGCGGACGCCGTCCATCACCAGCTCGCCCGTGACCGAGGCGCGCAGTGAGAGCTTGTGGTGGATGGTGTTGCCCTGGAAGCCGGGGGTGTCGGTGGGGACGATGAAGCCCCGGATCCCCTCCTCGGTCTGGGCCCAGACCACGGCGACGTCGGCGATCGAGCCGTTGGTGATCCACATCTTGCGGCCGTCGAGGATCCAGTCGTCGCCGTCTCGGCGGGCCCGCGTCTTCATGGCGGCGGGGTCGGAACCCACGTCGGGCTCGGTGAGGCCGAAACAGCCGATGATCTCGCCGGCGGCCATTCCGGGCAGCCACCGCTGCTTCTGCTCCTCGGTCCCGCAGTTGTAGATCGAGTACATGGCGAGCGATCCCTGCACGGAGACCAACGAGCGGATGCCGGAGTCGGCGGCTTCCAGCTCGAGGCAGGCCAGTCCGTAGTGGACCGCGGACGATCCGGGGCAGCCGTAGCCGTCAAGGTGCATGCCCAGGACTCCCAGATCGCCGAAACCCTTCATGAGCTCGCGGTACCCGGGGAGGTCACCGGCTTCGAACCAGTCGGCGACGTGGGGGTTCACGTGCTCGTTGCAGAAGCGGCGGACGGTGTCCCGCACTGCCAGCTCATCGTCGGAGAGCAACGAGTCGATGGACAGCGGGTCGAGTGCGTCGAACGCGGGGGGTTTTGTCGTGGTGCTCATGGCACGTCAGCTCCTGGTGCTGGGTGAGGGGGTGTCGGTGAAGAGACCCGCGGCGTAGTCGTCGGCGGCCTGTCGGGAGGCCTTGTAGTGGACCTTCTTGCCCGTGGCGGTGACCGGCAGCGAGTCCACGAACCGGTAGGCGCGGGGACGCTTGAAGTCCGACAGCATGGGATGGGACCGGCAGTGCGCGTCGAGATCCGCGACCGTCGGCTCCGCGCCGGCGGCCGGCACGATGAACGCCACCACCATGCGTCCCCACTTCTCGTGAGGAACACCCACGACCAGCGAGTCGCCCACGGAATCGTGGCTGTTCAGTGCCTCCTCGACCTGGACCGGGTGGACGTTCTCCCCGCCCGAGACCAGCATGTCGTCCTTGCGGCCGACTATGGTGACGAATTCCTGTGCATCCCAGGTCGCCAGGTCGCCGATGTGCAGCCACCCCTTGTTGAACTTCGCGTTCTCCTCCTCGGAGGCGTTGAAGTAGGTGTTGGCGCACTTGGGCGAGCGGATGATGACCTCGCCCACCTCCTCGCCGTCGCGGTCCACGACCTCGTGCGGTTCGGCCAGACGGTCCTCGAACAGCTGGACCACCCGCACGTCGTCGTCGACGCACGCGCTGCCGGCGGAGCCGGCCTTCTCCGCCACGTCGCCCGGGCGTAGGAAGGTGTTCCAGAAGCCCTCGGTGGTGCCGTAGCCGTTGAAGATCCGAGGATTGAGGACCTTCTGGTAGCGGAGCGCAGCCTCCCGCTCGAGCGGGGAGCCCATGGTGACGATGCCGCGCAGCGTCGACAGGTCGCGCGGTTGCCTCTCCTGCTCGACGGTGAGCATCGCCAGGTTGGTGGGCGCACCGATGAGGAAGGTGATCCCCTCGCGCTCGACGATGTCGAGCGTGAGCGCCGGGTCGAAGGCACGCATGGGGACCACGCGCCCGCCCACGTAGAACGTGGGGTTGGGCCCCCCCGCGTAGAGCCCGCCGCGGTGGAACCACGGGGTCATGTTGAGCGTGGTGTCCTCGGGGGTGAGCGGGAAGTGCATGATCACGTCGTGCGCCGAGAAGACCTCGATCATGTTGTTCATCGGCACTGCCTTGGGCATGCCCGTTGTTCCACTGGTGTAGAGGCGGGTGGTCTCGTCCCACACCGTGACGCCGGTCTCCGCGAGCTCGACCGGATCCACGGACAGCGCGGACCAGGGGACCGTGGTGCTGCCGGAGACCTCGACGCCCGGGGCGTCGCCGACGCCCACGATGAGCGCCGGCCGGTAGGTCGCGTGCTCGAAGACCTCCGAGATCATCCCGTTGAGCGAGGTGTCGTAGACGAACGCCTTGGGTGCGCTGAGACCGAGGATGTACGCGGTCTCCCCCGCGGCGAGGCGGAAGTTCATGGGCGACCCCACCGCGCCGATCGCCTGGGTGGCCAGGTACAGCTCGGCGAACTCCTCGCCGTTGAAGAGCTGGTAGGCCACGACGTCGCCGGGGCCGATGCCCGCGGCCAGCAGCCCGGAGGCGATGCGTCGGACACGCGTTCCCAACTCGGCGTAGTCGATCGTCTCGCCGGTCACCGGGTCGGTGAGCGCGGGACGCTGCGCATACCGGGTGGTGTTGCGCCAGAACGCGTTGATGTACGTGACGTCCTTCTCGAAGAACTCTCGGTACGGGGCGGGGTCGTAGTTCATGTCAACCTGCCATCGTGAGGCCACCGCTGACGCTGATGACCTGTCCGGTGATGAAGGAGGCGTCCTCGGAGGCGAAGAACAGCACGGGTGCGGCGACCTCTTCGGGGGTGGCCAGACGGCGCAGCGGGATGGCGCGGATGAGAGCCTCCTGCAGCTTCTCGTCCTGCGCGCGGAACAGCGGCGTGTCGGTGGGCCCGGGGCACACGCAGTTGCACGTGATGCCGTATCGGGCCATCTCTCGCGCCAGCGACTTGGTCAGGGCGATCACGCCTCCCTTGGCGCCGGCGTAGATGGTCTCGCCCGAGCTGCCCACGCGACCGGCGTCGGAGGCGAGGTAGATCAGGCGGCCACCGTTGCCGGACTCGGTCATGGCGGGCAGGAACACCGACGCGAGGTGTACCGGGCCCATGTAGTTGATCGCCACGACCTTCTCGGCGAACTCGGGGCTCGCGTTGAGGAACTTGTCGGTCCGATCCCACCCGGCGGCGTTGACCAGGACGTCCGGCGCGCCGACCTTCTCGGTGACGGAATCGCGGAGGGCTTCGACCTGGGCGCGGTCGGATACGTCGCAGGTGAAGGCTGTGATGTGCTCGGGGTCGGTGGCGGCGGTCTCCTCGGCGGCCCCACCGTTGAGGTCGACGGCGAGGACCTTGTGCCCCCGGGCGGCGAAGGCGAGGGCGGTGGCGCGGCCGATGCCGGAGGCGGCGCCGGTGACGAGGACGGTTCGCTGGATCATGGTGTGCTCCTTGAAGGTGGGGTGGCGGCGGCCGGGGCTCAGACGTACTTGGCGAAGTCGGCGGGGCGCTTCTCGGCGAAGGCGTTGGCACCCTCCTGGGCCTCCTCGGTGGAGCCGAAGAGGTCGAGCGCGGTCATTGCCATGTTGGAGAAGCCGGCCTGGTGGTCGGTGTCGGCGTTGAAGGACTGCTTGAGGAAGCGGATGGCGGTGGGGCTCTTCTCGGCCACCTCGGCCGCCCACTGCTTGGCCTCGGCCATCAGCTGGTCTGCCGGGACCACCTTGTTGACCAGTCCCATGTCGAGAGCGTCCTGCGCGGAGTACAGGCGGCACCAGAACCAGATCTCACGGGCCTTCTTCTCGCCCACGACTCGGGCCAGGTACGCGGAGCCGAAGCCGGCGTCGAAGGATCCGACCTTGGGGCCGGACTGGCCGAATCGGGCGGTCTCGGACGCGATCGAGACGTCGCAGAGCACGTGCAGCACATGCCCCCCGCCAACGGCGACGCCGTTGACGGCGGCGATGACGGGCTTGGGTAGGTCTCGGATGAGCTTGTGCAGGTAGCCGATCTCGAACATCCCGGACTCGGACGGGCCGTAGTCGCCGGTCTCGGCGCGCTGTTTGACGTCGCCGCCCGTGCAGAAGGCCTTCTCGCCGGCGCCGGTGAGGATGACCGACGAGACCGCGCTGTCGGCCATCGCCGCGCGGAAGGCCCAGGTGAGCTCCTCGACGGTCTGGGCGCGGAAGGCGTTGTAGCGGTCCGGGCGGTTGATCGTGATGACCGCAGCACGGTCCTCGACGACGTAGGTGATGTCGGAATAGGTCTTGCTCATGATGTTCTCCTTGGGGCTGGATGGGGGAGTGGGGAGGTCAGAGGAAGGCGTTGACGCCGGTGGCGGCGCGGCCGATGAGGAGCTTCTGGATCTGGCTTGTGCCCTCGTAGAGGGTCATCACGCGGGCGTCCCGCATGTACTTGGCCACCGGGTACTCGTCGATGTAGCCGTATCCGCCGAAGATCTGGATGGCGTCGTTGGCGGCGCGGACCGCGGTCTCGGACGCGTGGTACTTGGCCATCGAGGCCTCGACACCGAAGGGTTCTCCGCGCTCGAGCAGATCGGCCGCGCGCCAGGTGAGGAGGCGGGCCGCGTCCACGTCGACGGCCATCCGGGCGATCATGTCCTGGATGAGCTGGAAGGAGGCGATGGGCCTGCCGAACTGCTGGCGTTCGGTCGAGTACTTGACGGACTCGTCGAGGCATCCCTGGGCGATCCCCACGCAGCCCGCACCGACGGAGACCCGGCCCTTGTCCAGCGAGGCCATGGCCACTGTGAAGCCCTTACCCTCGCCGGCCTCGCCGCCGAGTAGCGCGGAGGCCGGCACCCGCACATCGGAGAAGGAGAGCTCGGCCGTGGCCTGGCCGCGCAGGCCGAGCTTGCCGTGGATCTCCGTGCGTTCGAACCCGGGGGAGTCGGTGGGGACGAGGAAGGCCGAGATGCCGCGGGCTCCCTCACCGCCGGTGCGGGCGAAGACCAGGCAGACGTGAGCCCACGTTCCGTTGGTGATGAACACCTTCGATCCGTTGATCACATAGTCGTCACCGTCCCGAACGGCGCGCGTGCGCAGGTTTCCAGGGTCGGAACCGTTGCCCGATTCGGTGAGACCGAAGCACCCGAGCACCTCACCGGAGGCGATCCGGGGGAGCCACTCGTGCTTCTGCTCCTCGGTGCCGTGCGCGAGGATCGACTTGCCGACCAGGCCCATGGAGACCGACACGATGCCCCGGACGGCGGAATCCGCGCGGCCGAGCTCTTCCATGCCCAGGCAGTACGTGAGGTAGTCGCCTCCGACACCGCCGTACTCCTCGGGGATCGTCAGCCCGAAGAACCCGATTTCGGCGAGCCTGGGGATGAGGTCCAGATCGACTTGCTCGGCACGGTCCCAGGCGGCGCGATGGGGGACCACCTCGGCGTCGAGGAATTCGCGGGCGAGCGTTCGGAACGCCCGCTGCTCGTCGGTGAGTCGGAAGTCCATGGGGACTCCTTTCGGTGTCGGGGAGGGATGCAGGTCCGGATCAGGGGACTTCGCGAGCGAAGGTGTCCCGCTCGTGGAACTCCTCTCCCGGGTCGGCGGCGGCGTCCATCACGTTCTTGCTGGACTCGGTGAGCAGGAGGACGCAGATCACGGAGACCACGGAGAGTGCGGAGAGCATGATGCCGATGCCGAAGCTGTTGCCGGACGCGACCATCTGCGAGGCCGCGAGCGGGGGCAGCGCTCCGCCGAGGATGCCGGCCAGGTTGTACCCGAGTCCGGCACCGGTGTAGCGGTAGCGGGCCTGGAACATCTCGGGCAGCGCCGCTCCGGCCGGGCCGTAGGCGATCCCCATGATCCCGAGGGTGACGCACACGCTCACCGCGAAGAGGACCTCGCTACCGGTGTCGATGAGCGGGAACATCGCGAGCGCCCACACCACAGCGAGTGCGCACGATGCCCCGATGACCTTCTTGCGGCCGATCTTGTCGGAGTACAGCGCGGAGAGCGCGATGGTCGCGCCGAAGAAGACCGCGGCGACGAGGCCGGTGGACAGGACGAAGACCCGCGAGTGGCCGAGCTGCTGGGTCGCGTACGAGGTGAAGAAGGAGGTGCCCATGTAGAACAGCGAGAACAGAGAGGCCAGTGCGCCACCGGCGATGAGGATCTCTTTCCACTGGTACTTGATCGAGTCGAGGAAGGGCAGGGTCGCGGGCCCCTCGGTGATCGCCCGCTCGGCGGCCTTCTTCTGTGCATCACGGAACACGGGGGTTTCCTCGACGGCGAGGCGGATCCACAGGCCGATGATCACGAGGACGGCCGAGAGCAGGAACGGTATACGCCAGCCCCACTGGAGGAAGGCGCTGTCGGCCGCGTCGGCGTTCGCTCCGGGGGCGGCCATCGAGAAGATGAGGAACGTGAACGACGAGAGGAAGAAGGCGAACGCCGGGCCGAGCTGCGGCCACATCGCCATCATCCCGCGCTTACCCTTCGGTGCGTACTCCGCGGCGAGCAGAGTGGCTCCGGCCCACTCGCCACCGACCGCGAAGCCCTGGAAGAAGCGGCACAGCACGAGCAGGGCCGGGGCCCAGATCCCGATGCCGTCCTCGAAGAGCCCGAACGCACCCGTGTTGTATCCGGGCAGCAGGCCGATGAACACAGTCGCGATGCCCATGATGAGCAGCGTCCACACGAGCGTCCTCTTGCGACCGATCCGGTCACCGAAGTGTCCGAAGATCGCCGCGCCGACCGGGCGGGCGAAGAACGCGACGGCGAAGGTCGCGAATGACGACATCGTCGCCGTCGCCGGGTCCTGGTCGCTGAAGAAGACGTACGGGAACACAAGCGCGGCGGCGGTGCCGTAGATGAAGAAGTCGTAGAACTCGATGGTCGTGCCGATGCACGACGCGGCGGCGACCCGCACCAGCGAGGTCTTCTTCGCCGGGGTCTGCGGATCCTGTGGGGTCTGCGGGGCCTTCGGATCCTGCGGGGGACTGTTGCCGTTCATGCTGACGCTCCTTGGAAGGGACGGGCGACGAGCGCCGCGGCGACTCTCGTGCCATTGAATGAACGTTCATTCAATGGCGAAAGCGTATGTGACCCACGCCATGGTTGTAAAGAGCGGAGTAGGAAATCCCGTGGAGGTTCGCCTCCACAACGCACCGGGCGGGTGCCGCAACCAATGGCTACGGCACCCGCCCGGGGTGGTGCAGAACCGGTGTCCCTATTCCGAGTACGAGACCTCGACGCGATCGGTCTTGGGCAGGAGCTGGCAGCTCAGCACGTACCCCTCCTCGACCTCCTCCGGATCGAGGATCCCGTTGTGGATCATCTCGACCTCTCCGGATTTGAGAACGCAGGCACAGGCGGAGCACTCGCCCTTGCGGCAGGAGAACGGCGCCTTGATGCCCTTGGACAGCAGGACGTCGAGGAGCGGGGTGTTGCGGGGCCACGAGACCTCGTGGGTCTCGTCGTCGAGCTCCACGATCGCCGTGGCCGGTCCGGCGCCGTCCTCCGAGGGGGAATCGTCGATCACGATCTCGGCGAACGGGTCGCCTTCGATCGAGGAGAACACCTCGGTGTGGATGAGGTGCATGTCGGCCCCCGAGCGGCGGAGCCCGTCCTTGACCGTCTCCATGAACGGCGCCGGACCACAGATGTACGAATGGCGCTTGGTGGCCACCGGGTGCAGGAGGTTGCCGATCATCTCGGGGGAGGGGATGCCCGACACCGACTCGAGCCAGTGGAGAACCGTGAGCCGGTCGGGGTTCTCCCGCTGCAGGGTCTGCAGTTCGTCCTTGAAGATCACCGACTTCTCGTCCCGGTTGGCGTACACCATGACGATGTGACCGGTGCCCTGCGCGAGCGCGGACTTGAGGATCGACATCACCGGGGTGACGCCGGAGCCGGCGGCCAGGAGGATGAAATCCTGGTCGAGGTTCTTGGGCGTGAAGATGCCCGACGGTGCCAGCACGTGCATGGACATGCCGACCTCGGCGTTGTCACACAGCCAGTTGGAGCCGTATCCGTCGATCGTGCGCTTGACGGTCACCTTGAGCCTGGAGTCCTCGGTGGGGGAACTCGAGAGCGAGTAGCAGCGCGCCACCGACCCGGTCTGGTCGCTGGGGATCCGCAGGGTCAGGAACTGTCCGGGGGTGTACCGGAAGTCGTCCTCGGCGCCTGCGGGGATCTCGAAGACGATCGACTTGGCGTCGGCGGTCTCCTCGATCACTTCGGCGATCGAGAGTTCGCGCACGAAGGAACCGAGTTGTGGGGTGGCGGTCATGGATTGGGAGCCTATCGCTTGGATGCGGCGGGGCGGGAAGTCACTCCGGGACGCCTCACTCCGGGACGTACAGCGGGTTGACCATGTGATCGGCATCGGCCGGGTCGACGCCCTCGGCGAGGGTGATCAGACCCTCCGCGTAGGCGTACCGGATGCTCGCGAGCATCCGGGGACAGGTGTCCTCGCCCTGCGGTCGCTCGCCACCCTCACGCCATTCGGCGAGAACGGGGCACGAGCGGTCACTGCCCTCGGTCCACTGGATGGAGGTGTGCTTCTCGCTGTTCTTTCGCACGGAGGCGCACGAGCCGCAGGCGCGGCACTCCACGGGCTGGAAGCCGGCCCGGGTGTAGGTCTCGCGGTCCAGATCGGTGTAGGCGTGCAGTCGCGCGGCGCGCGCCGGGTCGGTCTCGTCCCAGGTGGGCGCGCGCCGCGAATCGTGCTGTTTGAACATCACTTCTCGCCGCGGGAGGCGGCGGCCTCCCCGGCGACGTCCGCCATGCCGGTGTACTGCGTCTGCTCGTTGGAGATCTCGGCCTCGCCGGCGTCCTGCCTGCGCATGTTCTCGGCGACCTCGTTCTCCCAGTACTGGTTGGCCGCGGTGGTGTCGACCTCGAACTCGAAGCGCTCCTGCATCTCGGGCTCAACCTTGTCGCGGTCCACGTAGAACTGCTCGTACCACCGGCGGAGCTGGTAGACGGGGCCGTCCTCCTCGCACAG
>JBKBUP010000445.1:0-501 GCA_046289795.1 Dietzia sp. | reverse complement strand
ACACAATCGAGGCGGGCGACCTCATTGCCCGCGTGCTCAGCGACGCGCTGGATGCGCAAGTGGCGGTCACGGTGCTGCCTGAACTGGATGAGGAAGGCGCAGCGCGATTGGTGGCCGCACTGGGCGGCTGCCAGCCCGTGACGACAGATGCGCTGCTGGCGCGGCCGGCGGCGCTGCCACACAATGCTGGCCACACCGCCGTGCACGTGGTGGCCAGGCTGCCCGCGGACGCGGCGCGGGATGGCGTTGCTTCAACGCGCACTGCCTTCTCAGAGAGCGACCGCGCGATGCTGGATGCGCTGATGCCCTTTGTGGCCACCGCCGCGGCGCACGTGCTGGCCAACAAGGGCCGGGACAAGGCGCTGGAGCAGGCGGAGGCGCTGCTGCGCCTGCTGCGCTGCAGCGTGACGGGCGCACCACTGGACCGCCAATTTCGACTTGCCCTTGCCCTGGCCGCCGCGCTCACTAGCGCGGAGCGGTCCCAGCTGTTTGTGGCGCACG
>JBKBUP010000444.1:0-507 GCA_046289795.1 Dietzia sp. | reverse complement strand
GCGTGCGGGTGGCCCTGATCGAGGGGCAGTGGGTGGCCTTCCCGACCCACAGCCAGCTCGAGAACGCCGTCTTCGACATGGTCGTCGCGGGCCGGGTCACCGAGTCCGGTGACGTCGCCATCATGATGGTCGAGGCCGAGGCCACCGAGCAGACCTGGGAGCTCGTCCAGTCCGGCACCCAGGCGCCGACCGAGGAGGTCGTCGCCGGCGGTCTCGACGCTGCCAAGCCGTTCATCAAGCAGCTGTGCGAGGCGCAGGCCGAGCTCGCCAAGACCGCCGCGAAGCCCGTCCAGGACTTCCCGATCTTCCTCGACTTCGAGGACGACGTGTACGCCGCGGTCGAGTCCGCGGCGCGCAGCGACCTCGCTGCCGCGCTGACCATCGCGGACAAGCTGGAGCGCGAGAGCAAGCTCGACGACGTGAAGTCCGCGGTGCTCGAGAAGGTCGCCGGTGGGTTCGAGGGCCGCGAGAAGGAGATCGGGGCCTCGTTCCGGGCTCTGAACAAGC
>JBKBUP010000443.1:0-508 GCA_046289795.1 Dietzia sp. | reverse complement strand
GGGGACGCTCCGGGGTGGCCAGAGCGAGAGCGCTACCCGCTCTGACCACGGGTCTCGCGGAATCGGTCCTGGAATCGTTGATCAGGCTGATCCTGGTATTGGGCGGGCTCCCGGAGCCGGAGCTACAGGTGTGGCTCGGGGTGCGTAGCGGCGAACGGTTCCGCGTGGACCTCTTCTGGCGTGAATGGCGTCTGATCGGTGAGGCCGATGGCTTTGCCAAGTACGGAACCGGCCACGAGGAGATCCGGGGCAGCTGGAACGCCGAACGACGACGGCAACGACAGCTCGAAGATGCCGGCTACCTGGTGATCCGGTGGACGTGGGAGGACCTGCGACACCCGCGGCGGATCCTCGAGCAGGTCGAGACCGCCATGCGTCGTCAGGAACGCCTCGGGCTGGGCCCGGCCGCATGATCCGCCCCACCAGAAAATCCGCTACCCAGCTGCGCGCTCCGCTACCCGGAATTGGGTAGCGGATCATGCAACGGAGTAGCGGATTCGAGCCAGGT
>JBKBUP010000442.1:0-511 GCA_046289795.1 Dietzia sp. | reverse complement strand
AGGCCGGGTCGGCCGCAACCTCGACCCCTTCCTGTGCGGTGAGGAGCTGATGGCCCCGCTGCTGCTGCACGGAGCCTCAACTCCCGAGCCTGCCGACGTCGCCGTCATCGAGGGCGTGATGGGCCTCTTCGACGGTGCCCTGGGCACGGGTGGTTTCGCCTCCACCGCCCACGTGGCGCGGCTGGTGGAGGCCCCGGTGGTCCTCGTCGTGGACTGCGCGGCGAGTGCACGAAGCGTCGGCGCCGTCGTGCACGGCTTCGCGACGTACGACGAGCGGGTGCAGGTCGCCGGTGTGATCCTGAACAACGTCGCCTCTCCCCGCCACGAGCGTGAGGCCCGCGACGGCATCACCGACTCGTTGAGTCGCGCCTCCCTGGATGTCGAGTCGCGCCTCGCTGGGCCAGGGAGGCGCAACTCAACACCCACTGGGGCGCGACTCAACGAGATGGTGCTGGGGGTGGTGCCGCGGCTGCCGGACATCGTGGTGCCGAGCCGTCACCTGGGGCTGGTG
>JBKBUP010000441.1:0-512 GCA_046289795.1 Dietzia sp. | reverse complement strand
ATGAACTGCAGCACCATTCCGCCGCTGGGCGATATGGTCTGGGCCTCGATCCCGGATGTCTGGGTGGGCGATACGCGGATCGCGGCGTTGAAACAGCTGTGGGTCGTGCTTCCGCCCACCAGCATGGCGCGGAACGAGCGCCCGGACAGCATCAACCGGCCGCCCGACGTGTTCTGGATCGTGACCGTCACCCGGGCGTGGCCCCGCACAGGCGAATTATAGCCTTGCGGGCTGAAGGTCAGATCGTCCAGCCGCACCGACCAGCCCTTGAGCGGCTGGAAGGGGTTGGCGAATTTGATCTCTTGTTCCGCCGGAGCGGGCGCGGAGGTCGGCGGCGGAGCCGGAGCCGGAGCCGGAGCCGGAGCCGGAGCCGGAGCCGGAGCCGGAGCTGGCGTCGGTGTCGGCGCGGGAGCGGGAGTCGGAGCCGGTGTTGCGTCCTGGTTCGGCCGCTGATTCGTGGCGCCGCCGGAAGTCGACGCGGGCGCCGGCGAGGGCTTCGGCAGGTCGAACAT
>JBKBUP010000440.1:0-516 GCA_046289795.1 Dietzia sp. | reverse complement strand
ATCGTCGGCCTCGGCGATCGTCGCCTCCGCGGCGCGCATCTCCTCCACATCACCGAACGGGTTGCCACCCAAGGAGACGAACTTCTCCTGGTGTCGGCGTTCGCGCGGGAACTCCAGCCCCTTCAGTGCCGACGTGGCTGCCTTCATGAAGGGGCCGGGACCACACACGAAGGCCGTGAAGGAGGTGAAGTACGACGCGAACCTCGCCAGCTGGTCCTGCGAGGGCAGGCCCTGGACCGGCCCGGAAGATCACCGAGGCCTCGTCGCGGTTGGCGTAGAAGAGGACGATCCGGCCCGAACCCCCGCGCAGGGCGGTCTTGAGGATCGACATCACCGGGGTGATGCCGGAGCCCGCGCCGAGGAGCAGCAGGTCCGCATCGAGGTCCTTGGGGCTGAAGATGCCGCTCGGGGGGAGCACCCGCAGCGTGTCGCCGGCCCGCAGGTGGTCGCAGATCCAGTTGGAGGCGTAGCCGTCCGGGGTCCGCTTGACAGTGATCCGGTGACCGGCCTCGTCAC
>JBKBUP010000439.1:0-517 GCA_046289795.1 Dietzia sp. | reverse complement strand
AGAGCCCGATCACCCCGGTCAAGCCGGGCGCGCTCGCCACGAAGGCCGTCGACCGCACGGCCACCGACTTCGCTCGCAGCGTCGCGCTCGCGCGCAAGGCGGGGTACGACGCGGTGGAGATCATGGGCTCCGAGGGCTACCTGATCAACCAGTTCCTCGCCGAGCGCACCAACGACCGCGCCGACAAGTGGGGCGGCTCGGCGCAAGCGCGCATGCAGTTCCCGCTCGAGATCGTCCGCCGCTCCCGCGAGCTGGTCGGCGACGACTTCCCGATCATCTACCGGGTCTCCCTGCTCGACCTCGTCGAGGGCGGCCAGACCTGGGACGAGGTGGTCGACCTGGCGCTCGCGCTCGAGGAGGCCGGCGTCTCGGTCTTCAACACCGGCATCGGCTGGCACGAGGCACGCGTCCCGACGATCATCACCCAGGTCCCTCGCGGCGCCTGGCGCTCCCACACCGCCCGCCTCAAGCAGGCCGTCTCGGTGCCGGTGTGCGCGTCCAACCGGATCAACACCCC
>JBKBUP010000438.1:0-519 GCA_046289795.1 Dietzia sp. | reverse complement strand
CGATTACATCAAGAGCACTTGGCCCGAGCGGCAGCGCGACGTGCAGGCCGCCAAGTCGGCCGCGGACCCGCTGCGACCGTAGGCGACGCCGTCATGTCGCGGCGTTGGCGGCGACCGGAAGGGATCGCTTGTGGGCGGTCGCGCGATAGGCGCCGACGATCCGATCGCGGGCGAAATCGGGGACCGTCCTGCCTTCGAGGAAATCGTCGATCTGGTCGTACGTCACCCCATAGGCGTCCTCGTCGGGCCGCAACGGTGCATTGTCCTCGAGGTCCGCGGTCGGCACCTTGAGCACCAGTTCGGACGGCACGCCGAGGTGGGTGGCTATGGCGCGGACCCGGCGCTTGTTCAGGCCGGCGAGCGGCAGGATGTCGGCGGCGCCGTCGCCGAACTTGGTGAAGAAGCCCATGACCGCCTCGGCGGCATGGTCGGTGCCGATGACGAGGCCCTTGAGACCGCCCGCCAGGGCGAACTGGGCGATCATCCGCTGCCTCGCCTTGACGTTGCCGAGCAGGAAGT